>CP073345.1 GCA_024397875.1 Amphritea atlantica
CTGCTGGGGATCTGTCGCGGTGCCCAGTTGATTAACGTGGTGCTGGGCGGCACGCTGCACAGCGATATTCGCCACTTGCGTAAGCTGACCTACAACCGGGCCGGCCTGCTACCCACCAAACAGGTTCGCCTTGACCGGGCATCCCACCTGGCGGCATTGTGTCGCACTAACAGGCTTCGCGTTAACAGCCTGCACCACCAGGCGGTAAAAGATACCGGCGAAGGCCTGCAGGTGGTGGGCTGGGATCTGGACAACTTTACTCAGGCAATTGAAAGTACCAACGGCGAACCCATTATTGGCGTGCAGTGGCACCCCGAATACCTGTTCTATCTGCCGGCCCAATTTGCTCTGTTTCGCTGGCTGCGCCAGACCTGCGAATGATCACCGACTACCTGCTGCTGTTCGGCTCGGCCTTTCTGGCGGCGACGATACTGCCGTTCTATTCTGAGGTACTGCTGTTCGCCCTGCTCCGCCAGGGCGGCGACCCTTTCATACTGGTGCTGGTGGCGACACTGGGTAACACCCTGGGGGCCGTAGTGAACTGGATATTGGGCCGCTGGCTGCTGCAATTCAAAGACCGGAAATGGTTTTACTTCAACGATAACCAGATCAACAAAGCCCAGCGCTGGTTTCAGCGCTACGGAGTCTGGAGCCTGCTACTGGCCTGGTTACCGGTGGGAGGCGACGCACTGACACTGATTGCCGGCATCATGCGCGTGCGGTTAACACTGTTTCTGATACTGGTAGGCATAGGAAAATCGCTGCGCTACATCACCGTCGCGTATGTGGCCGGCTGGTTTCCGGTCTAGCTGTAAACGTTTAGTAAGTCGTTCATTTGGGGGCGATATGAGCAGACTAAAGAAACAAAGCAGCCCGGCGAGTGAATCATAAGGCTTTCAATAGAGATGCCCGAAGGCCATTACAACATCGCCGCTCTTAGGCGATGGCCCTCGGTGTAAGCAGAAAACGCAAATAATCGAACCAGGTTCGAGGACGCCCTGCGATGGCCCAGATACGAAAAAGCCCCGACTCTCTTTTTACGATATGAGCGAGGCTTTATCAAAACAGTTGGTGCCCGGAGGCGGAGCATTGGCCGAAGGCCATTACAACATCGCCGCTCTTGGGCGATGGCCCTAGGTGTAAGCAAAGAGCGGCAAATAATCGAACCGGTTCGAGGACGCCCTAACATTCTTCCAGATACGAAAAAGCCCCGGCTCTCTTTTTACGAGATGAGTGAGGCTTTATCAAAAAATTGATGCCCGGAGGCGGAGCAATGGCCGAAGGCCATTACAACATCGCCGCTCTTAGGCGATGGCCCGAAGGGGGAGGAGCAACGCGACGAATAATCGAACCGGTTCGAGGACGCCCTAACATTCTTCCAGATACGAAAAAGCCCCACTACAAAGTGAGGCTTTATCAGAATCGTTGGTGCCCGGAGGCGGAGCAATGGCCGAAGGCTATTACAACATCGCCGCTCTTGGGCGATGGCCCGAAGGGGAGGAGCAACGCGACGAATAATCGAACCAGGTTCGAGGACGCCCTGCGATGGCCCAGATACGAAAAAGCCCCACTACAAAGTGAGGCTTTATCAGAATCGTTGGTGCCCGGAGGCGGAATCGAACCACCGACACGAGGATTTTCAATCCTCTGCTCTACCGACTGAGCTATCCGGGCAACGGGCGCCTATTAAACACGTCCGTCAGTTAAAAATCAACAGTATTTCAGGAAGGCCTGATAAAATATTACGTTACTGAACAATAAGTAACCGATCAGATACCATATTGTGCGCGATACGCCTGAATCGCTTCGATCTGAGCATCCATGCCGCCCTTTTCACCCAGATATTCCAGCAGATCATTGAGTGACACGATGCTGGCAACCGGCATATTGTAGTCGCGCTCGACTTCCTGAATCGCCGACAACTCGCCTTTGCCCTTCTCCTGACGGTTCAGCGCAATCACCGTGCCTGCCGGTGTCGCACCCGCCTTATCGATGATGTCCATCACTTCACGGATCGCCGTGCCGGCGGTGATTACATCATCAATAATCAGTACACGACCTTCCAGCGGCGCACCGACCAGATTGCCCCCTTCGCCATGGGCTTTCGCTTCTTTGCGGTTAAACACATAGGGAACATCCTCGCCAAATTCGGTCGCCAGCGCCACACAGGTTGCAGCGGCAAGCGGGATCCCTTTGTAGGCAGGCCCCAGAATCACATCATACTCGATCCCGGACTGCTGAATGGCGGCGGCATAACACTTCCCCAGACGGGCCAGCGCGGCACCGCTGTTAAACAGGCCTGCATTGAAGAAATAGGGGCTGGTACGGCCCGATTTCAGGGTGAACTCGCCGAATCGCAACACCTCTTTATCAATAGCGAACTCGATAAACTCTCTCTGATAATCCTGCATCCGGGCTCTCCGCAAAGCTGTGTAAAAAGTTGCGCGTATAATACAGGGTTTCTTCCTGTGCCTCCATTGTGAACAATGCTTAACCACTGAATTATTCACTCAGCGATTAATAGTCGGTGCTTTAGATTCAATTTTACTTAAACACCCAGTACAATGCGCCTTTCGCCTCAAATTGTGCTTCTCACAGGTTTATACGTTATGCGCGTCATTACATTCAATACACAGGGTATTGAACAGGCAACAGACAACGGGTTCTTCCAGTGGATGGTTAAACAGGATGCCGATGTGGTATGTCTGCAGGACCTGCGTGCCAAAGATTATCAGCTGGACGATAAACGCTATCGTCCGGATGGATATGAAGCTTATTTCTTCGATGCGTTTGAAGATGGCTATAGTGGCGTGGCGATCTACACCCGGGTGATGCCTAAAGCGATTATGACCGGCCTTGGCTTTGAACAGTGTGACTTCAATGGTCGCTTTATTCAGGCTGACTTTGATAACGTCAGCGTGGCATCCTTCAGCGTTCCCTCGGGCCTGAAGAGTGATGAAGCCCAGCAGGCCAAAGATGAATATCTGCGTCTGCTCAAAGGTCACTTTACCAAGACGCTGCGTAAACGGCGTGAATTTATCTTTTGTGGATCGTTGCTGATCGCCCACAAACCGCAGGACCTGAGCAACTGGTATGTCAATCAGAAGGTTTCTGGATTCCTGCCTCAGGAACGGGAGTGGGCGGAAGAGTTGTTTGGCGACATGGGTTATGTCGATGCTTTCCGTCAGGTTAACCATGTTGACCAGCAATACACCTGGTGGCCTGACTACAACAAAGCCCGCGACCTGAACGAGGGTGCTCGTCTGGATTACCAGATCACCACCGCCAATCTGCGCAAAACGATTAAATCCGCATCAATCTACCGGGGCGAGGTGTTTTCTGCCCATGCGCCGCTGATTATTGATTATGATCTCTGAGAACTAAGCATTAAGAACTAAGCTCTGAGAGCTTCAACAGCACATAAAAAAGGGAGCATCAGCTCCCTTTTTTATGACTGCCTATAATCAGGCTAACGCTTTTTCCTGCAATTCACACAGCTCAGCAACGCCCTTCTTTGCCAGCTCCAGCATCGCATTCAGCTCTTCATGTGAGTACGGCTCGCCCTCTGCAGTCCCCTGCACCTCAACAAAGCCACCTTTGTCAGTCATGATGACGTTCATATCGGTCTCTGCCGTAGAGTCTTCAGCATAATCCAGATCCAGCACAGCCTCGCCCTTATAGACCCCCACCGAGATCGCCGCCAGACCATACTTAATCGGGTCGCCCTTCATCGCGCCGTGCTTATCTTTCTTCAGAAAGCTGATCGCATCGCGCAACGCCACATACGCGCCGGTAATGGACGCAGTGCGGGTGCCGCCATCGGCCTGAATCACATCACAATCGATAGTAATGGTATTCTCACCCAGCTTTTTCAGATCCATACAGGCGCGCAGTGAACGGCCAATCAGTCGCTGAATCTCGACCGTACGACCACCCTGCTGTCCCCGGGCCGCTTCGCGACCATTACGGCTGCCGGTAGCCCGCGGCAACATACCGTACTCCGCGGTTACCCAGCCGGAACCAGAACCCCGCAAAAAGCGCGGCACGCCCCGCTCAACCGACGCAGTACAGATCACTTTGGTATCGCCAAACTCCACCAGCACCGAGCCTTCGGCATGCTTGGTAAAATTACGCGTAATACGCACCTCGCGCATCTGATCCGCATTGCGATTACTCGGCCGGAAGGTGGTGACGCCAAGGTTTTGTAACTGATCTGAAATTGTTGAGCTCATGTACTTAGGAATCCTGTTCGGAACCCCGACCGGACGCATAGAGGAAGCGGCCGAGGACTGTTAGAATAAAGCGCAAATCCGCCAACACCAGTTCAGCGTCGGCGACGAAAACAGCATTCTAAACGAGAACAGACGATATGACACGTAGCATGACCGCTTTTGCCCGCCAGGAAGTGCAACACGAGTGGGGCAGCCTGATCTGGGAAGTCCGTTCAGTCAATCACCGCTATCTGGAACCCCACCTGCGCCTGCCAGAAAGCCTGCGTGATCTGGAAGGTCCGCTGCGGGAAGCGCTGCGTAATAAACTAAGCCGGGGCAAAGTTGAGTGTACTCTGCGGTTTGTACCTGAAGCCCAGTCCCAGACGCTGACCGTCAACGAAGCCTTCGCCCGGGAACTGCTGGAAGCCGCACAACAGGTGGAAAACCTGTTACCGGTTTCAAAACCAATCGACACCATGGATCTGCTGCGCTGGCCCGGTGTACTGCAGGATACCCGGCTGGATATGGATGCCGTCAAAAAAGCCGCCCTGACCCTGTTTCACAAAGCCCTCGATGAACTGATCGAGAGCCGGGGCCGCGAAGGGGTTGAGCTGGCCGCCCTGATCGATCAGCGACTCGACACCATCAGCGAGATCGTCACCGATGTTCGCAGCAAACTCCCGACTATCCTGCAGGCCCAGCGCGACAATCTGAGAGCCCGCCTGGAAGACCTCAAAGCGGAACTGGATGAGAACCGCCTCGAACAGGAGATGGTCATTCTGGCCCAGAAAGCCGATGTCGATGAAGAGATGGATCGCCTCAACACCCATGTGCAGGAGGTCAAACGGGTACTCAAATCCAAAGGACCGATAGGCCGTCGACTGGACTTCCTGATGCAGGAACTGAACCGCGAAGCCAACACCCTATCATCCAAATCGATCGTCTCCGACACCACTCAGAGCGCAGTGGAACTGAAAGTTCTGATCGAACAAATGAGAGAGCAGATCCAGAATATCGAGTAATACCCTTTCATCTGTTGAAAACATATTCAACGCCTATACCCGGAGGGCTGATAGCCACTCCCCTGATGCCTGATATTTCAGATTCGGAGAAACCGCCCCATTTTGGCTCAGTCAGAGTGCTGATCAGCACATTCGGGGGCGGATTTTCTTTTATTCTGCTGTACCACTCTTACATAAATCATAATAAATTCAGCAACTTATAAATAAGCGGCTTAATTATTGCTTTACTGTCCGAACAATGTTTTTTTGCAAGGCAATGACGCCTCCATTAGCTACTACGGGTAGCTGCTGGGGGCTTTTTACTTTTTGGGAGGGAATTCCAATGCGGTGGGTCACTTACCCGGTATTTTTGTTGCTGTATCACGTCGGCATCAAAGGGATGAATGCTTTAATCATTTTTATCGCCTTGTCTGGTTTGGCTTTACAGCTGTTGCTCTCTGCCGGCGCCAGCGGGTCACTGTTGATAACCGGATACCTTGGCGCCTCAACACTATGGTTACTGCAAAGCGAGGTTGGTCGTCTGAGCAACAGCTACGCACAGCAGCCAGCCTCTGCTACTGACGAGCGCTATGACGGTACCACAGGACTCCTGCTGCAACCGGTCATGCACCCGTTTCAGCAACGGCTCAACACCTCAATGCGTCAACAGCAGCTGTTGCAACAACGCCTGGATGAGATATCTCACTCATCTCAGGAGCTCGAACAGAGCGCCGA
The DNA here is from genome assembly GCA_024397875.1 of Amphritea atlantica. NCBI lineage: Bacteria > Pseudomonadati > Pseudomonadota > Gammaproteobacteria > Oceanospirillales > Oceanospirillaceae > Amphritea > Amphritea atlantica. Next base: position 5,948 of record CP073345.1, read on the forward strand.
GAGTGTCACCCGCAGCGCAGAGCAACAGAGTGATGCAGCAGGCACCGCAGCGGCCGCCGTTGAAGAGCTCAATGTCAGTATCCATGAGGTCACCCGACTGGCAGACGATTCCCGCCATACCAGCCTCGATGCCAGTAAACAGCTCGAAACCAGTATCCAGCAGTTAAACGAACTGGTGGCAAATATTTCTGACATCGCAGACCAGGCAGTAGCCACCAACGTGCTGATGCACGAGCTGAGCGCATTCTCGGAAAAGATCAGTAAGATGTCGGGCGTCATTCAGGGCATTGCCGACCAGACCAACCTGTTATCACTGAATGCAGCCATTGAAGCAGCCCGTGCAGGAGCCAGCGGCAAAGGCTTCGCCGTCGTTGCCGATGAAGTCAGAAATCTGGCTCGACACAGCCAGGAGTCTGCCGCCGGAATTTCCCGGAATATTGAATCGGTACAACAACATATCGCCTCAACCAGCGAGAAAATGTCACGCCTGTCCGATAGCGCCAGTCAGAGTCTGAAAAGCTCAGATCAGGTCCGCTTGCAACTGGATACGGTCTGCAGCCGCACCCAGGCGTTAACAGAACAGGTTATCCAGGTTGCCGTCAGTACCGAACAACAGAGTCTCGCGGTTGCCGAAATTGCGACTCTGGCAGAGCGGGTATCCCAGGGCAATGAAGCGAATCTGCACTCCGCTGCTCAGGCGCGCACGATTGCACACCATCTTTCCCAGCTAACGGGGTAAACAGCATGAATGACCTATTCAATCCCGCGTGGCTACAACTCACTGCCGGTATCGTGCCGATCGCTATACTCCTGTTGTTTTTCGTCTTATACCGACGCATGCGCCGACGGCAGCAACAGCAGTTAAGGTCTGGCATCGAGCAACTCCGGTTACTAAGGATTCTGCTGGCAGACTTTCAAAAGCACCGCGGCCTCAGTACGGGCGTACTATCGGGCGATAGCAGTTTACAAAACGACCTGAGCATCACCCGAAATCAGCTGGATAAGAGTATCAGCCAGGCGCTGCAACTTGAGACCCGACACCAGCCGGAATGGCTTAAGCTGATTGAACAGTGGCAGCAGATTCGCCAGGGGTCAGAATCAAGCGCTGCGGCTAACCTGCTCAGCCATCACGACCTGATACGCACTACCACTTTTCTGATCGAGGATATCGCCGGTGAGCTCGATCTTAGCTCAAGCCCTGCACAGCTGGGCAATCTGAGCTGCATCTGGAGGGAGGTGGTACAAACGGCAGAATGGACCGGCCAGGCCCGGGCACTGGGCACCGGCATTGCAGCCGAGAGATCCAGCTCTGCTGCGCAACGGGTGCGGCTGAAGTTTCTCCACGCTAAAATAAAACAACTATCGACAAATGCTTTTGCCACACTGGCACAAAGCGAAACCGGCCAGCTGAATCTGCAACAACCCAGGCAAACGATCAACGCATTTCTTCTGTGTCTTGAACAGGAACTGCTGAACTGCGAAAACCCGAAGATCGAAGCCAAACTGTATTTCGATCAGGCAACACTGGCGATCAATGATCTGTTAGGTATGTTAGATGCCGCCCTGAAAGATCTGCAGCACGTGACCAAAGAGTCCTGACATGCTCCACAGTGTCATTAACCGCTCGCAGAATGACGCGGATTATACCGCCCGATATCTGGAGTATTGGCTCTCCAGCCATTTCCAGCCGGTCTACAGTGTCGCACTGCGACGGCCTATCGGCTACGAGGGGCTGATCAGAGCGAAGTCACAGACAGGCGCATCGATCGCTCCCGTTGAACTACTGTCGATGCCCCGGAACAGCCAGCAGAAGCTGGCCCTTGATCAGCTCTGCCGTACACTCCACGTGCAAAACTTCGCATCCCAGAGCGTTAACAATGAATGGCTTTTCGTAAATCTAAACGCTCAGACCCTGATCAGTGAGCACCCGCAAACCGGCTTCACCCACCAGCTTCTGGAAACGTCAGGTTTATCTCCTCACCGTCTGGTTATTGAAATTCTTGAAAACGAAATCCACGACGCAGAGCGCCTCAAGCGTTACATTGATTATTTCCACCAGCTTGGCTGCCTGGTGGCGATTGACGACTTCGGCACCGGCCATTCAAACTTTGATCGCATCTGGCGGCTGGAACCTGACATTGTCAAACTGGACCGCAACCTGATCCGCGCAGCGGCGCAGAGCCAACGAGCGGCAAGTGTACTGTCGGGAATGATCTCTTTATTGCATCAAACCGGCAGCTTAGTGGTTGTCGAAGGCGTGGAAACGGAACAGGAAGCGACCACCGCGATTGCGGCAAACGCCGATATGATACAGGGCTACTATCTTGGCCGTCCGGGCCCCTCATTGTTAACGGAGAGCACCGCTTGCGACAAAATTGATCGCTTGCTACTCAGACAAACAGACCTGCGGACACAACGCTCACAGGGTCAGGCTGAAAAGATCCGCCATTTCAAGACTCTTTTCCAACGCACCCTGACTGATTTCATCTCCCACCAAAACCTGTCGAACAGCAGTGCGCATATTTTCTCCGATCCCCGGGCTGTTCGCTGCTTCCTGCTGGATGAGAGCGGCCACCAGACACACAGCACGCTCAATGCGTTTCACCCCAGGCCGCAGGTCGAACTACGCTTCGCACCGCTGCTCTGTGGTGACAAGGGCAACTGGTCACACCGCCCCTATCACTACCTTGCGATTGAGCAGCCCGGCGTGACTATTGTCAGCGAGCCCTACCTGTCGGTCGCAGAATCCCGCATGTGTATCACGCTGTCCCAGGCCATTAAAGTGGGCAACAACGTAAAGGTGTATTGCTGTGACCTTGACTGGCAACAGGCCTCCTGAGCTGGCCGGGAATATTTCACCTTAATCCTTAGATTAATACTTTATCGCGAGGCTGTATGTTAGTTTCAGAGTGCCTGGCAACGCCTTGAATTAGCTTGTGGCCTGCATATTGCTAAACCTATAGAACAAAGTGTTTTCAGCCATTCCAGAGAATTTTTAGTGCTATATTGCACGGTTATATGGCATGGTTGAATTAGCCGCTCAAGGGCGCACAAGAAAAGTGCAACAAGGCTCCTGGAACCGAGGGTATCTACATGAGTATCGACTGGACAGAGTATTCCACCGGCAACTTTTATGATGAACTGATAGCAGATGACTGCTCTCCAAGAGAGCCTGCGACCCGCCTGATCAACTACCTCGCCTCGCTGAGTACGGCGGAGATAAATAAGCGTAAAGAGATGGCTGAATCGACTATTCAGGAGATGGGCGTCAGCTTTACGGTCTACACCGAAGAGGGCAATATTGACCGCGCCTGGCCCTTTGACATCATTCCACGCACCATTTCGGCCTCACACTGGGAGAAAACCGCCAAGGGCCTGAAGCAGCGACTTAAAGCGCTGAATATGTTTATCAACGACCTGTATCACGATCAGGCGATCATCAAAGACGGTGTGATTCCCGCAGACATTGTGCTGAAATCCAAGAATTTCCGTCCTGAGTGTGTCGGCGTCAATCCCCCTTATGGCGTCTGGGCGAATATCTGCGGTACCGATCTGGTGCGCGATCTGGATGGCCAGTTCTATGTTCTGGAAGATAACCTCAGGGTGCCTTCCGGTGTGTCTTACATGATTGAAAACCGGGAGATCACTAAGCGGGTACTACCGGAACTGTTCTCCAAAGACTCGATTCTGCCAGTGAATAATTATCCGGCCCATCTGTTTGATATGCTGGCGTCACTGTCGCCACGGGATATCCCACAACCCGAAATCGTGGTTCTGACTCCGGGGATCTTCAACTCCGCCTACTTCGAGCATGCATTTCTGGCCCAGCAGATGGGCGCAGAGCTGGTCGAAGGCAGCGATCTGGTGGTTGAAGATGACGACTGTGTGTATATGAAAACCATCAGCGGACTGGACCGGGTCGATGTGATCTACCGCCGTATCGACGATGAGTTCCTCGATCCTGAAACCTTCCGCGAAGACTCAATGCTGGGCGTGCCCGGCCTGATGCGCGCCTGGAAGGCCGGTAATGTTGCCCTGGCCAACGCTCCCGGCGCAGGGGTCGCCGATGATAAAGTGGTGTACGCCTATGTTCCGGATATCATTCGCTATTATCTGAAAGAAGAGCCGTTGCTGCCCAACGTAGAAACCTTCCTTTGCTCTGATCCGGAGCAGCGGGAATACGTGCTGCAGAATCTGGATAAGCTGGTGGTTAAGCCCGCCAATGAGTCCGGCGGTTATGGCATGCTGGTTGGCCCCCACTCGACCAAAAAAGAGCAGGAGCAGTTTGCCGAACTGATCAGCAAACATCCGCGTAACTATATCGCCCAGCCAACGCTGAGCCTGTCGACTGCACCCACCCTGTGCGGCTCTACACCTGAACCCCGCCACCTGGATCTCAGACCGTTTATTCTGCAGGGTAAAAAACTGTATGTGACGACCGGCGGCCTGACCCGGGTAGCGATGAAAAAAGGGTCACTGGTGGTTAACTCATCTCAGGGTGGCGGTAGTAAGGACACCTGGATTGTCGAGGAGAAACGTTAATGCTGTCTAAAGTTGCTGAACGGATGTACTGGTTCTCCCGCTACATTGAGCGGGCTGAAAATACCGCCAGAATGGTCGGTGTCTACGACAATCTGTTATTTGACCTGCCCCGATCAATCAATATCAGCTGGTTCAATCTGGTGGTCATCAACTCATCCGAAGATGTGTTTAATGCCCGGTATACCGTCCAGGATGAAAAGAATGTCGTCAAGTTACTGTTAGCGGACAGTACTAATCCAAACTCGATGTCTTCCAGCCTGCAGATGGCACGGGAGAATGTGCGCACCAGCCGGGATGTTCTACCCCTGCCCCTATGGGAGCTGATCAATGAGCTATGCATGTATGTTTCCGAACATATTCGCGATGGTATCAATCGTACCAACCGGCACGGCTTTCTCGATAATGTGATCAAAGGGTGCCAGCAGATCAACGGCCTTCTGGCGGATAATATGAGTAAGGATGCCGCCTGGCAGTTTATCCGTCTGGGCCGTAACCTGGAGCGGGCCGATATGGCCAGCCGGATACTCGATGCCGGTATTACCGCCCAGATGAGCAGCACCGAAGTTGAACAGGATCTTGATCCCTCGCAGATCATCTGGGGCAACGTATTACGCTCGTGCGACGGTGCGATGAATTATCGCCGCACCATGCGGGTCACGGTTGAAGGCAGCCGGGTATGTCAATTCCTGCTGCACGATAAACACTTCCCCCGCTCGATCAGTTTCTGTGTTGAGCAGATAGAAACCGCGGTCAGTCTGCTGCCGGTCTGCGAGATAGAGGAACTGGCGAAGCTCAAAGCGTTACTGGCAGAGGATCCCGGGAACCTGGATGAAACCTTCAGCGACTACCTGAATGATCTGCAGTTAAGCTTTGCAAACCTGCATGTAGAGTTTGGTCAGTGCTGGTTCGCACTGGACTGATACGGCGTTATTACTGCTCTGTCGCGTCTGATCGCTGCAGCGTTTAAGGCGATACGATGACAAGCCCTCTGCCGCCTGAGCATCAGCCGCCGCTGCCTTACCTCAGTGACACCGGCCATGATGAGGCGTTTCCGGTTGCCGGAGAGGTGCGCCCTCACTGGCGTTACCTGCTCGATAGCCTCGGCCAGCTGGGTGCCGATGAGATGGGCCAGCGCCAGATAAAAACCCAGCGAATCCTGCGCGATGATGGCGCGGTCTATAACTCAGCAGATCAGCCTGATCAGAGTAAGGTATGGGAACTGGATCCGGTTCCCCTGATACTGCAAAGCGACGAATGGAGTCAGATCGAAGCCGGCCTGATCGAAAGAGCCGAGCTGCTCAATCTTATTCAGCAGGACCTTTACGGTGAGCGGCAACTGATCCGGCATGGCATTCTGCCGCCCGAACTTCTGTTTGCCCATAAAGGCTTTATTCGCGCCAGTCACAATGTCCGCTTACCCGGCGAGCAACAGCTGATATTTCACTCTGCCGACCTGATCAGAACCCCCGACCAGGGCTTCTGTATCCTGACTGACAGAACCCAGGCCCCCCGGGGCATCGGCTACTCACTGGAAAACCGCACGGTGATGTCGCGAGTATTTCCCAGCATTTTCCGCGACAGTCAGGTCCACCGGCTGGCTGTTTTTTATCAGTCCCTGCGGCAGACACTCCACGCTCTGGCACCCGCCGCTGTGGATAAAAGCAATCCCTCTATTGTGCTGCTGACCCCTGGTACGTACAGCCCGTCTTATTTTGAGCATACCTATCTGGCCAACTATCTGGGTTATCCACTGGTACAGGGCCGCGACCTGACCGTTCGCGGTGGCCGGGTGTGGATGAAATCGGTGAGCGGACTGCATCCGGTGGATGTCATTCTGCGCTTTGTTGATGATCCGCTCTGTGACCCTCTCGAGCTGCGTGGCGACTCTCAGCTGGGAGTCGCCGGACTGCTGGAAGCCGCACGCAATGGCAACGTCAGCATTGTGAACCCGATTGGTACCGGGCTGCTCGAAAACCCGGCGTTGATGAAATACCTGCCGGCCATCAGCGAGTTTTTCCTCGGACGCACACTTCAGCTAGCCTCCGTCAACAGTTATTGGGGCGGTGATGCAGCAGACCTTATATATATACTGGCTAATTTTTCTCAGCTGGTGTTAAAAGGAATTACCCCCCTGACAGGCGGCAGCATACTGCTCCGGGAGCTTTCAGCGGCGCATCAGCAGCAGTGGAAGGATGAGATTTTACGTCACCCCAAACGCTATGTGGCACAAGATTATCTGGAGCCCTCATCCTGCCCGACCCTTATCGGGGGAACCCTGCAGCCCCGCCGTATTCTGATGCGCAGCTTTGCGGTGGCCTCAGGGCAGTCATATACTATTTTACCCGGCGGCCTGGCACGCATTGCCCCCAGCCAGAACGATTTCAGGGTATCTCAGGTGCAGGGATCACTGACAAAAGACACCTGGGTACTGGCCTCTGAACCCGAAAAACAACTGACCCTGAAAACGCCTCCCAGCCGTTCAGCCCTGCCCTTTACCGGACAGATCAACCTGCCAAGCCGGGTGGTCGAAAACCTCTTCTGGCTGGGACGCTATGCCGAACGGGCCGAAGCCTCGGCCAGGTTGTTACGGGCTGCGCTGTTACAACTTAACAGCAACGTTCGGCTACCGACTGAATCCCGGGCGCTGCTGCTCACAGCGATTACCCGTGTAACCGGTACCTTGCCGGGCTTTGTTAATGCTCAGGCAAACACCTCGCTAACACACCCCGATCATGAACTCCTGTCGGTGATTCTCGATAAAAATCGGAATGGTGGCCTGAAAAACACCCTGCTTGCCATGTTCAACTGTGCGGAAGAGGTGAAAGAGCTGCTGTCTACCGATGTTCAACGCATCATTAACACCCTCAGAGACGAGCTGAGCCGACTCAAACTGACCCTCTCTCAAGGGCTGGGCTCTGTTCCGGAAGAGGCGTTCGACTCTATCATCACCAACCTGCTGGCGCTCGCCGGCCAGGCCCATGAGAGTATGTTCCGGGGCACCGGCTGGAGCTTTCTGGAGATCGGCCGACGACTCGAAAAAGCCAGCCTGAGCGCCGAATTGATGCGGGCTATGCTGGTCGACTGTGCAGAAGACAGCACCCAGGAACTGGCCCTTGAAACCACGCTGTTAAGTATGGAAGCGCTCATTTCCTACCGCCGACGCTATCTGGCCGAGCTCAATGTTGCCGACGGTTTACACCTTATGCTACTGGACAAGAACAATCCCCGCTCGCTACTCTTTCTGCTGGAGCAGATCAGCAACCAAATGAAACAACTTCGCCAGTCAACCGATGGCCCGGGCCTCAGTGCCGAAGAGAAGCAGTTGCTGGCAGCCCGCACGGCACTTCAATTGTCAGATATTGATGAGCTGATAAAAGCGGACGATGACGGATTGATCCGGGCAAACCTTGAACAACTGCTGTCGCATCTCAAAGCTCAGCTATATGAGGCGGCGAAACTTATCAGCAGCCGGTATTTTGATCACTCCGGCGGTCCAAAACAGATCCTTCTGAACGGCTGGGAACAACACAGAAAACGTCCAGATCAGACGCCCTGATACCATAACACAGCCATCTGCAACGCCCGGATTCTCATGTTGAAGTCCATTTTTATTCCGGTGCTATCATCTTGCGGCAAATATCCTGCCTGACCGATATTATTGATACTAAAACGAGGGATTATTAATTTTATTCATCTTAAAAATAATCTATCGACTTATACTGCTAGGTAATAATTTCTCATCCGGAGCCAATTATGCGCTATCTGCTGTTTCTAAGTGCACTGCTAAGCCTTTCCCTGAACCTTCAGGCTGCGCCGCCTTTTGTGATTGGCCAGGTGGTCGTAAAAGGAGATCCCTGGGAGTTCCAGGAATACCATAAAGTGAAGCATCTGAGGAAATCCGGACTGACCGTACTCGACGTTGGACCCGGTAATGAGCGTGGCGCAATAATGAGGTTAAGAAGCCGTGGACACTGGGCAGCCTTAAACCTTATCGCCAATAAAACGGCGACTACAGATGATCCCTTCCGTATTTATCAATGGCACTTTGACCGCATACAGGCAGACGCAGCCTGGGGTCTGGCGACGGGTGAAGGGGTTAGCGTAGCAGTACTGGATACCGGACTGATGAGCGGAGGGCCTGACGGGATTAATTCCGTTTGCCCGGACGCATTGGGAGCAACGGGAGGATGGGATATCGTTAACGACGATAGCAGCCCGGTTGACGGCGATGGCCATGGCACCCATGTCAGCGGGACGATCGCGCAGGCCACTAACAATGGTATTGGTGTATCCGGGCTTGCCTACAATGCCTGCATTCTTCCCGTTAAAGTGCTCGATGACAGTGGTTCCGGTAGTTTTGCCGATATCGCTGAGGGGATCTATCACGCTGTAGATCAGGGGGCCGATGTAATCAATATGAGCCTTGGCATCAGTGCTCGCTATGGCGTAACCAACGATCCCGTCATGGACCCTGCTCTGCAATATGCCGCACAAAATAACGTCGTTGTAGTCGCGGCCTCCGGCAACGATGGCCATCGTAAAAATGTCTCCTACCCGGCTATCTATCCAACGGTCATCGCCGTGGGTGCAACCGATGCCCGGGATCAGGTTGCCCGCTATTCAAACAGGGGAGCAGGCCTTGACGTGGTTGCCCCGGGTGGCGATACCAGTCGCGATGATGATGGAGATCCACAGAACTACCCGGATGGGGTCTTACAGGAAACCAATATCGGCAGTGGCTGGGGCTACTATTTCTTTCAGGGAACATCGATGGCATCCCCCCATGTCGCAGCAACAGCTGCCCTGCTGCTGTCACATGGCGCAGCACCGGACGACATACGCAGCCTGCTGCAGGACAACACAATAGATATATACGAGAACGGCTACGACAGCACATCCGGTTGGGGCTTAATTCAGGCGCATGATGCGCTGGTTGCGGTCAACTCTGTGGGTGTAAACCAACCACCGATTGCCGCCTTTCAAGAGAACTGCAATGGTCTGAGCTGTTCCTTCGATGCCGGCACCTCATTTGATGATGGCACCATCGTAAGCTATCTGTGGGATTTCGGCGACGGCTCCGGCAGCGACGGAGAGACCGGCAGCACCGCAGAGACCATCAGCCATAACTACGCAGCCGATGGCACTTATGACGTGACACTCACCGTCGAAGATAATGATGGTTTATCGGCAACCAGGACGGTGACCGTTAATGTGTCATCCGCTCAGGCCTGTACTGATAACGATGCCGATGGCTTCTGTGCTGAAATAGATGACTGTGACGACAGCGATAACCAGACCTATCCCGGACACAACGACTCTAAAGGTCGCTGGGGACGGAATGGTGTTGATAACGACTGTAACGGCATTATCGACGGCTAAGAGCTGAATATAAGCGATCCGGGGGACATGATTCTGCCTCCCCGGATCACCGTTTGAGTCCACTTTATTCCCGCGAATCGATACAGCTCCAGGACGTTATCATTGCCACTGTCCTGACACTCTCAATTCAGATGCGATCATTTCGCCTTTTCCGCAGTCAGCCGATATAACGCTGATCAGTCGAAAACCCTTCCATGTCAGTACGACTGACATCCTTTTAAAAAAAGTAAGCATAAGTCCTGCCATCAATGTCATTTTTGCTTGTTATTTTTTCATACGGTAACTTTACACGCTCCCACCTATACTGACTCCTTAGAAGCACATAACGCTGATGAAATGTAAGGAACGTTGAATGCCTGCTCTGAGATCAATGAACCTGAAGCCTTGTCTGAGGTTATTAAACCCTTGTCTGCCGGCACCCGCTTTCTCTGTCACTGCGCGCCATAATGATGAGCTTAATATTGATAATATTCGGGGCATGAAAATCAAACCAGTTATTCCGGTAAACCCTATATAGCACCTATCGAAAGGGCGTTTGCCTGCTGCTGAGACCCTCAGGGCTGACTGATCATAAGACCCGGGCAGCAGCAATTGATCACGCGGTGATCCCCCGGCATATCCGGGGCAATGTCCAAAACCGGTCTATAGTGAACTGTACATAGTCGTCGGCGGAACCCTTGGAGGAACAGATGACTGACTCTGTCGATGACCGGGCTGATGAAGCAGAACTGGGAAATTTATTTATCGCTCAGGGACTGCTCACTCAGGCGCAATACTCGCAGGTACTTCGGGTACATAAGGAACAGGGGGGCAATGAACCTCTGGTGCTGTTGCTGGCGCGACTCGGCCTGGTATCTGAAAAAAATATTGCCCGAACGCTTTCCCAAAGCAAACAACTGTCACTGCAAGAGCGCAGCAGCTTTCCCGAACGACCACTGATACCCGATCAACTTTCCTATCGTTTCCTGCGGGAGTTTCATCTGCTGCCGGTCAGTATCTCTGACAGCTCGGTCACGCTGGCAATGGCCAACCCTCTGGACGATTATGCTGCGGATGCCGTTGCCCTGGCCTGCGGTCTGCGCGTGGAGCGTAGTGTTGCCGAAATATCAGTCATCGATACGGCTATCGAAGCGCTTTATGGCTCGGGTCAGAGTGAGATGGGCGATATCCTGTCCACCGTAGAGCCCGATAAAAAAGATCAGGATCAGAGTATTGAACACCTCAAGGATATGGCTAGCGAAGCCCCGGTCATCCGTCTGGTCAACCTGATCATTCAACGGGCCGTTGAAGCCCGTGCCTCTGATATTCATATAGAACCGTTCGAAAACCGTCTCAAGGTACGTTACCGGGTCGATGGCGTTCTGCAGGAGAGCGAAGCTCCCCCGGTTCACCTGACGGCCGCCGTCATTTCAAGACTGAAAATCATGGCCCGGCTAAACATTGCTGAACGACGGCTGCCACAGGATGGCCGCATCGAACAAAAAGTTCAGGGCAACGATCTGGACATCCGGGTATCAACGATTCCCACCATGCACGGTGAGAGTGTCGTGTTACGTCTGCTCAACAGGGAAAGCGTCATTCTCGATCTGGAAGCGCTGGGCTTCAGCGACGTGAGTCAGGCGCGGATGAAAAAAGTGCTGGATTCAGCCAGTGGGATGCTGATGGTGACCGGCCCCACCGGTAGTGGTAAAACCACCACCCTGTATACCGCGCTGAATATTCTCAATACCCCGACCCGTAAGCTGATTACGGTAGAAGATCCGGTTGAATACCAGCTGGAAGGCGTTAACCAGATCCAGGTTCAGCCCGCTATCGGTCTCAATTTCGCTAATGCGCTGCGATCCATCGTGCGCCAGGACCCGGATGTCATCATGGTTGGCGAGATGCGGGACCTTGAAACCGCGCGTATCTGTGTTCAGTCGGCCCTGACCGGACATATGGTGCTGTCCACCCTGCATACCAATAATGCCCCCAGCAGCATCACCCGCCTGCTGGAGATGGGCGTGGAAGACTATCTGCTGACATCGACACTCAATGCGGTTATCGGTCAGCGGCTGGTGCGCAGCCTTTGCAGCCATTGTCGTGAAGCATATACCCCGTTGCCGGAAGTCATCAGCGAACTGGAACTCAAGCCGGATCCCCACAATGGCCGTACAGAGCTATACCGGGCCAAAGGCTGCAGCCACTGTAATCAGACCGGCTACTATGGCCGTATCGCGATCCAGGAACTGCTGATGATGAATGACGAAATACGCCGCCTGGTGATGCGTCATGCCGATGTCTCAGATATTAGAGAAGCCGCCCGGCAGGGTGGCATGCTGACCATGCTGGAGGACGGTCGCGACAAAGCCCAGAAAGGCATTACCAGCATCGAAGAAGTACTTCGGGTCACCCGGGAGAACTGACGATGATTACCTTTAATTATCAGGCAGTGACCGGTGAAGGAGAACTCAGAAACGGAGTGATCGAGGCCCCCGACCGTACCACCGCGATAGAGCAACTGCAGCGGCAGGGGCTGATTCCAATGTCGGTTGATCCGTTCCAGAAAAGTACCGGTCAGAGCATCCTGCAGATGCAGATTCGTTTCGGTCGCTCCGGACAGCGCCACACCATGCAATTTACTCAGGATCTGGCCACGCTGCTGGAAGCGGGCATTGCCCTCGACCGGGCACTGGCCATCATGGTATCGGTCACCAGTGACGAACAGAGCCAGCAACTGATCAGTAAGGTTCAGGAGGGTGTCCGCAAAGGTCAGGCCCTCTCCGTTGCCCTGGCAAACTGCCCGGACTCATTTTCCCCTTTCTACCTGAACATGGTTCAGGCGGCAGAAGCGGCGGGTAACCTGAGTGCCGGCTTAGAGGACCTGGCCGCCTATCTTGAACGCAGCCAGGCACTGCGGGAACGCACACTGTCCGCCCTGATCTACCCTATGATCCTGTTACTGGTCGCGGGAGCCTCACTGACCATTATTCTGGTCTATGTCGTGCCTCAGTTTGAGCAGCTATTCAGTGATATGGGACAGGCCCTTCCTCTGGCAACCCGTATCGTGATTAATACCGCCAGGGGACTGACCGATTACGGTATCTGGATACTGCTGTTCATAGTCGCGCTGATTGTCTATATCCGCCATCTGCTGAAAACGCCCGCTATCCGCCTCAGATGGGATCGGCGCAGCCTGACATTGCCGCTCTGGGGAGGCCTCAATCAGAGGCTGGAAATCGCTCGTTTCAGTCGCAGCCTCGGCACTCTGGTAAAAGCCGGCGTACCTCTGCTGAACGCCCTGAACATTGCCAAGGATACCCTGCTCAATCAGGCACTGACCGAGGAAGTTAAACTCGCGGCTGACAGCGTTAAAGAGGGCAGCACGCTGGCAGAACCGCTCACCCGCAGCAAACTGTTTCCGCCACTGATGCTGCAGATGGTTCAGGTCGGCGAAGAAACCGGCCAGCTGGACCGCATGTTACTGCGAATTGCCGAGGTCTATGATCGCCAGGTGGATACCGCTATCCAACGTATGCTGACGACCCTTGAGCCCGCTCTGATTGTCGGTCTGGGGGTGATGATCGCCGGTATTATCATGTCAATTCTGGTGGCGATTCTGTCGCTCAATCAACTACCGGTCTGAACGACTGGAGGTCATTATGATTAAACCCACTTTTTACAGTCAACACGCCCGCACCGCAGGCTTCACCCTGCTTGAGCTTCTGGTTGTTCTGGTCATTCTCGGTTTGCTCGCAAGCCTGGTTGGCCCTCAGGTGCTGAAACAGCTGGGCAGCTCGAAAACCAAATCCGCCGCCCTGCAGATTGAAGAGTACAGTGCGGCACTCGATCTTTTCCGGCTGGAAGTCGGCCGCTACCCCAACAGCAACGAAGGCCTTGAGGCGCTGATCAGTAAACCATCCGACGCTCAAAACTGGAACGGCCCTTATCTGACCAAGAAAGTCATTCGTGAAGACCCCTGGGGCTCCCCCTATATCTACCGTTTCCCGGGCGAGCATGGCGACTTTGATCTTTACTCCCTTGGTGCTGATAACAAGGAAGGAGGTGATGGTGAAAATCAGGACGTGGGTAGCTGGCAGTAGCGTTACCGCTCAGGGATTTACCCTGCTGGAAATGATTCTGGTACTGCTGATCGCAACGTTCATGGTTGGCATCGTAGGCCCAAGGTTGATCAATCTGATGCCGGGTGTAGAGCTGAAAAGCTTCACCCAGCGCTATACCGCCGTACTGCGACAGGCAGGTAGTCGCGCGATCGCCCAGGGGGAAACCGTTTCGGTCACGTATGATCAACAGGCTTCTGCCATTGTTGCCAGCGATAAGGGTGAAGTACTGGTCCTGCCGGAAGAGATAACATTATCGTCCTCAGCAGAGGGACTGACCCAATCCCCCTTCCACAGTCCGGACAACCGGGAATCTATACAGTTTTACGCCGATGGCGGCTCCAACGGTGCGACCATCAAAATCAGCTCTGCAAATGGCAGTTACCGGGTGCATATCAACTGGCTCAACAGCAGGGTAAGCATCGATGATTAGCTATAAACGCCAGCAGGGCTTCTCCCTGCTCGAAGTACTGGTCGCCTTTGCCATTCTGTCGATGACACTGGGTATCATTCTGCAGATTCTTTCCGTGTCCGCCACAACCACCTACCGCGCCGATATTCAGCAGCAGGCAATGCTGCTCGCCGAAAACAAAATGGCTGAAATTCTCACCGAGCCGGTGCTTGAACAAGGCCACCAGCAAAGCCGGGATAACGGCAGCTCGCAACTCCTGCGCTGGGAAACGGAGATCAGCGAGTTCCAATTTCCGGATGAAACCGAAACATTCAGCGACTCAACCCTGATTCCCTATAAGATATCGGTCATCGTCCGCCAGCAAGACAGCGGACTGACCCTGTTCAGGCTAACCACTATTCGTCTGGTGAGGGAGCTATGAATATCGAATCACTCCCTTATCCCGCCCATCGGCACCAGGGTTTTACCCTGCTGGAGTTACTGATCGCTCTGGTGCTTATGTCGCTGATGAGTGTCTTAGCGTATGGCGGACTGCGGGTCGCCATCAGTGGCTGGGAAAGAATTGAGGCGCGCAGCGAAGCCCAGACCGATCTCTACCTGACCCAGCGTTTCCTGCGGCGTATTTTACGCACCGAGCTCAATGATGAGTTAATCAATATCTATGATGAAAACGCCTCAGTGGCATTTTTTGGCATGGACAATGAACTTGTTTTCCTGGCATCCACAACGTTCACCTCAGATGAGGCGCGACAGTGGGTATACCTCAGCGCCAATGAGGAAGTCGGATTTATGCTGGCAACGGCTCCTTACGATGAACTTGAAGCCCTTGATTTTAATAGTCTTTTGGAAACGCTGAGGGACCCTGAACTGTCCAGACACAGCGTGCTGACCAAAGGCGATATACGCAGGCTTGAGTTCAGTTTTCTGAAAATCTCTGCCAACGGCGATCTCGACTGGGAACCCGAATGGTTATTCATGACGGTGTTGCCGGCCGCAGTCCGCATTCACTTTGAACCGCTGGAAGAGGAGAGCAATCAATGGCCTGACCTGCTGGTGCTTCCCGATGAGAATTATTATGAATTTAAACGTATCAGATAAACCTGCGTCCTCACCGGAGCTTGGCGTCGCACTGATAAGCGTACTCTGGCTCACCGTGTTGCTGTCACTGATCGCCGTAACCGTTTCATTTACCGGGCGGACAAATGCCCGGCTAACGCTCAACTTTGAAAATGCAACTCATGCACAGTACGCATTTGAAGCAGGCGTGCAATGGGCCTTCTGGGGTCTGCTCCTGCCCGAAGCGGAACGTCCCTGGCTGGCCGATGGCACGGTGCATAGCATGAACCTTGACGATGCGATAATCCATGTCGCAGTCACCGATGAGAACGGCAAGGTTGATCTCAACTCGGCGAGCGGTGAAATGCTCAAAGCGCTGTTTGTGGCGGCAGGTCTTGACGATCTGGAAGCTGAAAGCCTGTCGGATGCCATTATGGACTGGCGCGATACCGATGATCTGAAACGCTTAAACGGGGCTGAAGATAACGATTACCAGCAAGCAGGATTCAGCTATGGAGCCAAAGATGCACCGTTTGATTCAATCATGGAGCTGAAGCGGGTACTGGGTATGGATGATCAGTTGTTTAATACACTGGCCGGAAGCATCACCGTCTACTCAAACACCCCCTCTGTGAACCCTCTGGTGGCGCCAAAACTGGTGCTGATGGCCTTTACGGGCTGGGAGGAGTATCAGGCTCTGGAGTTTATAAATGACCGGAGAGCCGCTCATGCAGAGGGGGTAACCATTGCCACAAACGCATTAACATCACCTTTTTTTTCTACAAGTTCACGCGGACTCAACTACACTGTTCTTACTCAGGCTGTATTAAAAACTAACACCAGATCAGGAAAATCTGTCGTAATTCAGCGTCGTGGAGGTAAAGGGAAGGAAATTTTTAACATACTGGATACTTACTCCCTTAACAAGGAAGTATTCAAAGACAACATGTTGATTGAAAGCGAGGGGTTACCCCTATGAGCGATCATAATCTTGCTGTCAGAACTCTTTTAGGCTTACAACAGCTAAGGGGAAAGCTAAGCGAATTCTGGCAGTGGTGGACAGATGAATTAATCGGTTTAACACCGGCCGCTATTCGAAGCCCGTTTGAAATTCCCAGCAGAATGCTGCTGGTCAGGCTGTCAGACAACCACTGCACCTTAGTAACCAGTACCCCGCAAGGTGAAAACGTTTTAACAGAGTTCAGTCTGAACAGTGACACCAGCGCTGAAGACGCCGGCAAAAGACGATCGTTGTCCGGATTCGCTGAGCATACCGTATTACTGCTGCCGACTGATCTGATTCTCTACAAAACCATCACCCTGCCCGCAGCAACAGCCAGCCGTCTGGAAAATGTACTGGCCTTTGAGATGGATAGGAACACCCCCTTCAAAGCAGAAGAGGTTTACTTCACGTTTCGTATTACATCCCGCGACCTCAAACAGCATAAGATTCAGGTCAAGCTGACCATTGTAACCCGTAAAATACTGGATGACCTGACGCAAAAAATAGCCGCACAGGGTGTTGAAATCAGCCGCGTAGTACCTGGCGACCTGAAAGAATCTGAGATCGGCAATCCGGAACGCAATCTCCTGCCTCAGCCGGACACCGCGGATAAACGCTCAGGGGCACAGACAAGACGGTTACTGAGTTTGTGGGGACTGGGAATCGCTATACTGTTCATCGCGTTCATCGCGCTTTATCAGCGATACCAGCATGCAGAACAGCTGTCCCGTGATATTGAGGGCCCCCGGGCTGAAGCGCAGCAGGCAAAAAATATCCGCGATGAATTAGAGCAGTTAAAAGCCAGCCGCGCCTTCCTTATCAACAGCAAAATAACGGCGCCTTCCATGCTGATGCTGTTGAAAACGTTAACCGAGGTCATCCCGGACAATACCTGGTTAGTCCGCCTGACGATCAATGAAGGCCTGGTTACCTTTCAGGGAGAATCCAGCGACGCTTCAGCCCTGATCAGCCTGATAGAGGAAACGCCGGCCTTCAATAATGTTCAGTTTTCATCCCCGGTGACTATCAATCCGCGAACGCAGAAAGAGCGCTTTGCCATTACTGCCAGCCTGGGGCAGAACGAACCTCCGTCACAGGGAGGGCAGCCATGATCTCCCAACTGAATATCCGTCAGCGTCAGGGGCTGGCTCTGGCCCTGTTAGCTATCCTGCTGTTACTGGTATACCTGCTACTGTTGCACCCCTACATCAACAGTTACAGAGAGTACGGTGAGCGAATCAGTTCACTTGAGCAACAGTACAAAACCTATGAACGCCTGACCCAGGGGGCTGAGCAGGCCGAGCAGGAACTCAGGGTGCTGCAACGTGACCGCTCCACCGCCGAGTATTACCTGCCGGAATCCAAACCCGCGCTGGCGGCAGCATCATTACAGCAGCTGCTGAGCAGCGTTATCCGGCAAACAGGCGGACAGGTAATCAGTACCAATATTATTAATCAGGACGATGACTCGCCGCTGCTTAAAGTCGGCATTCAGTTACACCTGAAACTGGAAATCAGTGAACTGGTCCCCCTGTTGCACAGACTGGAATCCGGCACACCGTTGCTGCTTATCGAAAGTTTTTCGATTACTGCAGACCTGAGGCAGTCCCGCCAGCAGACGCTCACCCGAAACAACCCGCGCAGAGCCTTGCAGCCATCCCCGTCTGAAGGCCAGATTGATGTCAGATTCAGGCTGATAGGGTATGCCATCCGGGAGGTATCGTCATGAACCTCTGCCACAATAACGCTCTGTGGTTACTGCGCTGCCTGGCCTGCTATCTGATTCTGCTCTGTATTCCCGGGTCCCTGATCCTGCGGGCAGAAACTGCGGACAACAGCCCGGCGACGAATGTAACCGCGGCAATGCTGCCAGATTTTCCGCCCCTTTCAGAATTTGATGTAATCATCAGCAGACCCCTGTTTATAAACAACAGACAACCGGGTATTGAGCCCTCAGCGACCTTTGGCGCCGATGCACAGGCATTGCGCGCCAGCTGGAAACTGACCGGAATATCAATCACACCGGAGCGCTCTATCGCGATTTTTAAAGAACTTAAAGGCAGCAAACACCTGCGTTTGGAAGTCGGTATGCTGCTGGATGGCCGATGGCAACTGGATGAAATAACCCCCATCAATGTCAGCCTCTTTTCCGGGGATCAGGAAATCAGCTTTGTGCTGAGACAACCCCGTGAGCTAAATCCAGTCACACCCCGGCAAACAACCAGCCCGCGAACGACAATAACCCGCGAACCCGCTCAGTCCGATACGACACCAGAAGCGGCGACGGAAATACCTCAGGATAACAGCAGGCAGAAGCAAACCGAGTCATCGGATTAAAGGTGAATGGTCATGATAAAAAGAAGCCCCAGGATACACTCCTTTCTGCTACTCAGCTGTGTTGTATTAGCCGCCTGCAGCTCGTACAACGAGAACCGGGCAGCCATGGATAACCCATGGAACCAGCCGGAACAAAAGGCAGTACAGGTCACGTTTCCGTCCTCAGAAATAACAGATACCGATCCGCAGAGCACACCGGCAGATCAAAGCCGCTTTGCACAGGAGGGACCAGACACGTCGGCGCCTTCCCTGCCCTCCTACGAACTGTATCAGGGAGACGGCCGCTTTATGAACCTGGAACCGATAAAGCAGCGGCAGGCAACGGAATCAGAAGAGGGCGACGTAACCCTGAATTTTCAGGAGGCTGAAATCAGCGAAGTCGTAAAAACCATCCTTGGCGATATCCTGCAACGGAACTACTCCATCGATGATAAGGTCCGCGGCAGCGCCTACATCCAGACCAGTGAACCGATTCCGCGCAAGGCGCTGATACCGATTCTCGAACATGTATTGCAGATCAATGGGGCGGCGCTGGTAGAGGTCAACGGCTTTTATGAGGTTGTCCCGGCCGATGCCGTGCCTGCCAGCAAACTGAGTATCAGCAGTCAGCTGACGGCCGGGAAAGGCTATCAGGTTCTGGTGGTGCCACTGAAATATATCTCCGCCAAAGAGATGCTCAAGATACTGGAGCCAATCAAACCCCGGCAAGGCCTGATTGAAGCCGACGAGCGACGCAACCTGTTAATACTGGCAGGAACACAGGAGGAACTGATCAACCTTAATCAGACGATTCGGGTATTCGATATTGATCAGTTACTGGGCATGTCGGTCGGCCTGTTCCGGCTTAAATCAGTCAAGCCGGATGTTCTGGTCGATGAACTGGAAGCGATCTTCGGGGATAAAGCGGAAGGCCCCCTGGCGGGCGTCGTCCGCTACATGCCGATAGAGCGCCTTAATGCCCTGCTGGTGATGACCTCACAGCGAAAATACCTCAAGGACGCCAGAGTCTGGATAGAGCGACTCGACCGGGCTGAAACTGCCGGGGGCCTGGGTATGTATGTCTACTATGTGCAGAACGGTAAAGCGGAAAACCTGGCAAACATGCTGTCTGAGCTGTTTAGCGGTCAGCGCCGGGCACAGGGAAACCGTCCTCAGGTCACGACCCCGCCGGCTACTGCAACTTCCGGGGACAGCGACGCTGAACCGCTGGCAGAGCAGCCCGGTTCGCCAACGGATCTCAATGTCGGCGAGGTGAGCATTATTGCCGACGAGGAGAATAACGCTCTGCTGATCCTCGCATCGACCGGTGATTATGAAAAAGTAGTGGCCGCGTTGAATAAGCTGGATGTATTGCCGTTACAAGTGCTGGTAGAAGCCACCATTATCGAGGTGACCCTGGAAGATGAACTGCGCTTTGGCCTGCAGTGGTTCTTTAAAAACAGCATCGGCAACCGAACCGGGCGGGGTACTCTGGGAGCCTCCCTGAACAGCGGCGATGGCATTACTGCGCCTTTTGCCCCCAGTGCATCGTATGAAGTATTCGATGCCGTCAGTACCCGGCTTCTGCTCACCGCTCTGGCAAAGGATTCCAAGGTGAATGTAATCTCCTCTCCCTCCCTGATGGTACTGGATAACCATACCGCCTCGATCCGGGTAGGCGATCAGGTGCCGGTACGCACCTCTGAAACCACCAACACCAGCAGCGAGTCGAACATCACCAGCACCATCCAGTTCAAGGATACCGGGGTGCTGCTCGAGGTCACTCCGAGAGTCAATGCCGGTGGCATGGTGGTGCTGGATATCGCTCAGGAAGTGAATGATGTCTCAGACACCACCAGCTCCGGTATCGATTCGCCCACTATTACCCAGCGAAAAATAGATACCAGTGTCGCCGTGCAAAGCGGCGAAACCCTGGTACTGGGCGGGCTGATTAAGGAAAACAAAGAGAACAGTGATGAAGGCGTGCCCGGCGCACGCCATATTCCGGTGTTTGGCTGGCTGTTCAGTAGTGACCGCAAGTTTAAAAAACGGACTGAACTGGTGGTACTGATTACCCCGACCGCCGTCACCGACCGTAGCGAGGCCCGGGATGTCACCCGGGAGTTTCGTAATAAACTACAAGGGGTCTTCAACACCCCCGAAAAAGGCGCGAAAACCGCACTGTAAAGCGATAACCACGGGTTGTTAACCTCTGTTAACAGCCCGTTTTAGATACTTTATCTCTAAGATTCAAATAGTTAACGGGTTCTATCCGTTGGACTGTACATCCCTCCTTACATCCACTGCCCGCTTGTCACTCGACGTCTACAGCATATAACCCTTATATTTCAACACGTTATAACTTTGGTCTAAGGCTTGCATTTAATTCTGCGACAGGAACCAGGTTTCTGCCTGAGCTTTACCGGATATCCGGTAAAACAACGTTAGCTGTAGATGGCAAGATGGTTAGCAAAGCGCTCCGTCGCCCGATATAGAAGGGGTTTACCGGGGTCAAAACACGATTTAATCACCTTCCGGATCATTCGCAGCTTTGATCAAGGATGGCTGGTAATGACAGAAAGCAATGACGCGATCAGCTGTATCCTTTGCGTTTTCTGCTTTGAGATTCACAGCCTGTTTACAACTGGAATGTCTTCCCCGACAGCAAGTATGTGGGAAGACCTGGAGGTGGA
Organism: Amphritea atlantica; assembly: GCA_024397875.1. Classification (NCBI taxonomy): domain Bacteria; kingdom Pseudomonadati; phylum Pseudomonadota; class Gammaproteobacteria; order Oceanospirillales; family Oceanospirillaceae; genus Amphritea; species Amphritea atlantica. The sequence continues at coordinate 27,449 of CP073345.1, forward strand.
ACATGAAAATGTTCTCAAGCTTAAAATCAGGACGATGTTGGCAGACGATAAAGTCGTTGCCTGCCATCATATTCGCCCTGCTACTGGTCGGCGCTGCAATACCGACCTTTGCAGTGCATGATGTCGCGCTATTCGAACTGGATACCCGTGCCGGTATGGAAGGGGATCAGGATAAGAAAAATGATCCCATTCCTGACATGGTCGGCGATGGTAATACTGCGGATGAAGCAGCGGATGGAGATGACTGGGAAAACGTTTACCTAGGAACCGATAGCGCCGATGTCACCTCATTCATCGAGGATACCTTTGCCAATAACAATATTGATAACGGTGCCCAACCCTTTGTTGCCCTGCGGACACCAGAGATCAGCTTCTTTACCGGCGGTGGTTCAAAAGACACCAACGGTATTCAGGACGGTCCCTGGAAGTACAAGGTCATCAGCGACCAGGTGCCCGACAAGAACGATATTGTTAACGCCTTTGCCGCACTGTATTCCCAGGAAGAGGGTGATCCCATACTCTACTTCGGTCTGGACACCTTCTCTGTGAACGGTGATGCCAATGCCGGTTTCTGGTTCTTCCGGGACGATGTGTCTCTGGCACCACTGGGTGAAGGGGAAAATACCGGTACCTTTATCGGTGAACACCGGGATGGCGACCTCTTTGTTGCGGTTGCCTATACTCAGGGTGGCCGGGTCGGTGATATCGATGTCTACCAGTGGAGTGGCGACGATGCCACCGGTAGCCTGGTGCTGATGGAGTCCGGTCAGGACTGCGCAACCGTCGGTGCTGATGATCCCGTCTGCGGCGTTATCAACAAACTGCTGCCAGACCAGACCTTTGGTGAAGACCCCGTCTTCGATTACGCCAATACCCTGGTAGCCAATAACCCCCTGGACCCCACCAGCTATCAGTATGAATCAGCTGCCTTTGTTGAATTTGGCCTGGTGCTTGATGAAACCCTGTTTCCCAACGGTATAGGCTGTTTCAGCACCTTCATGGCGGAAACCCGTTCGTCACAGTCTGAAACAGCACAGCTGAAAGACCTGGCGCTGGGTAACTTCGATGTCTGTAGTATCGATGTCGCTAAAACCGGGGATGGCCAATCCAAAGTGGGCGATGATGTTGATTACAGCATTACCGTCACCAACACCGGTCTGGCTACCCTGTATAAGCAATCTATCACTGACACCCTGCTGGGTGACCTGAGCGACGATGCCGGCTGCGGTGCGTCACTGGCTCCCGGAGCCAGCTGTGTTATCAACGTAAGCCGTACTGTATTGGCGGGAGATTCCGATCCGCTGCCCAATACCGTCACCGTTGTTTACACCGAGTTTGCTGATCCGGCATCATTGGAATTTACCGCCAATGATGATCATGAAGTAGACCTGTTCCAGCCAGCAATTGATGTGGATAAAACCGGTGACGCGCTGTCTAAAGTCGGTGATGATATCGACTACACCGTAACCCTGAGCAATAACAGCAGTGACGATACTCCGGCGCTGAACTGTATCGCTTCAGACTCCTACGGCGGCACCATATTCGATGGTGTTCTGGCGGCGGGTAATACCGTACTGAACTACAGCTATACCGTTCAGGCCGGCGATCCTGATCCACTGGTGAATACCGTCAGTATGCAATGTACTGTCGACACCTTTGGTAATATCCTCAACGCCAGTGACGACCATAGCACTGATCTGTTCCAGCCTGCTATCGATGTAGCCAAGACTGGAGATGACCTGTCCAAAGTGGGCGATGATGTTGATTACACCATCACCCTGAGCAATAACAGCAGTGCCGGTACTCCGGATCTGAACTGTGTGGCTACAGACGACCTGATGGGTGAGGTGTTTAATGGCGTACTGCCTGCCGGTGATACCGTCATCAATACCAGCCGTACTGTCCAGGCCGGTGATCCCGATCCGCTGGTTAATACGGTAACAATGGACTGTACTGTTGCCGGCTTCGGTAATGCGTTAACCGACTACGACAGCCATAGCACCAACCTGTTCCAGCCAGCAATTGATGTGGCTAAAACCGGTGATGCATTGTCCAAAGTGGGCGACCTGGTCGACTACAGTATCACGCTGAGCAATAACAGTAGTGGAGATACTCCTGCCATGGAATGTGTTGCCACAGACAGCCTGCTGGGCGAAGTGTATAACGGTGTGCTGCCTCTGGGCGATACCGTGATCGCTGCCAGCCGTACCGTACAGGCCGGCGATGCCGATCCGCTGATCAATACAGTCACTATGAACTGTACTGTGGGCGGTGGCTTCGGTAATGCGCTGAGCGACAACGACAGTCACAGCACTAACCTGTTCCAGCCTAGTGTAGCCATTGATAAGACAGCAGACTGTGATGCCGGTGTACCTATCGGCGCGGATATCACTTACAGCTATCTGATCACCAACACCAGCTCTGGCGATACTCCAAGCCTGAGCCTGGCCAGTATCACAGATGATAAGATCGGTGATCTGTCTGCGGCGGCTGCTGTTGCAAATTGCGATAGTCTGGCATCGGGTGAGTCCTGTAATTTCAATGCAACCTATAATACGTCAGGACTGCCTGTTGGCATCATAATGAACACCGTCAATGTCCTCTACAATCCTGTAGGGTGGCCTAACGATGTTCCAGCAAGCGATGATTACAGCTGTGATATTGTGCTGCCAGAACCTGCTACCGTTGTTATCGAGAAAGTACTGCTGAACGCTGAAGGCTCAACCTTCAACTACAGCAGCAATGGTATTCAGATTGCTGCCGCATGGGATGAAACACTCATGCCGCTGTTCGCACCTGTACCTCCGCAAAACGTTGCTTCTCCATTTGCACCTGCCGGTGCGGGTAATGGCTTTGCGACTACAATCGAACTGGTCGTCAACGTGCCTGATATCACTCAGACCTCTGAGGCCACGGTGGAAGAACTGCTGCCGCTGCCCGACCAGATCTACTTCAATAGTCTGAGCTGTAGTGCAGCCATTGGCGGCAACCTGAGCGGATATACGGTTGTGGATAAACTGGCGACCCTGACGCTGGGTTCCGGTGACTTTGCGTTCTGTCGCTATGTCAACGAGTTCATCCCGGGTGACGAAGGCTGTACTCCAGGCTTCTGGAAAAACAGTCCCGGAAGCTGGGATGATACCGCCTATGCGACCACTGATCTGGTTGAGGATATCTTCCAGTACAACAATGGCGTAGCTCACACCATCCCAGGCTCATACTTCAGCGGCAATCCTAAGACTCGTCTGAGTCACACGGATACCCTGATGGATGCGCTGGACTACGAGGGTGGTGACGACAACGAGAAAGGTGCAGCTAAGATCCTGCTGCGTGCCGCTACTGCCGCGATACTGAACGCAACGCATTCCGGTGTGAACTACACCCGGTCTGCCGACAGTATCATTATGGAAGTGGTTGATGCGCTCGAAACTAAGGATCGTGACATCATCCTGACTCTGGCCACCGAGCTGGATTGGGATAACAATCTGGGATGTCCATTATCCAATGATAACTCCTTCTAAGGGAGTCCCGGTTCAGCACTAGCTGATGATCATTGCGATACCCCCCAAAGGCGATGGCTCCGGCCATCGCCTTTCTCTATTCCCGACGACTGCTTTGAAAAATCGGTGCTAACATTTACTTTATCAACCGGTTAACAGCCCCTCTCGGATACTTCCCCTTTTAATTCTGTCTGTTGCCGGTGTACCAGAAAGCCTGTCAGTCAGGAAGCGCCGCAGCGAAGCCCGGGATGTCACCCGGGAGTTTCGTAACAAACGTCAAGGGGTCTTCAGCCTCCCGGAAAACAGCGAAAAAAACCCGTTGTAAAGCGATGACAGCGGGCTGTTAACCTCTCTTAACAGACCGTTTTAGATAGTTTTCTATAATATTCAGACAGTTAACGGCTTTTACCCGTCTGACTGTACACTCCCCCTTACATCCACATCCCGCTTGTCACTCGACGGCGACACCACATAATTCATATATTTCAATACTTTACGATTTTGGTCTAAGGCTTGCATCTAATTCTGCGACAGGAACCAGGTTTCTGCCTGAGCTTTACCGGCTCTCCGGTAAAGCAACGTTAGCTGTAGATGGCAAGATGGTTAGCAAAGCGCTCCGTCGCCCAGATGTAGAAGGGGTTTACCGGGGTCAAAACACGATTTAATCACCTTCCGGATCATTCGCAGCTTTGATCAAGGATGGCTGGTAATGACAGAAAGCAACGACGCGATCAGCTGTATCCTTTGCGTTTTCTGCTTTGAGATTCACAGCCTGTTTACAACTGGAATGTCTTCCCCGACAGCAAGTCTGTGGGAAGACCTGGAGGTGGAACATGAAGATGTTCTCAAGCTTAAAATCAGGACGATGTTGGCAGACGATAAAGTCGTTGCCTGCCATCATATTCGCCCTGCTACTGGTGGGCGCTGCAATACCAACCTTTGCAGTGCATGATGTCGCGCTATTCGAACTGGATACCCGCGCCGGTATGGATGGGGATCAGGATAAGAAAAATGATCCAACTCCTCTGATAGTCGGCGATGGTAATACCAAAGATGACGCACAGGCAGGAGATGACTGGGCCAATGTCTATCTCGGAACGGATAGTGCCGATGTCACTTCATTCATCGAGGATACCTTTGCCAATAACAATATTGATAACGGTGCCGAAGGCTTTGTTGCCCTGCGGACACCGGAGGTCAGCTTCTTTACCGGCGGTGGCTCAAAAGACACCAACGGTATTCAGGACGGCCCCTGGAAGTACAAGGTCATCAGCGACCAGGTGCCCGACAAGAACGATATAGTCAACGCCTTTGCCGCGCTGTATCCCCAAACCGAGGGTGATCCCATACTCTACTTCGGTCTGGACACCTTCTCTGTGAATGGTGATGCCAATGCCGGTTTCTGGTTCTTCCGGGACGACGTATCCCTGGCACCACTGGGTGAAGGGGAAAATACCGGGACCTTTATCGGCGAACACCATGATGGCGACCTCTTTGTTGCGGTTGCCTATACTCAGGGTGGCCGGGTCGGTGATATCGATGTTTACCAGTGGAGTGGCGACGATGCCACCGGTGGTCTGGTGCTGATGGAGTCCGGTCAGGACTGCGCAACCGTCGGTGCTGACGATAAGGTCTGTGGCGTTATCAACAAACTGCTGCCGGACCAGACCTTTGGCGAAGACCCCGTCTTCGATTACGCCAATACCCTGGTCGCCAATAACCCCCTGGACCCCACCAGCTATCAGTATGAATCAGCAGCCTTTGTTGAATTTGGCCTGGTGCTTGATGAAACCCTGTTTCCCAACGGTATAGGCTGTTTCAGCACCTTCATGGCGGAAACCCGCTCGTCACAGTCTGAAACAGCACAGCTGAAAGACCTGGCGCTGGGTAGCTTTGATGTCTGTAGTATCGCGGTTACCAAAACCGGTGATACCATCTCAAAAGTGGGTGACGATGTCGATTACAGCATTACCGTCACCAACGACGGGATGGCAAAACTGTATAAGAGTTCCATTATTGATTCAGTGTTCGGTAACCTGACCGATGGCTCCAATGCGCTGATTACTGGCAGTGATTGCGGTGACAGTCTGCTACCCGGTGCCAGCTGTACCATAACCGTGACACGCACGATTATGGTCGGCGATCCCGATCCGCTGCCCAACACCGTTACGGTTATCTACACCGAGTTTGATGGTGACCCTCAGTCTCTGAGCTTCACCGCCAGTGATAGTCATTCCGTAGACCTGTTCCAGCCAGCAATTGATGTGGATAAAACCGGCGATGCGCTGTCTAAAGTCGGTGATGATATCGACTACACCGTAACCCTGAGCAATGACAGCAGTGCCGATACTCCGGCGCTGAACTGTACCGCGTCAGACTCCTACGGCGGCACCATATTCAATGGTGTTCTGGCAGCCGGTGATACCGTACTGAACTATAGCTATACCGTTCAGGCCGGCGATCCTGATCCACTGGTGAATACCGTCAGTATGCAATGTATTGTCGCTGAGAACTTCGGTAATGTTCTGGATGCCAGTGACGACCATAGCACTGACCTGTTCCAGCCTGCTATCGATGTAGCCAAGACTGGAGATGACCTGTCCAAAGTGGGCGATGATGTTGATTACACCATCACCCTGAGCAATAACAGCAGTGCCGGTACTCCGGATCTGAACTGTGTGGCTACAGACGACCTGATGGGTGAGGTGTTTAATGGCGTACTGCCTGCCGGTGATACCGTCATTAATGCCAGCCGTACTGTCCAGGCCGGTGATCCCGATCCGCTGGTTAACACGGTCTCCATGGACTGTACTGTTGCCGGCTTCGGTAACACAGTGAGCGACAGCGACAGCCATAGCACCAACCTGTTCCAGCCTGCAATTGATGTGGCCAAAACCGGTGATGCTCTGTCCAAGGTGGGCGATGATGTCGATTACACCATTACCCTGAGCAATAACAGCAGTGCCGATACTCCGGACCTGACCTGTGTTGCGACAGACACCCTGCAGGGTGAGGTGTTTAATGGCGTACTGCCTCTGGGCGATACCGTGCTTAATAACAGCCGTACCGTGCTGGGCAGTGATGAGGACCCACTGATTAACAGTGTCACCATGGACTGTACTGTCGGTGGAGGCTTCGGTAATGCGCTGAGCGAAAGCGACAGCCACGAAACCAACCTGTTCCAGCCTAGTATCACGCTTGATAAAACCGGTGATACCCTGTCCAAGGTCGGCGATGACGTGAATTACGTTATCACCCTGAACAACACCAGTTCTGCCGATACTCCGGAGATGGATTGTACTGTCAGCGATGCCATGCTGGGCATTAACAACCCTGTCTCACTGCTACCCGGCGAAACCTATGTTATCAACATGGCCTATACAGTTCTCGGAACTGACAGTGATCCATTGGATAACACCGCAAGCGCAAGTTGCTCTCCGGTCGGGTTCCCGAATGTACTGCCGGCTTCAGATGGCCATTCAGTCGATCTGTTCCAGCCAGCTATTAACGTGGCTAAGACCGGTGATGCGCTGTCCAAGGTGGGTGACGATGTTGATTACACCATTACCCTGAGCAATAACAGCAGCGGCGATACACCAGATCTGAACTGTACTGCAACAGACAGTTTGTTGGGTGTGGTCTTCGATGGTGTCCTGCCTGCCGGTGATACCGTGATCAATACCAGTCGTACCGTGGTGGCCGGTGATCCCGATCCGCTGGTTAATACGGTAACAATGGACTGTACTGTTGCGGGCTTCGGTAACCAGTTGAGCGACAGCGACAGCCATAGCACCGACCTGTTCCAGCCAGCAATTAATGTGGCTAAAACCGGTGATGCCCTGTCCAAAGTGGGCGACCTGGTCGATTACACTATCACGCTGAGCAATAACAGTAGTGGAGATACTCCTGCCATGGATTGTGTTGCCACAGACAGCCTGCTCGGTGAGGTGTTTAATGGCGTACTGCCTCTGGGCGATACCGTCATCAATACCAGCCGTACCGTACAGGCCGGTGATGGCGACCCACTGGTTAACAGTGTCACCATGAACTGTACTGTGGGCGGTGGCTTCGGTAATGCGCTGAGCGACAGCGACAATCACAGCACTAACCTGTTCCAGCCTGGTCTGACTATCGACAAGACTGCGAACTGTGATCTGGATGTACCGATCGGTGCCCTGATCACCTATAACTACCTGATCACCAATACCAGCTCTGCTGATACTCCGGACCTGAGTCTGGCATCTATCAGTGATGATAAGGTGGGTGACCTCTCTACGGCAGCAACTAATGCTGGTTGTGCTAGCCTGGCTTCAGGCGCTAGCTGTAACTTCAATGCAACCTACGACACTGCATTACTGCCTGCCGGCGCTATCGTCAACATTGTTGATGTGGCTTACAACCCAGCAGGATGGCCGAATAACGTTCCGGCCAGTGATAGTCACACCTGTAATGTTGTTCTGCCAGAACCTGCTACTGTGGTAATCGAGAAAGTACTGCTGAACGCTGCAGGGTCAACCTTCAACTACAGCAGCAGTGGTATTCAGATTGCTGCCGCATGGGATGAAACACTGATGCCGCTGTTCGTTCCGGTGCCTCCGCAAAACGTTGAATCACCCTTTGCACCTGCCGGTGCGGGTAACGGTTTTGCGACCACCACCGAACTGGTCGTCAATGTGCCAAATATCACTCAGACCGTTTCGGCTTCCGTTGAAGAGCTGCTGCCGCTGCCCGACCAGATCTATTTCAATAGTCTGGAATGTGCTGCGGCCACCAGCGGCTTCCTGAGCGGATATACGGTTGTGGATAAACTGGCGAGCCTGACTCTGGGTTCCGGTGACTTTGCGTTCTGTCGCTATGTCAACGAGTTCATCCCGGGTGACGAAGGCTGTACTCCAGGTTTCTGGAAAAACAGTCCCGGAAGCTGGCCTGATACTGCCTATGCGACCACTGATCTGGTTGAGGATATCTTCCAGTACAACAATGGCGTAGCTCACACCATTCCAGAGTCCTACTTCAAGGGTAATCCTAAGCTCAAGCTGAGCCATACAGATACTCTGATGGATGCGCTGGACTACGGTGGTGGTGACGACAACGAGAAAGGTGCAGCTAAGATCCTGCTGCGTGCTGCAACTGCCGCAATACTGAACGCAACGCATTCCGGTGTGAACTACACCCGGTCTGCCGACAGTATCATTATGGAAGTGGTTGATGCGCTCGAAACTAAGGATCGTGACATCATCCTGACTCTGGCAACCGAGCTGGATTGGGATAACAATCTGGGATGTCCATTATCCAATGATAACTCCTTCTAAGGGAGTCCCGGTTCAGCAATAGCTGACGATCATTGCGATACCCCCCAAAGGCGATGGCTCCGGCCATCGCCTTTCTTTATTCCTGACTACTGCTTTGACAAAACTGTGCTAACTTTTAATTTATCTACCTGTTAAATGGATCAGGAACGATGAAATTCAACAGCCCCTCTCTGATACTTCCCCTTGTAATTCTGTCTGTTGCCGGTTGCTCCAAACTGCCCGTCAGCCAGGAAGCCCCACCGCCCATGCCCACAGCAAAGCCGGACGAGCTGCGCCAGCCCCTGATGGTCAATTCCATTGCGGATGGCGGACCGGGCAGCCTGCGGGACGCCATCAGCCGGGCCAACGCCACACCGGGGATGGACCGGATTCTGTTTGACAGTGACGCCACCCTGTTCCGTCAGCCCCAACAGATCACCCTGACCTCGCCCCTGCCAGAGATCACTGACGACCTGCTCATTGACGGTTTTATCGACAACATGCTGTGGCAGGCTTCCGGGGTGACCCTCTCTGGCAACCATCGTTATCGCGTGTTTCGGGTGGCTGCAGCAGTGACGGCTGACATCCGCCACCTGACCCTTGCCGATGGCCGTGCCGACAACGGTGCCGGCATCCTCAACCGGGGCGAAACCGTTCTCGAAGGGGTCAGTTTACTGAACCACTCTGCCACCCAAAACGGAGGCGCTATCCATAACAGCGGCCGTTTATGGCTGATTAACAGCACCCTGGCCGGTAATACCGCCGGACTGGCCGGTGGCGGCCTGTATAACCATACCGGGCAGGTCACGGTGACCAATGCCACCTTCACCCGGAATCGCGCCGCTCAGGGCGCCGCCCTGTACAATCAGGGCGATATCCTGATGGCCAACTCAATTCTCACCGGTAACCTTATGGCCGCTGACTGTGCCTCCGAGTCGGCCTTTGATACGCCCGTCCGGAGAAATATCATTAGCCGCCACGAAGGCTGTGGTTCCCCCTTCTCAAATCAGGATGTGCAACTGGGTCAGCTGGGGTATTACAACGGCCCGACTCAAACCATCCCGATATCCGGCAGAAGCCTGGCGGTTAACCACGGCAATAACCGTGCAGCAATAGGCGCACGGGGGGCGCAACTGGTATGGGATCAGCGTGGCAATGGTGATCCGAGATTTACCGCGGGTATCACCGATATCGGAGCGTTTGAAATTCAGGCCAGAATTGTGCTGCAAGTGGACACTCTGGACAGTTCCGATAAACGCTGGTGCACCAACGTTGCGGATGACTGCTCCCTGAGCGGAGCCCTGCAGATTGCCGCGGCCAGTCCGCGCTTATCAACCATCAGCTTTCAGCCGGATCTGTTTGCGCAGCCTGTGACGTTGAAACTGGATGGCGGGTTACCGGACATAGATCACCCGATTGTGATTGATGCGTCCGACGTCGCCCGGGTTACCATATCCGGTGCAGATAAACGCTGGAAAAAGCCCCTGTCAGAAGGACAGCTAATCCTGAAGAATGCCCGCTTCACGAATGGAAGCTGAAAGAAAAGCCATCCCTGGCGCCCTGATCCCTGCAGGTTCCCTGTTTTCCTCTGTCGTCTGAGAGCCAGGCTCAAAGACGACGTCTGAGGAATACAGCTCCCACTCATTCAGGAGCCAAAATCAATCAAGGTTTTTTACCGTTACCCTTACCGTTCGAGCCACCGCCTGATTGCTGAAGCTGAACGTAAACCGTTGCGGTCGCCGTTTTATCACCATCGGTAATGGTATAGCTGAAGCTATCGTTATTCTTAAAGCGTTTACCCGGCAGATAGGTCAGGGTACCGTTGCTGTTCACTGAAACAGCGCCTTTTGCTGCGTTCGATACCGCAGAGATTGACAGCGTATCCCCTTCCGGATCTGAGTCATTCGCCAGCACTGCAATCACAATGGCGTCAGTACTGATCATGGTTGCGTTGTCATCCACTGCAACAGGTGCGCTATTCTGATTCGCGATCGCATTAACCGTTACCGTTACCGTTGCACTGGCAGTATGCCCCTTGCCATCAGAAACGGTGTAACTGAAGCTTTCCACGCCGGTAAAGCCCGCCGCTGGCGTAAAGCGAAGAACGCCACTGCTAACAGTGACACTGCCATTCACACCACTGGTGGACACAATCGTCAGGGTATCGCCATCAGGATCGCTGTCATTGGCCAGCACCGGAATCAGGACCGCCGTATCCATATCGGTAGCAGCACTATCATTATTCGCCACCGGAGCCGTATTCGTGGCAACGCTGGCATTAACCGTTACGCTCACACTCGCCGAGGCATTGCCGCCCTTATTATCCGAGATGTTGTAACTGAATACTTCCGTACCACTGAATGTCGCTGCCGGGGTAAAGGACACTGTACCGTTATTGTTGATCTTCGCTGAACCGTTTGCCACCCCACTGAGGGACGTTACAGCCAGGTTATCACCATCCGGATCACTATCATTACCCAGTACAGAAATCGTTACCGCTGTACCGCTGTCGGTCACAGCAGTGTCATCCAGGGCAACCGGAGCACTGTTGCTGGCCGGATTATCAACCACATAGGTCACGCTGCCGCTGGCAGAATAACTGCCGCTGGCGGCACTGGTGGTGATGCTGTAAAAACCATCGGCAGCGGTCACCGGCGACACTACCGTCAGGTTGGTCGCGGCACTCTGTCCGGGTGCCAGTGTCAGTGCAGCGCTGTCCAGTTGTGCACTCCAGCCAGCAGGCTGGGCAGCACTCAGGTTAAAGCTACTGCTGCTACAGCCACTACTGTCATTGTTTTGCAGCGTCACGCTGTAGGTAACCGCAGTTCCTGCAGCCACCCAGGCACTCTGGTCAGGCGAAAAACTCAGGCTTGGATTAGCACGACTACAGGTCTGTTGACCACCCGGGACATCGATATAGACTTCGGCGCCCTTGCTGTCAGCCAGCAGGGTCTTCATGCTGATACCGGCATTTTTATCATTGTAGGTCTGACCCACATCAATAGCCGCGTACGCAAAGTCGCCAGACGGGTTCATGTCCAGCAGATAGCTGGTGTTACCCGCCTTTTCATTACCGGTATGCACGGTGATACCGCTGGTCAGGTTATGCGCAGTGCTGTAGCTCAGCGCAATATCAGCGCCTATCGCCTGACGATATTCCAGATAGTACCAGTCGTTAGCCCCGAAGGTTGAGTTATAACCTTTCAGTACTTTCAGCGCTAATGGCTGAGTGCTGTCGAGTTCGTGCGGCGCCAGCGTATAGGTTCCACTGCTGGTAATCGTCTGAGGCTGCACCCATCCCAGACGGCTCTTTTCATACACGTTGAAATGGCCACGACCCGCGCCCATCATATCGGCTGTATCACCATACTCAACAACAGAGCAGCTGGAGCCCAGAGTTGCAGAGCCGCAGTCCAGATCATGGGCATGGTACAGACCCAGGTTATGGCCCAGTTCATGGGTGAATGTTGAATAAACATTTTTACCATTACTCCAGGCTCTGGATGGCGCACCACCCACGGTACCGAGTCCGCCCCAGCCACAGCTGCTAAGACGCGGCCAGACGTAAACGATGCGGTCGTAATCGTTCACATTGAGACCCGCTTTGGCAGCCGCCAGATCAGCCTGGTCGGAAAATTCAGTACGGTTACAGGTGCTGCCTGAAACCGGCAGGGTGTACCAGCCAGCCACGGTTGTTTTCAGCCATGTCTGACCGTAAGAGACTTCCTTATAATAATCATTTACCTGGTTAAACGTGTTCTGAACATCGGTACGGGTCCAGGGTTTATTGCCTGAATCGTCCTGAAAGTTGACCATCATCACCAGTGTACGCTGTTCTCCGAAAGTGTTTCCCAGTACGCCCGGATCTGATCCGTAGGTCGGGCCATTCTCCGCCCCCAGCGTCAGGATTTCGGCATCACCGGAACCGATCGCAACAGATCCATCGCTATCGTCTTCACCGGCATCCAGATATAAGCCATCCAAAGCGATACGCTGACCGGTCTGAAAATTCTCATTCTTGTCAGCAAAATGCAGTACAAAGCGTTCGCCGAACGGGGTTTTAAGCGCATGCTCTACCCGACTCTCAGCCGGGTTTTCAAAGTTATCAACATAGATAACTTCCAATTCACCTTCAACCTGTAGCGGCTGCTCTATATAGGCAAGTACATCGGACGGCAGACCGACCTGCTTCTCTTCCGGGATGGCGACTCGCATAGCCTCAGCAGGATTAGTACGGATCAGTTCAGCCATCATCGCGTTGCGTGCTTCCGCTCTGGCGATCAGTTTATCCAGCGCCATCGCCTTGTTTGATGCGCCGCGGGCCTGAGCCCACTCTTTACGGGCCTGGATAAACGCTTCGGTCGCTTCAGTGGCGACTTTACGCTGGGTGGCATTGTCTGCAGCAGACGGTTGGCCATGCTCAGCCTGATGTACATGTTCGTGTGACTGTGCGAAAGCGATAGATGAAGATAAAACACTAACGGAGCCAAGTATCAGAGCACTGAGCAAATTACGGATTGCAGGCCTATGTATTAACAAATTAGGATCCCCCTGTATTAAGCAGGTGACGATCCTCCAGACAAGCAGGCCTGAGTGAGTAAACTCTCATTCGGCAGTCCGGCTGTTCTTAAAGAAGAACCCGAGACTTTGCGCAGCCTGTAACACGCCAGGCCTTGCCTTTTCGTGAGAGGATCTGTCAAAAATTAAGTACTGTCTGCGGATTGTTACCGCACGTTCGCTGTCAGGCAGATAACTGTTTATACTGATCTGATCAGCCCGGATAAGAAGACCGGCGTCCTTGATACTTTATACACAGCATAAGCCATGCCAAAAAACATCTGTTCGTTTTTTAATCAAACAGTTATCCGTATTTAAACACTGACTTTGACCGATCGGGTGGGTAGCGGGGACGAATTACAGAGAAGAAGTGTCGCTGTTTTTGGGACACTTTAGAGGGAAAGTATAAAACTAACGAAATACCCTGAAATTCTTAACGGCTATTTCGTTAAATCGCAGAATGCCGAGAGTATAACCTCATGTTTTCAGGCGTTAAGTTTTATTAACAGACTGAGCATTTTGTAATCAATTCTGAACAGTAAAAGTGTTGCCTTTTGTAGACGCAATATTGATGAAAAATAGCAACTATTTGATTAATAGATACTTTTAGTGTCTCAATTCTGAAACACTCGTCTAAAATTCTGATTTGAAAGTATCAGTGGAAGCAGCTGAATTTAATGGAGGAGTTCGCCGATGGGTCTGCATTCATCCCACAGCCAGACGTGACGCGGACAGCTTTCGACCGAGTCGTAGAGAAGAGTATCGAGAAACAGAGCGTCTGACAAATCCATCTGCTCGATAGCAGACCTTTTTGCACCGGCTCGGGTATCGTCCTCTTCCAGGGGGTTCATATCAGCAGAAAGTGTTTTATCTTTACCCTCTGCTGATCGTTTACTATTCATCATTTAGCTCCAACTTATACTTAAAATACAGCAAAGCTGGTGCCAACATTCTATCTACTTGATTTTTATATTTTTTTTATCTTAGTCATTCCGAAAAAACAGAAGACTGACAGGCAAAACTTACAACTCGGGTGATCGGACTGTAATACCTGCTTAACGCTGTATATGATGTTTTTCTAGCAGATGATACAGCGTCACTCTGGAAACCCCTAACGCCTGAGCCGCACGGGTTATATTGTTGCCTGAGGCCAGTAGGCCCTTTTTAATCATAGCTTTCTCGGCCTTATTTTTCACCTCTTCCAGGCTACAAACCAACGGCGTAGCCCGCTGTTCCTCAAGCCCCAGATCCTCTGACGTAATCAGCTTATGCTCTCCCATCACCAACGCCCTGCGCACCCGGTTAATCAGTTCCCGGACGTTACCCGGCCAGTGGTACTGACTCATATCCTCCAGTGCATTCCTGCTGAAGCCTTTTGCCGGACTATTACTTTCCTGTTTCAGGCGCTGAAAAAAATATTTAGCCAGCAGGACAATATCTTCCGCCCGTTCCCGTAAAGGAGGCACCTGAATATTCAGCACATTCAACCGAAAATACAGGTCTTCCCTGAACCGTCCCTCCTGAACCATCTGGCTTAAGTTGACGTTCGTCGCAGCGATAACTCTGGCGTTGACCTGCTGAATGGCAGTGCTACCCACCCGTTCTATGGTTTTTTCCTGCAGAAACCTCAGCAGATAGGTTTGCAGATCCAGCGGCAGATCGCCAATCTCATCCAGAAAGATTGTGCCATTATTAGCCGCTTCAATACGGCCAATATTCTGCCTGTGAGCACCGGTAAACGCGCCCTTCTCATGTCCAAACAACTCCGAGTGGATCAGGGTATCCGGCAGGGCGCCGCAATTAACCGGAATAAAAGGGCCGTCACTGCGATCAGAACGAAGATGAAGCGCCTGAGCAATTAACTCTTTACCCGTGCCGCTCTCTCCGGTTATCAGTACCGGAGCATCCGTGCCTGCAATTTTGCGAATCTGATTAAAAACCTTCAGTATTGTTTCACTGCCACCCACCATCTGGCATTCCAGTTCATGGTGATCTTTGCTGGCCAGTGGCGTGTCCAGCAGTTCAATGCCGTAAGCATGGCCCAGCGTTGACTCTAACCGGCACAATTCTTCTACTTCAGGCAGCGGTAGTGAATGATAGTCATAGAAAAAATCATGGACCAGTCTGCGTATCGTCGGATGTTCCAGTGAGGACGGGTGCAGCAGAGCTATCCAATTCGTATGGGGGGTATCATTAACCAACTGTTGTATCTGTTCATAAAGCTTGGCTGTCAAATTATCCAGCTGGACAAGCCCAACGGGGCAAGGCGAGCTTTCCAATATTTCCTGCGCGACTTCCGGATCATACACCCTATGGATGCTCCACTGAGCTTCCATCTGTTCGGGAAAGTGCACCCTGGCATCAGGATTAAGATCGAGAAAAAGCACTTTACGAGACAAATCGACAGGCCTAGCTGAGTACTTCACTCCTGTCATTCTCTGCATAGCTATTTCGCTCTTCTTAAATTATCTTATTGCTGAGCTAATTTTAGTTGAGCCAAATCATAGTAGTTGGATATTTATTCATACAATATAATAATATTGTGTCTCTATTTTCATGCAAAACTTCCTTGACGCCTGTCTCCAAAAACCTGTCAATTCTTGTTTACAAAGCGCTGAGATTATCGTCTCTTAATTGCAACAAATACGCGTTTTTTGCCGATTTTTATCTACTTTACTTTTCAAGTACGAAAAAAAACAGTTTCAGTTCTATAGTAAGAGATACCTGAAAAAAGGTATTTACCATGTATAGCAACTATTTTGGAATGGATGAACCGCCGTTTTCCATTGCACCGAACCCCCGCTACCTGTTTCTGAGTAAACAGCATCGTGAAGCGTTGGCGCACCTGCTTTACGGCATCAGCAGCAATGGCGGCTTTGTCCTGCTGACCGGAGAAGTCGGAACAGGAAAAACCACGGTCTGCCGGGCATTGTTGGATCAACTGCCTGACAATACCGATATTGCCCTGATCCTAAACCCTAAATGCGACAGCGAGGAGCTACTTGCTGCGATCTGTGATGAACTGCATATCAGCTATCCAAAGAGCGAAGGAACGCGCCTTAAAGACTATATCGATGCACTGAACGATTACCTGCTGGATGCCCACGCCCGGGGGCGGAATACCGTTCTGATTCTTGACGAAGCCCAGAATCTGGGTGTCAGTGTTCTGGAACAGATTCGCTTGCTGACCAATCTTGAAACGGACTGCAGTAAACTGCTGCAGATTGTTCTGATCGGTCAGCCAGAGCTGCTCACCCAGCTGCAGCAGCCTGAACTCCGACAACTGTCCCAGAGAATCACCGCCCGTTATCATCTGGGTTCCCTGAGCCGTAGCGAGCTGGAAGCCTACGTCAGTCACCGCCTCTCCGTGGCAGGCGTGCAGGGTCGTCTGTTTCCGGTGTCCACCCTCAATCGCCTGTTTCGTATCACCAAAGGTATTCCCCGCCTTATTAACGTGGTGTGTGATCGGGCCTTACTGGGTGCGTTTGTCGAACGTCAGAATCGCGTAGAGGTGAACACCCTGACCAAAGCGGCCGGAGAAGTACTCGGTGAAAACAATAAGACCGGCATGTCACTGAACCTGTGGCAGACGGTGGCATTACTGTTGCTGATTACCACATCACTTGGCTGGGTATACCAGAGTCAGCTCAAAACCTTGTCCGCCCCGTGGCTGAACCGGTTCAACTCATCCACCATCGCAGCAGAAGCCCCTCCGACCGCAGTGCCCGCAGTGCCGGCAGCGCCCGCAGTGCCCGCAGTGCCCGACAAGCCACTATCAACGGTACTGCTGGCGACACAAACCTGGCCTGATAACAGTGGCCGGGAACGTAATCAGGTGTACGCCTACCGTTCGCTATTTCAGCGCTGGGGGGTGGAGTACGATCCCAGAAGCCATCCGATAGTCTGTCGTTATGCCCGGGAGCTGGGTTATGACTGTCTGTTTAACAGCGGTTCGCTGGACAAGCTGATTGAGCTGAACCGTCCGGCAGTGGTAAAGCTCGGTAATACCTTTGGCGACTTCTACGCCACCCTGGTGGCCATTCAGGATGATCAGGCCGAACTGCTTCTGGACAATCAGCGCCTGATTCTGCCGTTATCCGATCTGCAGCCGTTCTGGCGGGAAACCTATACATTGTTCTGGAAGTTGCCGCCGAATTATAGCGGTATGATTCAGCCCGGTAGCCAACTCGATAATGTTGAATGGCTGTCCCGGCAAATGGCACTGATCACAGGCCGGCCTGCCGACAACTTCCGCCAGGATATATACAGCCCACGGCTGGTAAAAGAGGTCAAAGCCTTTCAGCACAGTAAGGGACTTCTGGCCGATGGCATCATTGGTCCACGTACGGCAATACACCTGAACAGTGCAACCAGCCAGTCTGTTCCCAGATTGGTACAGGATGGATGAGGTAGTGCTATGTCTTATATTCTGGATGCCCTCAAGCAGTCCGATCAGCAACGTACAGCAGAGCCTGTTCAGCCCCTGCTGATTCCCGCCGACCGCAGCACAGGGAAAAGGCCCTCACGCTGGCTGCTTTACCTCATTGCGATCGTTTTTGCAGGTACAACTGTCGTCTGGTTCAGTACCCGACAAGCACCGGACAACGCCGCGCCGATAAGCCTGACCTCTGACAACTCGCAGCAGCAAGCCCCTGCCGCGACAGACCCGGTTGATGGACTACAGGGGGTCAGGATCACTCTGGATGACAGCCCCGCGGAAACTCCGTCTATAACGCCACCTCCATCGCCACCGCCGCAACCGAAGGCCGTCCGCGAGCCCAGCCCCTCGGTTCCTGAAGCGGTGACGATATCCGCCGCCCCTTCGCAACCCTCCGACCCTATGCCAAGCGACGCAGCACCTGAAGCGGTCATTACGCCCGTACAGAAGAATCCGGAACCCGAACTGATATACTGGCGACAGTTGCCGGTAGAGATTCAGCGTTCGCTGCCGCCGCTGAGCTTTAGCGTACATATCTATAGCAGTGATCCGACATCCCGGATGGTCAAAGTTAACGGCCGGGTACTCCGTGAAGGAGACACCATCAGCGCCGGTCTGCTGTTAGATCAGATAACTCCGGATGGGGTTGTATTAGCGTTCAGGGGATATCGCTTTCGTATGAGCCGGGTCTGATTGAGTCGCGGGTAGCGTCCTAATAGGGTATATTCTCGCCTTTGAAAAACGACTAATCGGTAGCAGCTAACATGCAACAACTCGGAACCCTATATGTGATTTCAGCACCGTCCGGTGCAGGTAAAACCAGCCTTGTTAAAGCTCTGCTGAATCAGGATCAGCGCGTTTGCGTTTCAGTTTCACATACCACCCGGGATATGCGCCCTGGTGAAACCGATGGTAAAGACTATAACTTTGTCAGCATGGCAGACTTCAACGCGATGATTGAGCGGAAACACTTCCTCGAATATGCAGAAGTGTTCACCAATAAGTACGGCACCTCTCGACTCTGGGTTGAAGAACAACTGCAACAGGGCCGGGATGTCATTCTCGAAATTGACTGGCAGGGTGCTCAGCAGATTCGCAAACAGATGCCGGAGTGTGTGTCTCTGTTTATTCTTCCTCCCTCCATAACCGAGTTGCGTCAGCGCCTCACCGGCCGGGGTACCGATTCTGAAGAGACGATTAGCCACCGCATGTCAGAAGCACTGAATGAGATGCGCCATTATGGCGAGTATCAGTATCTGGTGATCAATGATGATTTTGATACGGCGTTACAGGAACTCCAGGCCGTCTTCACTGCCCGCAGACTGGAGCTGACCCGACAACAGCAAAAGTACAGCACAATGCTCACTGAGCTATTGTCAGAATAGCCCGGCTCAGGTAGACTGGCCGGCTCTCCGAATCAGGTCTGAGAATTGGCCTGAATGACTGAACCCTATATCCGAGGTCGCTAAATGGCTCGCGTAACTGTTGAAGATTGTCTTGAACATGTAGACAACCGTTTTGAACTGGTAATGATCGCTTCTAAGCGTGCTCGTCAGATCGCTACGGGTGGTAAAGACCCTAAAGTTGAGTGGGAAAATGACAAGCCTACAGTCGTTGCTCTGCGTGAAATTGCAGAACAACATATCGACGTAAGCATTCTGGATGAACGCGAAGAAGATTAACTCTTTTTCAATCCGTTAGAATAAGGCATCATCTCTATAGTTTCTGTTTTTTTGTAGTCCCGAGAAATCTGACTACCTAGAGGCATAGGAGTAATTGATGCCAACTGTTGATGCGCTTTCTGATCGTCTGACCGGTTATCTTGATCTGCAACAGATCAAGCTGGTCAGACGTGCGTATTATTATGCTGAACAAGCCCATGACGGACAGCGCCGCAAAAGCGGTGAACCCTACGTTACCCACCCCCTTGCAGTAGCCTCAATTCTTGCCGGTATGCATATGGACCATCAAAGTCTGATGGCTGCCATGTTGCATGACGTAATCGAAGACACCGCCGTTTCACGCGACGGACTCGAAGGACAATTTGGCCCGGTGGTTGCGGATATCGTAGACGGCGTCAGCAAGCTGACACATCTGGAGTTTGAAACCCGCGCAGAAGCGCAGGCAGAGAACTTTCAGAAGATGGTCCTGGCAATGGCGGTTGATATCCGGGTCATACTGGTAAAACTGGCAGACCGCCTTCACAACATGCGTACGCTGGGTGCGATGCCGCCCGAAAAGCAGCGCCGCATCGCCCGTGAAACTCTCGATATCTATGCACCGGTTGCGGCCCGCCTGGGGATGCGCGACCTGCAACTCGAACTCGAAGACCTTGCCTTTCAGTCATACCACCCGATGCGGGCCAAATATATCCGCCGGGCAGTTGTACAGGCCCGGGGACAGCGTAAAGATGTGATCACCTCAATTGAAGAGGCGATCCGCAACCGGCTCAAACAGGAAGGACTCCCCGGCACCGTGTCAGGCAGAGAGAAGCACCTGTACAGCATCTACAGTAAGATGAAGACCAAGGGTAAATCCTTTGCTGAGATAATGGACGTCTTTGCCTTCCGCATTGTCACCGAATCGGTTGATGACTGCTACCGTGCACTGGGTATTGTACACAACCTCTATAAGCCGGTACCCGGACGTTTCAAAGATTACGTTGCCATCCCTAAAGCCAATGGTTATCAGTCCCTGCATACCGACCTGTTTGGCGCACGCGATATCACCATTGAAGTACAGATTCGCACCAAAGAGATGGATGCGGTCGCCAGCCAGGGTATTGCCGAACACAGTCATTATAAAATCTACGGTGACTCGAACTCTGCTATCGACGGCTATAACCGGGCACGTAAATGGGTACAGGGACTGTTGGAGATGCAAAAGCGGGCCGGTAACTCGATGGAGTTTATCGAAACCGTCAAAACCGACCTCTTCCCTGACGAGGTTTATGTGTTCTCACCCAAGGGGCGGATCTTTGAACTGCCACAGGGCGCAACAGCCGTTGATTTTGCCTATGCGGTGCATACCGACATCGGTAACTCCTGTGTATCCTGTCGTATCAATCGTCGCTTAGCGCCCCTGTCACAGCCGCTGCACAGTGGCCAGACCGTCGAGATCATTACCACCCCCAGTGCACAGCCAAATATGGCCTGGCTTAACTTTGTCATCACCGGCAAGGCCCGTTCCGCGATCCGCCACTTCATCAAAGTGCAGCATCGCGGAGAATCAATTGAACTCGGCCGCAGACTGCTCACCCAGTTCCTGTCTAACTACGGTTCCAGCATAGACGATATCGATCCAGTCGCCCTCGCTCAGGTGCTGCACGAAGCCGAACTTAAATCGCTGGACGAACTGCTTCAGGATATCGGTATGGGTAACCGTATGGCCTATGTCGTCGCCCGACGACTGCGGCCGGTTGCGCATGAAGAGGATGAGCCTCAGGAGATCCCTGACAGCAATAAGACCACCCTGGCTATTCGGGGCACCGAAGGGATGGTACTCCACTACGCCCGCTGCTGTGGTCCGATTCCGGGTGACAGCATCACCGGGCATATCAGTACCGGTCGGGGCCTGGTCATCCACCGCACTGACTGCCGCAATATCGCCTTTATGAAAGATGATGCCGAGAAGTGTGTCTATCTCGAATGGTCCAACAGTATCGACGACGAGTTTATCGTCAATCTGGACCTCAAAGTCGAACCCAAACGGGGCCTAATTGCGACCCTTGCAACAACAGCCTCCGGTGCCAGTGCGAATGTGTTGAAGATCGATATCACCGAAACAGACGACGCGCTTAATACAGTCCATATCGACCTGACGGTTAAGGACCGGGTCCACCTGGCGAAAGTGATGCGCAAGCTGAAGGCGCTGAAAGCGGTGTACAAAGTAACCCGGGTTTAAAACCGGCTACAAACTCTTTAAAACGCACCTCAGGGTGCGTTTTTTTATGCCTGTATAAAGGCCTCTGGCCAGAACGCTGCTTTGCAGCTCGCTAGACGTCGCTTCGCGACTTGCTAGTAGCTAGAACAAGCGTGCCCTGATGTACTGGCGCGCGGGCATGCCCATTCACAATGTTCACATTACCAGATTATCACGACGAGGTACCCAGAGGACTGCTAGCGTCGCTCCCACATCGACCCCAAGCAGGCTTTAGGTCTTGTTCTAACGACTAGCAGGCGCGCAGCGCCGTTCTAGCAAGCGACGCAGTCGCGTCTAGCCACGTCTTTGTTAACGCGCCTTAAACGAAAAAAGCCCCGATCATTCGCATGATCGGGGCTGTTTCGTAATTAGGTGCTTGGCGATGACCTACTCTCGCATGGAGAAGCTCCACACTACCATCGGCGCTAAGACGTTTCACTTCCGAGTTCGGTAAGGGATCGGGTGGTTCCATCTCGCTATTGTCGCCAAGCAAAACTGGTTGCTCTAACGATTTGAACAAGCTTATCTGTTCAAAGCGTCATTCGAATCCTGTAATCGGAGAGTCATGTACAAACTCTAATCCGTGGCTGTTTTATTCAGCCTGCGATGTATCTTAATTTATCAGCTAACCAAACGCTTTTGGCGTTATATGGTCAAGCCTCACGAGCAATTAGTACTGGTTAGCTCAACGCCTCACAACGCTTACACACCCAGCCTATCAACGTCCTGGTCTTGAACGGCTCTTCAGGGGGCTCAAGGCCCCAGTGAGATCTCATCTTGAAGGGGGCTTCCCGCTTAGATGCTTTCAGCGGTTATCCTGTCCGAACATAGCTACCGGGCAATGCCATTGGCATGACAACCCGAACACCAGAGGTTCGTTCACTCCGGTCCTCTCGTACTAGGAGCAACTCTTCTCAAATCTCAAACGTCCACGGCAGATAGGGACCGAACTGTCTCACGACGTTCTAAACCCAGCTCGCGTACCACTTTAAATGGCGAACAGCCATACCCTTGGGACCGGCTTCAGCCCCAGGATGTGATGAGCCGACATCGAGGTGCCAAACACCGCCGTCGATGTGAACTCTTGGGCGGTATCAGCCTGTTATCCCCGGAGTACCTTTTATCCGTTGAGCGATGGCCCTTCCATACAGAACCACCGGATCACTAAGACCTACTTTCGTACCTGCTCGACGTGTCTGTCTCGCAGTCAAGCGCGCTTATGCCTTTATACTCGATGCATGATTTCCGACCATGCTGAGCGCACCTTCGTACTCCTCCGTTACTCTTTGGGAGGAGACCGCCCCAGTCAAACTACCCACCACACAATGTCCTCGATCCCGATAAGGGACCTGAGTTAGAACCTCAATAGTACCAGGCTGGTATTTCAAGATTGGCTCCATCTGAACTGGCGTCCAGATTTCAAAGCCTCCCAGCTATCCTACACAAGTAATATCAAAGTCCACTGCGAAGCTATAGTAAAGGTTCACGGGGTCTTTCCGTCTAGCCGCGGATATACGGCATCTTAACCGCAATTTCAATTTCACTGAGTCTCGGGTGGAGACAGTGTGGCCATCGTTACGCCATTCGTGCAGGTCGGAACTTACCCGACAAGGAATTTCGCTACCTTAGGACCGTTATAGTTACGGCCGCCGTTTACTTGGGCTTCGATCAAGAGCTTCGCCGAAGCTAACCCCATCAATTAACCTTCAAGCACCGGGCAGGCGTCACACCCTATACGTCCACTTTCGTGTTTGCAGAGTGCTGTGTTTTTAATAAACAGTCGCAGCCACCTAGTATCTTCGACCAGCGCCAGCTTAGGGAGCAAGTCCCATCACCAGCACCGGCGTACCTTCTCCCGAAGTTACGGTACCATTTTGCCTAGTTCCTTCACCCGAGTTCTCTCAAGCGCCTTGGTATTCTCTACCTGACCACCTGTGTCGGTTTGGGGTACGATTTCTTGTTATCTGAAGCTTAGAAGTTTTTCCTGGAAGCATAGCATCAACCACTTCACCCAAAAGAGGGCTCGTCATCAATTCTCAGTCTAGAAGGACCCGGATTTTCCTAAGTCCTAAACCTACAACCTTAAACACGGACAACCAACGCCGTGCTGGCCTAGCTTTCTCCGTCACTCCATCGCAATAACAAGAAGTACAGGAATATTAACCTGTTTCCCATCGACTACGCTCTTCAGCCTCGCCTTAGGGGTCGACTCACCCTACCCTGATTAGCATTGGATAGGAACCCTTGGTCTTCCGGCGGGGAAGTTTTTCACTCCCCTTATCGTTACTCATGTCAGCATTCGCACTTCTGATACCTCCAGGATGCCTTACAGCTTTCCCTTCAACGGCTTACAGAACGCTCCTCTACCACGCTGTAAACAGCGTCCGTAGCTTCGGTGTATGGTTTGAGCCCCGTTATATCTTCCGCGCAGGCCGACTCGACTAGTGAGCTATTACGCTTTCTTTAAAGGGTGGCTGCTTCTAAGCCAACCTCCTAGCTGTCTAAGCCTTCCCACATCGTTTCCCACTTAACCATAACTTTGGGACCTTAGCTGACGGTCTGGGTTGTTTCCCTTTTCACGACGGACGTTAGCACCCGCCGTGTGTCTCCCGTGATTGCACTCATTGGTATTCGGAGTTTGCATCGGGTTGGTAAGTCGGGATGACCCCCTAGCCGAAACAGTGCTCTACCCCCAATGGTGAGACACGAGGCGCTACCTAAATAGCTTTCGAGGAGAACCAGCTATCTCCGAGCTTGATTAGCCTTTCACTCCGATCCACAGGTCATCCGCTAACTTTTCAACGGTAGTCGGTTCGGTCCTCCAGTTGATGTTACTCAACCTTCAACCTGCCCATGGATAGATCGCTCGGTTTCGGGTCTAATCCTAGCAACTGCACGCCCTATTAAGACTCGGTTTCCCTACGGCTCCCCTATACGGTTAACCTTGCTACTAAAATTAAGTCGCTGACCCATTATACAAAAGGTACGCAGTCACGGTCTCAAGGACCGCTCCCACTGCTTGTACGTACACGGTTTCAGGTTCTATTTCACTCCCCTCACAGGGGTTCTTTTCGCCTTTCCCTCACGGTACTGGTTCACTATCGGTCAGTCAGGAGTATTTAGCCTTGGAGGATGGTCCCCCCATATTCAGACAGGATATCACGTGTCCCGTCCTACTCGATTTCACTACTAAAACGCTTTCGCATACGGGGCTATCACCCACTATGGCCACACTTTCCAGAGTGTTTTGCTAACGTTAAAGTAGCTTAAGGGCTGGTCCCCGTTCGCTCGCCGCTACTAGGGGAATCTCGGTTGATTTCTTTTCCTCCGGGTACTTAGATGTTTCAGTTCCCCGGGTTCGCCTCTCAAAAGCTATGTATTCACTTAAGAGATACCCAGCTTATACTGGGTGGGTTTCCCCATTCGGAAATGTCCGGGTCAAAGTCTGTTTACCGACTCACCGAACCTTATCGCAGGTTACCACGTCCTTCATCGCCTCTGACTGCCAAGGCATCCACCGTGCACGCTTAGTCACTTGACCATATAACCCAAAAGGGTCTGTCAAAGTCACTGATAAAACTTCTTTGTCATCTTAAAGATGACGCTGAAATAACGATACATTTACGCCGGATTAGCGCTTGTACATTTTTCTCGTTTTGTTACAGGATTCAATTGTTAAAGAGCGTATAAAGCTAAAAGCTTTAAAAGATAAACATCGGAGATGTGTATTTTTTAAGACTTTCAGACGAGCAATCAGATAATTCAGTTAGGTGTTTGACTAAGTTAACTAGTCATTCATCAGCCATATTTTTGTTGAATCAAGGCAAGTTCTGAGAACGTGTAGCCTGCTACACGACGAGGAACTTAACACAGAGTCAGCAAAAATGGTGGAGCTATGCGGGATCGAACCGCAGACCTCCTGCGTGCAAAGCAGGCGCTCTCCCAGCTGAGCTATAGCCCCAGTTGCTCTCTTTATCAGTGATCAGATAATTCGTGTGAACGCTTGCTAAGAATCCGCTATCGTTTAAGGAGGTGATCCAGCCCCAGGTTCCCCTAGGGCTACCTTGTTACGACTTCACCCCAGTCATGAACCACACCGTGGTAACCGCCCTCCCGAAGGTTAAGCTAGCTACTTCTGGTGCAATCCACTCCCATGGTGTGACGGGCGGTGTGTACAAGGCCCGGGAACGTATTCACCGCGACATTCTGATTCGCGATTACTAGCGATTCCGACTTCATGGAGTCGAGTTGCAGACTCCAATCCGGACTACGACCGGTTTTCTGAGATTTGCTCACCCTCGCGGGGTTGCGGCCCTCTGTACCGGCCATTGTAGCACGTGTGTAGCCCTACTCGTAAGGGCCATGATGACTTGACGTCGTCCCCACCTTCCTCCGGTTTGTCACCGGCAGTCTCCTTAGAGTTCCCACCATTACGTGCTGGCAAATAAGGACAAGGGTTGCGCTCGTTACGGGACTTAACCCAACATTTCACAACACGAGCTGACGACAGCCATGCAGCACCTGTCACAGAGTTCCCGAAGGCACTAAGCTATCTCTAGCGAATTCTCTGGATTTCAAGAGTAGGTAAGGTTCTTCGCGTTGCGTCGAATTAAACCACATGCTCCACCGCTTGTGCGGGCCCCCGTCAATTCATTTGAGTTTTAACCTTGCGGCCGTACTCCCCAGGCGGTCTACTTAGTGCGTTAGCTGCGCCACTAAAGAATCAAGTTCCCCAACGGCTAGTAGACATCGTTTACGGCGTGGACTACCAGGGTATCTAATCCTGTTTGCTCCCCACGCTTTCGCACCTCAGCGTCAGTATCAGACCAGGTGGTCGCCTTCGCCACTGATGTTCCTTCCTATATCTACGCATTTCACCGCTACACAGGAAATTCCACCACCCTCTTCTGTACTCTAGTTTGCCAGTATCAGGTGCAGTTCCCAGGTTGAGCCCGGGGCTTTCACATCTGACTTAACAAACCGCCTACGCGCGCTTTACGCCCAGTAATTCCGATTAACGCTCGGACCCTCCGTATTACCGCGGCTGCTGGCACGGAGTTAGCCGGTCCTTCTTCTGCAGTTAACGTCACAGCTATAGCGTATTAAACTACAACCTTTCCTCACTGCTGAAAGTGCTTTACAACCCTAAGGCCTTCTTCACACACGCGGCATGGCTGCATCAGGCTTTCGCCCATTGTGCAATATTCCCCACTGCTGCCTCCCGTAGGAGTCTGGGCCGTGTCTCAGTCCCAGTGTGGCTGATCATCCTCTCAGACCAGCTACGGATCGTCGCCTTGGTGAGCCATTACCTCACCAACAAGCTAATCCGACGCAGACTCATCTGATAGCGCAAGGCCCGAAGGTCCCCTGCTTTCCCCCGTAGGGCGTATGCGGTATTAATCCAAATTTCTCTGGGCTATCCCCCACTACCAGGCAGATTTCTACGCGTTACTCACCCGTCCGCCGCTCGTCAGCAAAGTAGCAAGCTACTCTCTGTTACCGCTCGACTTGCATGTGTTAAGCCTGCCGCCAGCGTTCAATCTGAGCCATGATCAAACTCTTCAGTTTAAATCAAGAATGCCGGAAAAAGGCATTCGGTAAATCTAGCTCAAAGCATTAAACAACTTGCATAAAAACATTTGCATGAATTCACTTTGTGTCGCTTATCTTTGATAAAGCTTTTGTGCTTCATCTCAACAAGCGCCCACACGAATTATCTGATCTATCTGTTAAAGAGCGTTGCTATCAACTCTCAACCGTTTCCAGTGAGTCGTCTCAAGCGAGGTGCGTATTCTACTCAACACCCCGTTGAAGTCAACCATTTTGTTTGAGAATTTTAAGTAAATTTTCAAACCATCCGATCGCCTTCCTGTTTTGTTATCCCGACTCGATTAACAGATTTAACTCTGTGTTATCAAGGCGTTAAACTCAACAGCCCGACTTGTTTCAGTGACCGTTTCCGGTGGCTGTCTCAAGCGAGGAGCGCATTCTACATTCTGGAGCTGAGGAGTCAACAGGGGGACAGGAAAAAAGTTAAGAATTTGTGAAAAAGATACCACTTCGAAAAGATAAGTGGCTAGAACGTCGCTGCGCGACTGCTAGACGCTTCGCTTGCTAGTGGCCAGGAGAGCGGATGTAGGAGCTGCTTCCAGCGGCGAGTTGATTCTCCAACGCTATCAGATACCCCATCGCCCCTGGAAGGGGCTCCTACAAAACCATAAAACCGCCTTGCGGCGGTTTTTATATTTTGCTTTGCTTTTCTAGCGAGGAAACGCAGTTTCCGTTCTAGCCACTAGCAAGCGACGAAGTCGCGTCTAGCCTCTGCTTTTCACCGAAAAGTAAACTTCCCGGCTTCGACATCTACTCCGATCTCTGATCCCGGGAGATATTTACCCGCCAGTAGCTCCTGCGCCAGTGGGTTTTCTATCCACTGCTGAATTGCCCGCTTCAGTGGACGCGCACCATAAATCGGCTCGAAGCCAACATCGACCAGCTTATCCATGGCGGTTGATGTTAGAGTCAGTGTCAGCTCCCGTTCGGTCAGACGCTGACGCAGACGATTAAGCTGAATCTCGGCAATACCCCGAACCTGCTCTTTACGCAGACTATGAAATACCACCACTTCATCGATACGGTTGATCACTTCAGGACGGAAGTGATTACCCACAACGTCCATGACTGAAGCTTTCATCAGCTCATAATCCTCATCATCACTGAAATTCTGAATCAGATCTGAACCCAGGTTAGATGTCATCACCACTATGGTATTGCGGAAATCCACAGTACGTCCCTGCCCATCGGTCAGTCGACCATCTTCCAGCACCTGCAACAGGATATTAAATACATCCGGGTGTGCTTTTTCCACTTCATCCAGTAACAAAACAGAATAAGGTTTACGCCGGACGGCCTCGGTCAGATAACCACCCTCTTCATAGCCAACATATCCCGGAGGCGCTCCAATAAGTCTTGCAACAGAATGCTTCTCCATAAACTCAGACATATCGATCCGCACCATCGCTTCTTCGGTATCAAACAGGAAGCCTGCCAGTGCTTTACAGAGTTCGGTCTTACCTACGCCGGTTGGTCCCAGAAACAGGAACGAACCATTAGGCCGGTTAGGATCTGCCAGCCCGGCACGGGACCGGCGTACGGCATTGGATACCGCCAGAACAGCCTCCTGCTGACCGATCACCTGCTTATGCAGCGCATCTTCCATACGCAGGAGCTTTTCACGCTCGCCTTCCAGCATCTTTGATACCGGAATACCGGTCCATTTTGACACGACTTCGGCGACCTCCTCTTCACCAACCCGGTTACGCAGCAGCTGATTCTGCTGAGGCTGATCTTCAACATCCGCCGCAGCCTGCAACTGCTTTTCAAGCTCAGGGATAACGCCATATTGCAGTTCAGACATACGGCTCAGATCACCTGTCCGGGTTACCTGCTCTAATTCAGTACGCGCCTGCTCCAGCTTTTCCTTGATCTGCTGAGATCCCTGCAGCATAACCTTCTCTGCTTTCCAGATCTCTTCAAGATCTGAATACTCTTTCTCTACCGCTTCAATATTGGTTTGCAGCTCTTCCAATCGTTTAATAGCCGCCTGATCTTTCTCTTTCTTGAGCGCTTCACGTTCCATTTTCAGTTGAATCAAACGTCGCTCAAGACGGTCCATACTCTCAGGCTTGGAATCAATCTCCATACGGATACGACTACCTGCCTCATCGATCAGATCGATCGCCTTATCCGGCAGCTGGCGATCCGTAATATAACGCTGTGACAGCTTAGCCGCCGCAATAATAGCGGAGTCTGTAATATCAACACCGTGATGAATCTCATAACGCTCTTTCAAACCACGCAGTATCGCAATGGTATCTTCTTCGCTTGGTTCATCCACCAGCACTTTCTGGAAGCGACGCTCCAGTGCTGCATCTTTCTCTACATACTTCCGGTATTCATCCAGTGTAGTGGCACCCACACAGTGGAGTTCGCCCCGGGCCAGTGCTGGCTTAAGCATATTACCGGCATCCATTGAGCCTTCGCCTTTACCGGCCCCCACCATTGTATGCAACTCATCGATAAAGAGAATCACCTGACCTTCCTGCTTGGCCAGCTCATTAAGCACCCCTTTAAGACGCTCCTCAAACTCGCCACGGAATTTAGCCCCGGCAATCAGCGCCCCCATATCCAGGGAAAGCACCTTCTTATTCTTCAGTCCTTCCGGCACTTCACCGTTTATAATTCGCTGAGCCAGACCTTCAACGATCGCAGTCTTACCCACTCCCGGCTCACCAATCAATACCGGATTATTTTTAGTCCGGCGCTGCAGAACCTGAATGGTACGGCGAATCTCATCATCACGGCCAATCACCGGATCCAGCTTGCCAGACTCAGCACGCTCAGTCAGATCAATCGTGAATTTATCGAGTGCCTGACGGGTTTCTTCCGCATTAGGATCATTCACGCCTTCTCCTCCGCGCATCTGATTAATCGCCTGCTCCAGTTTCTGCTTTGTAACACCCGCCTGACTCAGCAGTTTACCTACACCGCTCTTGTCATCCAGCATTGCCAGAACAAAAAGCTCACTGGCAATATACTGATCGCCCCGCTGCTGAGCCAGCTTATCGGTCAGATTGAATAATTTGCCCATATTCGGCGAAAAGCGCAGCTCACCGTCATGGTCTGAAACCTGCGGTAGTTCACTAAACATCTGATGAACAGCAGCGCGTAGCTGATTAGCATCGGCTCCTGACTGAGCCAACAGAGGCCTGACAGAACCACCCTGCTGATCTAACAGCGCCAGCAGCAGATGAACGGGTTCTATATAGTTATGATCTTTGCCGACAGCAAGGGACTGAGCATCCCCGAGGGCTGATTGTAATTTACTGGTAAAACGTTCGGGTTGCATTATCCCCTCCTGATCCTGTTAACCCTGCCGGTTGTGAGCTTCCATTAAAGCGGACGACGGGTTCTGAGTTCTTACTACCTTATGTAAGTATGGGTAAATCAGGAGGATTTCAAGCTTATATCAGTATTTGCTTATGTATTAGGCTATTATTCCGAAGAGGATCGGTTATTAACATCACAACCGGAGCAATTACTGCATCCACCGCCACTACATTTCTTATTGAAGGTAAGGTAGAGATAGCGACCGAACCACAGACCCACAAGCGCAACTACGGCGACAAGCACTACCCAGTCAAACAGTGTCATACATGTACCTTTATAACTAAATCCATAGTGAAGCCAGAGTATAGACAAGCCATGCCCCAAGCCAGGCTAATACCAGCCCCATCAGGATAGACACACCCGCCCAGCGCCAGCTTCCGGTCTCTCTGCGAATGGTGGCGATGGTGGCAAGGCAAGGCATATAGAGCAGAGTAAATACCATCAGTGCCAGACCGGAAGCCGGAGCCAGTGCACTCCCCAGCGCAGCCTGCAATCCGGCCATATCATTCATATCGGTTTGATAGACAACCACCAGCGATGCCGCGATGACCTCTTTGGCGATAAAGCCGGAGAGCAGCGCAACGGTTTCCTGCCAGCCAAACCCCATCGGGGCGAACAACGGTGCAACGAAGTGACCCAGCTGTTCCAGCCAGGGAGCACCCTGCTGAGGAAAACTCTGCAGCAACCAGATCAGAATCGACCCTACCAGAATGACACCCCCGATTTTACGCAGGAAATCACCAGCCTTATCCCAGACATGAAGCAGCATTGAGCGTGAAGAGGGAAACCGCCATGGTGGCAACTCCATAATAAATGTCTCATCATGCTGCTCGGAAATGGTCCGGGCCAGCAACGCAGCAATCGCAAACGCGACCAGAATCCCCAGCATATAAAGCCCGAACAATACTGTCCCGGCATGATCGGTAAAAAAGATTCCCGCCAGCAACACATACACCGGCAGCCGGGCAGAACAACTCATGAACGGGTTAATCAGAATTGTGATCAGTCGTGCCCGGGGTTCCTCGATTGTGCGGGCGGACATTATCGCCGGGACATTGCAACCAAAGCCCATCACCAGTGGTACAAACGCTTTACCATGCAGCCCCACTTTACTCATCAGGTTGTCAGTCAGGAAAGCTGCCCGGGCCATATAGCCACTTTGCTCCAGCAAGGCGATAAAAAAGAATAGCAACACCACATTCGGCAGAAACACCAACACCCCACCAACGCCGGCAATCAGTCCCTCCACCAGCAGATTTCGCAACAGTGACTCCGGCAGAATGGCGCCCACCTGCTGACCGACCCAACTGACACCGGCATCAATCCAGTCGGCAGGATAACTGCCCAGCGTAAAGGTGGCTTCAAACATTAGCCAGAGCAAGAGAACAAAAACGGGAAGACCTAACCAGCGATTCAGAGCAATGCGATCAAGCCAGTGGTCTGCCGCTGACTGATCCCGATGCTCACTACTGCACTTATGCAGCAACCCATGAATATAACCATAACGCCCCTCAGCCACCATCTCTGCCGGGGATTGCTCATGGCGGCCGGCAAGCAGATCAAGCGCCTTGCGACCCACCTGTACCTGATCATTCTCGACAAGCGCTAGCCCCTCACCGGCTGATTCCAGCCATCTGACAGATTCCCAGCGGCGTAAGCCTGCTTGCTCAAGAGCATGAATAGCCTGCTCCAGATGGGGTTCATAGGTAATCAGAAGCGGTTCACATGGCTGATCGATACTATCCAGCAACATATCCATCAATTGTTCGATACCGCGGTTATTACGACCATCGCTACCGATCACCGGCTTTGCCAGCCCAAGACTCAGCTCTGCCAGCTCAACATTGCCTCCCTGCTTCTCCAGCTCATCCAGCATATTCAGCGCAATCACTAGCGGCAACCCCTGTTCCAGCAACTGACTGGTCAGCGCCAGATTCCGGGCCAAGTTATTGGCATCAACAACATTCAGAATCAGAT
Organism: Amphritea atlantica; assembly: GCA_024397875.1. NCBI lineage: Bacteria > Pseudomonadati > Pseudomonadota > Gammaproteobacteria > Oceanospirillales > Oceanospirillaceae > Amphritea > Amphritea atlantica. The sequence continues at coordinate 60,079 of CP073345.1, forward strand.
CCGGAGGAGTATCGATGAGGTAGTCACGGGCAACCCTCTCCTCAACCCGACTGTTCGCCAGCGAATAGATACCCGGCAGGTCGATAAAGTGAAAATCAACACCGCGCCACGCCTTATGGCCTTCCCGGCTGGTAACAGTCACCCCGGCCATATTCCCGGTACGCTGCCGTGCTCCGGTTAATTGGTTAAAAAGCGAGGTCTTACCACAGTTAGGGTTACCGATAAGCGCAATCGTATATGAGGCTTTTACATCAGACATCAGGACGGCAACTCCACCTCGATATGCCCCGCCTCTGCACTTCGCAGGCAGACCTGCTGCTTCCCGATGCAGTATATCCGTGGATTGCCCAACAGAGAGGTTGCAGCAACCGAAACCTGTGACCCTGTTAATACGCCCAGAGCAACAAGACGCTGACGCAAGGTCTCTGGTCCGGCAATCGCCTTAATTTTTGCCTGTTGACGGGCCTTCAGTTCTATCAGGGTCATCGGAACACCTCAAAGTTAATGAGAACCATTATTATATGGTAATCAAAATCAATCAAGATGCTGCAATAGTGTTCGTTGACGCAGATCAATTAATCCAGATCACACTCGCCATCCGCCCCGTCACGCCATCGCGACGGTATGAGTAGAAGAGTTCAGACTGAGAGAAAGTACAGTACTCACCGCCAGAGATACTCTGCACTCCCGCCTCGTTAAGACGCAACCGGGCAAGCTTATAGATGTCAGCCATCCACTTTCCGGCACTCAGCGTTGAACAAAAAGCCGTTTCTGACGCTTGCATCTGATCACAAAACTGCTGCTTCACCTCATCGCCCACTTCAAATGCCAGAGGGCCGATAGCGGGCCCAAACCAAACCAGCACTTCCGAGGGATCGGGGAAGACAGAGAGAGCCTGTTCAAGCACACCATCCAGCAGGCCGCGCCAGCCAGCATGCGCCACTGCAACACGCTCCCCCTGTTTATCGGTAAAAAAAACCGGCAGGCAATCCGCCGTCATGATTACACAGGGTTGCCCGGTCTCATCTGACCAGCAAGCATCTGCCTCAACCACTAAACCGTTTGGATTTGCTTTAATCAGATTTGTACCGTGCACCTGAGAAAGCCATTGGGGTTGCTTCAGAAACTTAAACTGATCAGACAACAACTGCCGGTTCGCACTGACCAGGTGAGGGGCATCACCAACATGATCCCCAAGATTGAATGAACCATAAACGCCCTTACTGCATCCGCCTAACCGGGTGGTTGTAAAAGCACTGATGTGATCAGGTGCCGGCCAGTTTGCAGTAATCAGTTTCACTGCTCGATCTCGTGATGATCGGCATCTCGCTTAAGGCTCTTAAGCAGACTCTGCATATCATCGGGCAGATCCACTTCCCAGGCCATCAGCTCACCGGTGGATGGATGAAACAGCTCTAATCTTTTTGCATGCAGTGCCTGGCGTTTAAAGCCTTTTAATTTTTCCAGCAGTTGCGGGCTAACACCTTTGGGCAGACGGAAACGTCCGCCGTACAGCTGGTCGCCGACCAGAGGGTAATTAATATAGGACATATGTACGCGGATCTGGTGAGTCCGGCCGGTTTCAAGTTTCAGACGAATATGGGTATGGGCACGAAACTTCTTCAGCACCCGATAATGCGTAATCGCTTCTTTACCGACACCCACCACCGCCATCTTCTGCCGATTACGTGAATGACGGCCCAAAGGCTCCTCAACGGTACCACCACCGGTCATTACACCGCCAACAACCGCTTCATACTCGCGACCCATCGAACGATCCTGCAACTGCGACACCAGTTCTGTCTGAGCCTGAATTGTTTTGGCAACCACCATTAGCCCGGTAGTGTCCATATCCAGCCGATGGACAATACCTGCACGTGGCACCTGCGCTATGGCCGGATAATAATGCAACAACCCATTGAGCAGCGTATCATCCCAGTGACCCGCAGCCGGATGAACAACCAGGCCTGCTGGCTTATTGATAATCATAATATCGTCATCTTCGAAGATGATATTCAGTGGCATCTCTACCGCTTTGTACTGATCAATAACGTCCAGCTCTGCTGCAATCGTCAGCAACTCGCCGCCCTGCAGCTTATCCCGGGGCCGTTTAACTTCACCATCGACGGTCAGTTGGCCATCCTTAATCCAGCCCTGCATTCGTGAACGGGAGTAATCGGGGAAAAGTTCGGCGACAGCCTGATCTAATCGTTTACCAATCAGATCATCGGAAACTGTTGCACTAAGTTGAACCTTCTCAGTCATGATTTATCTAAGTCTCGGAATAATTAAGAAAATATAGTCTTTATATCGCAAGGAAAACGCAGAGACGCTTTGGCTTGCCATCCGGTTATGGTTAAATAGGCCGAATTAATTTTGCACAGTATACCCGAAACAAACAGTAGCCGCTGTTAACGAACGGGAAACTCTCACTTATAGCAGGATAAATGTTTATGCGCCTGGCAAAGTTGCTCGCAATTGTTTCGATCACTCTGATTGCATCTGGCTGTTCATGGTTTGGTGGTGGTGACGAAAAAGAGGCTCCGGATGTTCCAGAACAGCAGCTCTACCAGGAAGCCCTGGACAGGCTGGAAAGTGCAAACTACGTTGCCGCGATTGAAAAGCTGCAGCTGCTGGAGGCACGCTACCCGTTCGGCCGGTTCTCCGATCAGGCCCAACTGGAATTGATCTATGCTTATCATAAGAATTATGAACCGGAAGCGGCTCGGGCAACAGCAGACCGTTTTATCCGTTTGAACCCTAACCATGAAAACCTGGACTATGCTCTCTACCTTAAAGGCCTGACCGCCTTCGAAAAAGACCGGACCTTCTTCGAGAAGTATTTGCCGATCGATGAAACCCAGCGGGACCCCGGCAGTGCACTGGAGTCATTCCAGAGTTTCCAGCAACTGGTATCGCGCTTTCCAAACAGCGAGTACGCGCCTGATGCACAGAAGCGCATGACCTACCTGAAGAACCGACTGGCGACTCACGAGATGCATGTGGCACGCTACTATGTCAAACGTGAAGCCTGGGTCGCTGCGGCTAACCGGGGCCGGTATGTGGTTGAAAATTATCAGCAGACCCCTGCTGTACCTGATGCACTTTCGGTCATGGTGCTGGCTTACAATGAGCTAGGCATGACTGATCTGGCCGCTGACTCTCAGGCGGTACTGGATGCCAACTTCCCCGACTATCAGTCCAATATACAGCTGGCGAAAAAGGAGTCTTTGTTAAGCACAGCAACTTTCGGTCTGTTGGGAAGTAACGAAACACCCGCACCGGTTCAACAAACGTCGGCTAAACCAAAAGCTCAACAGGAGCGCTCATGGTTCAGCCGCCTGACTTTCGGTATCTTCGACAGCGAAGAAGAGAGCGACAAATAACGACACCAATTCTTTTCAAGGCGCCGATCGGCGCCTTTTTTATATCTGATTGCCGCCCATCATAGCGCGGGGACAAAGAGTCACTGAAAATCACTTCACAGCCTCCGCTCTTTTCACTTAGAATAAATAGTAGACCCAGTAAAAGACCACGAGAGTTAACAATGGACAGAGCTTCAATTATCGCTGCGATGCAGGTTCAGCCGCAGATCGATACCGCAGCAGAGATTCAACGCCGTATAGATTTCATTAAGCAAATTCTGCTGACCAGTGGTTGCAAACATCTGGTCCTGGGAATCAGCGGCGGCGTTGACTCGACCACCTGCGGCCGCCTGGCACAACTTTCCGTTGAGCAGCTCAACCAGGAAAAAGGCGGTGATAGTTACCGATTTATCGCAGCACGTCTGCCTTACAGCACTCAGCAGGATGAAGCGGACGCGCAAATGGCTGTCGCCTTTATCTCACCTTCAGCATGCGTCACAGCAAATGTTCAGCCGGGTGCCGACGGTGTTCACACAGCAACACTCAGCGCACTGAATGCCGCGGGTCTGGATGCTGGCAGCCCTGCCCATATCGATTTCTCCAAAGGCAATGTCAAAGCCCGTATCCGCATGGCGATCCAGTATGAGATTGCCGGTCTGCTGGGCGGACTGGTCTTAGGCACCGATCATTCCGCCGAAAATATCACCGGATTTTACACCAAGCATGGCGACGGAGCCTGTGACCTCGCACCGTTGTTTGGTCTGAACAAACGTCAGGTCAGAGCCGTGGCCGACGCACTGGGCGCACCGGAACAGCTGACCCATAAAACACCGACCGCCGATCTGGAATGCGATACACCGCAACTGGCAGATGAGGTAGCACTGGGGCTAACCTACGATCAGATTGATGACTTCCTCGAAGGCAGACCTGTCAGCCCTGAAGTCGAAGCGAAGTTGATCGGGATCTACTGCCGCACCCATCACAAACGACAGCCAACCCCAACGATATATGATTAATAGTAAAGCATAGCAAAAAAGGCCTCTTCAGAGGCCTTTTTTGCTATATCAGGTTTTCACCGGCTGACGTTATAGCCGTCCATGCAGCTCATAGGGGTGCGGATTGATCACAGGCGGACGATCCAGCAAAATATCGGCCAGCAAGCGGGTTGATGCCGGAGCCAGCACCAGCCCGTTACGAAAATGTCCGGCATTCAGATATAGATTGTCATACCCAGGCACAGCACCAATATAGGGAACACCTTCAGGTGAACCCGGACGCAAACCGGCCCAGTGGTGCTCCAGTTCATACTGCTGCAGCCGCGGACAAATATCCAGTGCCGTTTGATACAGCGACGCTTTCGCGTCAGCCGTGGCCTGCTTATCGAAGCCAACCCGCTCCAGTGTGCTGCCCACAAGGATACGGCCATCATTACGGGGAATCAGATAGCGTCCCTGCATCAGCACCACCCGGTTAATCAATCCGACCGGGGCCTTAAACAGCATCATCTGCCCTTTGACCGGCTCGACCGGCAGCTCAACCTCCAGTGGCGCAAGCAGGTCGCCACTCCAGGCGCCTGCGGCAATAATGACTGTATCGCCATGTAACACACGATCAGCTAAACGCACACCGGTCACAGCATAATTATCAACCAGCAACGCCTCGACCCGGGCCTGTTCTATCAGGTTGATATTAGGGGTGACCTCCATGCTGCGACGCAAGGAACGACCCAAACGAGGGTTACGGATACTGGCAACCTCGGGCATCCAGAGTGCAGAGTCTAAACCAGGCGCCAGACCGGGTTCTTTCTGGTAAATAAAATCAGCCCCGACCTGCTCCATCGGTTTCTGATAGCGGCGTCCCCAGGCCAGCGCCTCATCGGCATCATCCACACCGACCATAAACATCCCTTTCTGGCGAAGTTCAGGATCCAGACCGGTCTCTTCCAGTAACTGTTGCGCCAGGTGGATATAACTGGTCTGTGACCAGGTCGCCAGCGCCGTCACGGGATCAGAATAGCGCCAGGGATAGAGTGGTGAAACAATGCCGCCGCCCGCCCAGGATGCTTCCTGCGCACAGTTATTCATATCCACCAGCGTAATATCCGCACCCGACTGCGCCAATTCTCTGGCAGTCAGCATACCGATCACGCCTGCTCCAATAATCAGGTAGTCAGACATCTACTATAGATTTCCTCAAAAGATTAAGGGTCAAAAGCTCAGATTTCATATCGACAATCACCCGCTGCGATACAAGACTGCATTGTAATCATCAGTGTCCTTTTGCTAATTCAAGCACACAGATTCACACGTATCATCATGCGATGAAAAACGCGCTAAGCGCGCGTTTTTCATACATTTCATTTAAGAATACTGTCAGATTTACTCTGTCACAGTAAAGTCCTTGCCCGTAACATCACCTGTAACCCTTGGATAAGGCCCTAAGTCAGAAAACTTATATTCAGGAGGAGAAAAACTTACCGTTAATGCCGCCCCACTGGCTACCGACATGGAAACGGTACCTTCCCAGTTGTAATCAACGAAGCAGCTATAATCAAACAGCTGATCTCCAACAACCTCAAGAACACATTTTTGAGCATAGTCAGGCAGAGGTGACATGCCCACTTCAAGTTCGTCTTTAAGCTCTTCGGCGGTACCCGTAACCCCCGTTACATCAACACTTCCGGAAACCTCATAGGCTTTATTCACATACCCAATGACGATTTCATCATCCGGTATCTCAACCGTAATAGAGGCCCCGGACACATAGGTATAACTATAATTATCCTGGCTTAAATCAGGATAACTTGATGGCACATCAGAATCTGTGTGCGAGAACAGAGCTTCCGCATTTGCCCCGCCATCCTGAATACATATGTCATACTTGTCATCTGAATCATTACCCGTATCATCGGTGACCACAAAGTGCTGATTTTCAATATTTCCTGAATAGTTTGCTGGATCATTAATTGCGGGAACAGCGAGTAGCTTGGTATCCGTATTCACCTGATCATACAGATAATAATACCCCAGCCCAGGTGCCGCATCAGAAGTGGCAAGATAAGGGCCATCCCCGGCATCCGTGGTAAACCGAACCAATCCAGATTGACCGATAATATCATCTGAATCAATACTACCTGAGACTGTGTCGGGATCTACGCGATAGTATTTATACGCTCTTGGTGACAAACACACTGTATCGGCAGGCTTACCGTTATTCTCCAAGGGTAGAATTAAGGATATTGTGCCATACCAGCCCTCGCCAAACAGGCAGGTGTAAGCGGCTTGAGAGGCTATCTCATAAACGGCACAACCACCACCTTCAGACGTTAATACATTCGGAGCGGCCTCTACGGTTTCAAAAGTATTATCCGGGTCATCATGAAAATATATATTCCCGGTTACTTTAAATATGGGACTATCTGAATTAATTCGTTTGATAACTGACACCACGATGTCACAAGTGCCATCGTCGCACTCTCCCACCTTAATCCCAAATTTCTCATCACCAAGCTCTACATAATCGCCTATTGCCGTATCGGTCTTCGCCTCTTCAGTTGTCACCCTGGCAATAGCCACCGCAGCACCACTGGGCCTTTCTATCTGCCCGACATTCGGATTAGAACCCGTACTCCCCGCTTGCTCACTATTATCCAGAGAGTTCTCTGGGCGATTATCTGATAACAGCGTGCTAAGCGAGACCGAATCCGTCACGCCCTTAGCATCATCCCAATCAACACTGGCGGTTAACAGGTAGTGCGCCTCAGTTGTACCAGAAGAGACTTTCGTTGCAGAAAAAGAAACATCATATACCGCATTACCGACGGTGACTGCGTGCACAACAGGCACTGCGCCAGACACAATGGTTTCCAGATCGGCATACTGGGTGTCAGTTAAGAGCGCTCTTTGCTCTTCCAGCTCCTTTTCTGCGAGTGCGATGGCAACAGCCCTTGATTTAGACGCGCCACTTTCTGTAATCAGTTCACTTTGAAACAGGGCCGCACCCGCCAACCCAACAACGATGATAAGGAAAGCAACAAGAGCCTCAATTAAGGTAAAGCCAGACTCTTTTTTTATATAAGTACGCATAAAGCCATTCCCTATTCTTTGGTTAACCCTTGTAAGAAGAACCATTACCAATCTCGCCAACTACCACGCACAACCTCTTTGGTATTAATCTTATCAAGGTTATTTACTACATTTTCATCATAATAAACATTGGCTGTACCAGACCCCATGTCCAGTGCATTTTCCGAGACAATACCACCAAAAATATCCGCCGTACCCACAACCTTATCAACGCTGTTAGCAATGATTACACCATAGATTTGGGGACCACCACTGATTGACAGAGGACTATCCGCGACAAGAATCACAGGATCCGTTGGCGTCCCAATCGTGCCTCCGTTAATTTTCGCATCGGACAGATAGATTAACTTTCCTTTAATATCATCAGAATCCGCAGCACTCAGCTCAGAAGCCGTCATACTCAGATTCGCAAGGCTGACTAACTCTGCAAGCGTTCGTCCAAAAAAGTTTTCGGTAAACTCATCCTCAGTAGCCGTATCAAGATTTGCATCGCCGTCTATAACATCCGGTCCCCGGGTATTTTTAGTCGTACTCTGAATAGTATCAACATCAGACTGATCCAGCCCTTTACTATCCAGGTAGGCACTCAAATCAGTGCTACCATCCCAATCACCACTATTATCCCAGTCTGGATCCCGGATATAAGTATCAGCAGATCCCCACGAGCTGACAGTGGTACCAGACCAGATATTCAGATTCGAGAAAACATTATAGACATTCAGGTTACCTGTCGCGTTGACATATCCTCTGGCCACAATAGGCAAATCCGGGGGATTAGGCACCAAAGGCACTTCCCCGATCAGAATAGAAATTGTCCGTTGAATCTGCTCATCATCACTAAAGCCAACGGAACTTACTTCAACCAATGCCATATCGGCATCGCTGCTGACATCCAAAAAACTCACGGTATAGGTTGCACTACCGACAGAGGCTGTTCTTTCTGCACCGGATGCAATGGTCAGATCCAGAACTGAGTCCCCATCCTGATCAAAACCTTCTCGTGAGTAGGCTATGCCATAATCAATCCCGGCCTGAGCCGCATGAAAGGCTTGCTTAGCTCGATACACATTGGCGGTAACTTTCTTTTCGGAAATAACGACTTCAGCGGTGAAAAAGGAGATACCTAAAACGATCACTAAAAGCACAACAGCCACGACAAGCGTAGCGGCCCCCTGTTGCTGTTTAAAACACAGCGTTTTCTTTTTCAGTAACATATCAGTGAGCATAAAAGTCATTCCTGATTCTTACAGATTCCTGTACCGTTTTTTTCCAGCTGGTATCATTTTTGACCTCTGCGGATATAGTAAAATCCAGCTCTCTTACAGAGCGCACTTCATCCGTTCCAACCGCCGCAGGACAAGCAGCACTCGATGTTGTAGACGTTATAACGGTACAAACAGATTGATCGAGAAACGTTGCCTCGGTTATTGTCATAAAATTATCATCCGTAATAGGGTCCCACTGACCAGAAGTGCAGTTACTCATATCGGTTCCAGAACTTTTAAGCTCCAAAACTGAGTTTAGCAGTCTCACTCCATGATACTCAGTAGTTCCTATGGCTCCACTCCCATCTGCATCATAGTTATACAGGACACAGTTAGCACCGCTGACAACCTTAAAATCCATACCAATATCACTATAAGGTGATGAGTTACCTGCCACCTGCCGCCACGCTCCAGCTCTACGCATATCGCCTGCAATAATCGATACTGCGGCGGCTAACTCCTGATTTAACCTGGCGCTGTACATCACATCCCGGCTACTTTTTACCGTGATAAGAAAAATATAGGTCGCTCCTGAAAGAACGATTAAACCAATTAATAAGCCAATCATTAACTCAATCAGCGTAAATCCGTATTCCCCTGATCGATAAGACTTATGCATCATCAGCACCCCGCATAATTGTTCAGCGTATCAGAGCATAGTCGCATTCTGCCCAAAATATTCATTCTTACTTCTACAGTCCCGTAGGCGGGTAAAGTAAGCGTCACCGTACCCGTTTCTAAGGCAACTGACCTCGGTGCAACAAATCCTGTATCATCACCAGTAAAGTCGGTCGACAGGACTATTTCAGGATAATCAGCACTATTAAAAGATCTAGCCTGGACACCATTGATGGTGCACGATGCTAAGGATGCTGAGCAGTCACAAGATGTTAAATCACTGACTCCCATACACCAGCCGACCGCTCCTGTGTCCTTAAAGCTCACAAAGATATCTTTTCCGCTAGCGATCGATTCGCTCCTGGCATACTGCAATTGAGAAAACACTTTTTCAGCCGCGCCCGTTAACTTAGATTTTTTCATAAATCCGCTAAAGCTAGGTGCTGCAATAGCCGCCAGCACACCTATGACCACCAAAGTGATCATAAGCTCAATTACGGTTAGTCCCTGACTGAATTTCCTGGATGACATCTACCGCTCCCAGCAATCCGCATCAGCATAGCCACCTGAATAATCCGGACCATTTTCGTCAATAGAAAAGGTATTACAGCTATCCGAACTTTGAACACCGGTTGGAGCTGCAGTCACCTGATATGTAGAAGCACCTGCCGATACGATAGTCATGTCGTAATAACCATCCTTCGATGAGCCCGACAAACCCAGATCAGCCGCTGAAGTCGTATAGGAAATATTATTGGCTCTCCATTTTTCCTGTTCAACTCTGAAGTCAGCCAGGCTGGCAATCGCATCTCCCCGGCGACTTTTTTGTACAAAGGACGTATATGAAGGATATGCAATCGTCACCAAAATACCGACGATAACCACTACTATCATTAATTCTATTAATGTAAAGCCACTCTGTTTGTACAAGACTATACTCCCTCCAGACTTAAAAGCGTTTACTTCTGTTGACAGGCAACGCCATTATAGTGGTTCGTTGACTACAGCATATGATCATATTTTAGGCAATACATATGCATAGCGAAGCAGCTGTGTACCCAAAACAGTTACTTAAAGTCAAACAGTTGTAAGAAATGAATAAGATTAAACCAAATTAGCGGCCTCTGTAACTGATTTAAATCTTATTTTCACAGGGATAGTCCGAGTCAGCCGTGTCTGATGCGCCCCATACTGGAAACCACCAAGCGTTTTTCCTCTCCAGAAATGCTCACTTTGAAGATTCCGGTATCTGCCGTTGTGCCCTTGGAGCTTAGTTGTATCTGCAGACGCTTTCCATAAGCGACCCCAACACCCTCAGGAAACTCATTCTGGCGTAGCCGGGTGTCCTGAAACGGGTCATACCGATTATCACCATCCAGATCAAGATAACTGAGCACCCCTTCATTCCAGCGGTTACCACAACGGTTACTCCCTATATCCAGAGGACAAAGGATAACTGATTGCTGCCGGGTAACCGCTTCGTAACGGGCCTGACTATAGCTGTCTTTTAATAGCTGTACCGTGGAATCAAGCTTCTGTGATCTGACCAAACCCGCCAGTGAGGGTACGCCGACGGCTAGCAGGATCGCGAGCACACTTAATGTCACCATAAGTTCGATCAGCGTGACGCCTGTTTCTGTGCGACCATCCATATCGCTCTCCCTTTTCTATGTGATCACCAACACTCCTGAACACCCGAAGTGCCAGATGCGGTTTTTTGTCCTTGCAGATCGATACCCAACTGACCACACCGGTCTGCAAACTGGGCCCCACGCGGCACCGCCTGCAAACGGAACAGGGTTATATCTCCCTGAAACCGATAGCGGGATGGCATCTCCCCTTCAGACGCACAGCCGGTAGTCAGCAGATCATCCTTCCCATCGCCATCCAGATCACCCCGTCCGCTATAGGCCAGATCCGCTGCATACTTCCTTTCCAGCTGTTGCGCCATATCCAGCAGGCAGAGTCTGGCAGACTCACGCCAACCACTCTGGATATAATTGATATAGGATGGATAGACGAGAGCGGACAGGATACCCATGATAGCAACCGCGATCAGCAGCTCGATAAGGGTGAATCCCCGCCTTTTCAATTGAGGGTTCATCAGCCCCGCTCCTGCATATATCGCCAGCTGGAACGGCCTGTTGTATCAGGGTCTCTTTGCCGCCTGTCAGCCTCATCCGGCTTTGGTTGTTCATCCTCGGTAGCGGGACTGATTATCTGATCCTCACCATCACCCATAAGAATCAGCTCTCCGGCACCATTACCCCGCTGCTGCCCTGAAGCATTTATCTTATCGCCATTCGCATCAGTAACCTTATCATCATCGTCGTACTTGCCATCACGGTTATTATCAATGGTTACATAGGTGAAGCGACTACCCGAGCGCTTATCCAGCTCCATCGTCCAGCCTTCTACGCCCGCCTGACAAGAATCAGATGCATAGGTGTGAGAAGAAAACAGAACCCGGTGGTCCCTGAGGGTCGGAGGGTTAAGCACCCGCTCACCCAACGGCAGCCAGTCATCATGGCCATCGGGTATTTTCAGATCGATAAACCAGCCCGCCTGAGCATTTGTTAACTGATTATTGGTCGTCAGACGCAGGTTGCGGCTGACTCCGTCAAAGTCATGATGACCCTGATAATAGATCGCCTGTTGTAACAACTGTGACCGGCCACCCGTGACCTCAGAACCTTTATCAACCACACCATAAAAGGTCTGCACACTCATATCGGACTTATCCGCTATTTCTAAATCCCTGCCAGTACCAAAAAAAACCATGTTACGTCCCAGCGGGTCTTCAGACACCGCCAGCCGGGAGGAAACCGGCTGCATATCACTGACAGCGCAGGGACTGCCCAGTATTGAACGGCGACAGGCCTGAAACAGTTTATAAGCCAGTTCCCAGTTAGCCGGATCACTGTCTGACAGGTCAAACTTCCAGATATTACCGTAGAGGTCGCCACCGTAAATCAGATCAACTATAGAGCCATCAGCGCTCACTGGGGTCAGAGTCGACATACCATTGGGCCTGTTCAGATCAGCCGGTGCTTCATCAAAGCCGGTATCGGTTGAGAGTTTGATCACCCTCTGACCTGTTGCCAGATCTACCAGATAGATCACCGCATCCCCGGACGTACTCCTGCTACTATCCGCTTCAGTGGCGTTATAACCGTTGCCAAAAACAACATACCAGTTACCGTCCTTCAGTTTGACAATTGCCGGACGGGCATAGCTATATCCCATATCTGCATCGTCGCTATCCCTGAACTCCCAATGAAATATTTTGTCCGCTTCAGCCTCACTAAACCGATCGGGATCCGTTACATCCAGGACATAAATCCCCTGACCACCGCCGTTAAGGCCTCCGGCAAGCATGGTTCGCCACTGACCATTGATATAAACATCCTGCACTGTCGGAGTGCCATCCACATAGTACAGGTGCTGATAGTGGGTACTCGCCAGGTTCTGAAGTCTGGAATGCAGGGCAGAGGGAATGTAGGCCAGCACCTCTTGACCATCCGAGGCGCGAAAACCATGCAGCATACCGTCATTAGCCCCCACATAGATGATCGGTTCACGATCTGCGCTGGCCTGTTTAAACACCCGATAGGAAGAGGTACTGTTAAAATTCTGGGGTGGACCGACATAGACCGGATTCGAGTGAATAATATCCCCCAGCAGGTTCTGACGGCTACGATAACCGGCCATATCGATGCCTCTAAGATATTCAACCAGCGATGAGCTGTTATTAAATAACGCCTCCTGTTCGCTGACTGAAAAATAGTCCCAGCGAAACCCGAGCCCCGTTGATTCACGGTTTGTGATAATCACCCGACTATCAGCATCCGGTATTACAGAAGAGGCTCTCCAGAGCGGGGTATCGCTGACCTGCAGAAGACCGCTCTGAGCATTGATAGCCGTACTGAAAGCCGACAGTTCGCCGCTCCAGCCGTCAGTATTGTAACTTGCCTGATAGATATTCAGGCCACTGGAGATAGACCCTCTGTTCGAACTCAGCTGTGCGTCACTGAACACTTGAGGGGTGCTATCAACAGACACCCGTTTCAGCGAGGCCAGCAACGCATCTTCATTACCCGCGGTAAAGTACTCGCCATGACCCTGAACGGCAGCATCATTAAGCATAGGAGAATTGAGATCAAAACCGATCGTATAGGTGTGCATATTCTGCACCCCAGGCAGATCACTCAGATCAGTGTCCCAGGCGAATTTGGCCAGATCATCGAGGTAATACCACTCATCCGGAGGCCCATAATAGGCCTGCCCGCTTCCGTCTATCAGTGCTTTCCTGTCATCATCACCTGCATCCCAGTTTGGTAGTTCATTTCCTGCATCAGAATCACTGAGGGCACTAAAATCGCCATCCTTGCGCGGCAAGCCATCCGTAATCACGATAGTGAAGTTCTTCTGGCATTGATTGATAATCGGAGCGGTATAATTATTGGAAACGTGAGAGAAATGCCCGCGCATCCCTCTGAAATAGCGGGTAACCTCATAATACGCTTCAGATATGGGCGTCCGGTTATCCGCCTGATATCCATTAAGCGTTGACGACAGATCTGCCTGACGACTACCACAGGTACGATCAATTTTACCGCCCTGTTCGAAGTTGAAGCTCGCCAACCCCAGCCTAACGGCATTAGCAGACTCAATAACAGCCTTTGCCGCCTTTTTTGCCTGTTCTATCTTTGTCTTTCCACCGGCCTGCCCCTCAGGAGGGTCATCCATACTCGTCGAAGTATCCAGCAGAATCATCACATTCGGTGCAGCCACTTCTGCAGCACCAATAGGTATGTTACTGATGGTATATTCAGCTGAAACCGCCGGCCCGCTGAAAACCACAGTAAGACAAACCACCTTCAACATCCCTGTTTTGTCCATCGCAATCACCTGAAGCGCTTGCGGTACTCGCTGATAAGTACCACTTCGCTATTACCTGTTACCCCGGTACTGCGGCCATACAGCCGGAACGTTACCACCCCCCGCCCCTGACCATACAGATACCCCAGGGTTTTATCATCCGCTGAAAAATCGATGACCTCGAAACTGACTCTGGGTTGCTCATGAGTCCGGGCCACATGGACTGGATTAAAATCGCTGGCTGGCTTAGCTCTGTCTATCCAGTTATTCACTGAACCGAGATGAGCCAATTGTTGCTGCAACGCAGAACTGTTGCGACTATCGAAGATAAAAGCTGTATCACCTGAGTTCCAGCTATCATAATCCGTGAGTTCCGGTGCAACTTTCAAAGCCGCAAGCCACATTTCTGCATACAGCAGTACCGTTTCACTCGCTTCAAACGCCACGGTCTGATCCTGAAGATTGGCAGCCATTCTCGATTGCAGTACATTGCTCTGCAGCGAAGTCGTTGCCATCAACGTCATCACCAGCAACAGAGTCAACGCAACCACCAGTGTTGCACCCCGCTGGGTGTTGTCGATGCCTGTTATGCTGATCATCAGTCCGCTCCTTTGACTGCCAGCGCATTTCTTATCAGCGCTGTCGCTGTATACACCTGATACAGTCGCCGGTCAGATGTATCCAAAGCATCAAAGGGTGCAGGCAGCACCTGAGATTTATCCGTCACTCCACTGCCCGAACTGCGCATCAAAAGATAAAAACGGGCGCTGATCACTTCGCTCCAATCCGATGCGGACATATCACTGATTCTGCGATAGCTGTCCACCAACTGATCAGCATCACTGTCAACGCCATACTCCATCACCAGCCCTGTCACACCTTCAACCAGAGGTTGATTATTTCTGTATAGCGAGGGCACGCCGCCTGATGAATAGCCAATGTAGTAGGCGCGTCCCTCAGAACTTGCTGTCTTAAGGCCTGGAAGGTAAACAATCTCACTACGTACATTATCCTGGAGGATGACCAGCGCGTTATTAGCGTGAGAAATCTCAAAAGAGTTGATTTTTTTGGCATCATTTTCTACCCCCTCAATCAATACCCCGCCGAAAGCCTTTGCTCCACTTTGACGCAGGTCTTTAAGCAGGATATTCGATGCGTAGCGACCGCCTTCCTGTACCTCTGCCATGGCATCCTGGATCTGATAAGTTTTCGCCGAAGCAACAAAAGCCGCCAGCATCGCCGCGGTAAGCAGCAAACCAATAACGGTTGAGACCATCAGCTCAACCATTGAGAAACCCGACTGAGAACGCTTAAGGTGTATTGCCGACCCCATCACAGATCAACCTCATGCTGATAGCTCGAGAGTCCACCCGAATCCCGGCGGGCATTCCAACGGATCACAATAATGATACGTTGCCCGGCTCGCTTAATTTCAGCATCACCTTCGGGAAGAATAGTACTGAGCCAGTTAAGCCAGCCATTCAGATCAGAGTAAGCCAGCTTTTTGCTGCTATCACTGATAGCCTCAGCAGAGAAATCCGTGGCCTCCTGACTGAGCGTTAATGCATAGTCATCAGTCAGCCCGGCCTGCCTGTTGAGCCGTATCCGGTCAGCCATATCATTGGCCAGCGTAATTGCCTGGGTTCGCAGATAAGCACTTTGATTTTGTTGTATACCACGCGCCTGCATGGCCATCATGCCCGCCAGCCCGATAGTGACAAGCACCAACGTCACCAACACCTCAATCAGGGTAGTGCCTTGCTCAGATGAGCACAGAGAAATATTAGCCGACTCAGGCCGCCAGACGTGGCGAGCAAAAGCGGTGAAGGGAGATTCACATCCTTGTCCGTTCATTACAACATCCGTGTTGTATTAGAGTAGATGTAAGATAGTCAAAGAAAATGAAACGTGCCAGTTATCAGCAGACTTTCTTGTTCTGCAGCAGTACCCGGCTATTCAACCGAGAGAATCTTAACTTCAAATTTAAGATTTTTACCCGCCAGCGGGTGGTTAAAGTCGACCGTGACCATCCGTTCATCAAACTCAGCGACCATGCCGGGTAACTCGCCATCAGATGCATCAGCAAAAGAAATTACCAAGCCTTTTTCTAAGGCCATATCACCGAACTGCTTACGGGGGATACGTTGCATATTATTTGGGTTGGACATGCCAAAACCCTGCTCCGGCAGTATATCGATTACCGCTTCATCGCCAGCCTGCATGCCTAACAGTGCGTTTTCAAAGCCATCGAGCAGCTGACCATCACCGACAACAAAAGTGGCTGGATTTGCTTCAAAATTAGAATCAACCACCTGACCATCTTCCAGCTTAATAGCAAAATGGAGGGTTACCTTAGCATCAGGCGCTATTGTCTGGTGTGTCGCCCCTGGTGAATTAAATTCTGACATAAATGCAGACCTTTATTTGGATTTATGACTGGTTTCAGAGAACCATAACATATCGATAATCAGCATGCCTGCACCGATTGTAATGGCCGTATCCGCCAGATTAAACGCCGGAAAGTAATAGCCATTATAGTGCAGCGAGATAAAGTCGATCACATAGCCCTGCACAACCCGGTCATACAAATTTCCCAGTGCACCACCCAACACCAGCGCCAGACCAATGCCCAGCCAGCGCTGCTGATATGAAGTACGGGCCATCCATATCAGCAGGACGGTACTGACAACAATCGCAATCAGGGCAAAAAACCAGCGCTGCCAGCCTCCGGCCTGAGCCAGAAAACTGAATGCGGCACCGGTATTATGCAGTAACGTCAGGTCAAAGACCGGTAATTGAGGATGCGGAACGCCATAGGGTAGCAACGTGCTGGCCTGATATTTGGTAAACAGATCCAGCGCGATAACCACCACTACCAGCCAGAGCCAGCTCAGTGCTGTACGGGGCTTTACCATCAAACCGACCTTATGCAAAGCGACGCTGTTCACCATCACCGGCGACATTATCTACGCAACGTTCGCAGAGATCCTCATGCTCAGCATGATTACCCACATCTTCACGATGGTGCCAGCAGCGACCACACTTTGCCTGGCTGCTCTTAACCACGGAGACACTCAGCCCCTGAAGTTCGGTTGCAACCGCGTCTGTCGCGTCGTCCGCAGACCGGACAGCAGCTTTAGACGTGATCAATACAAAGCGCAGCTCATCCTCAAGCTTTTCCAGCTGAGCCTGCAGCTCAGGGACACAATACAGAGTCACCTCCGCTTCAAGACTGCCACCGATATGGCCGGCATTACGCTGGTTTTCAAGCTCTTTGTTAACGGCGGTCTTCACCGCAAGTATCTGCTGCCAGTAATCACGCCCCAGCTCTGCCGCCCCATCCAGCTTCGCCAGATCGGTGTACCAGGTTGCCAGCTGTACAGACTCAGCGCGCTCACCAGGCAGCTCACTCCAGATCTCGTCCGCCGTAAAGCTGAGGATTGGCGCGATCCAGCGTACCATCGCTTCGATAATATGATAGAGGGCCGTCTGACAGGAACGACGGGCAACAGAATCGCCCTTAGCCGTATACTGGCGGTCCTTAATAATATCCAGGTAGAAGCCACCCAGATCCAGCGAACAGAAGTGAGAAACCTTCTGATACACTTGCAGCATCTGGTACTGGTCATAATGACCGGTCAACTCATCCTGAAGACGGGCAGCACGATCCACCGCCCAGCGATCCAGCGCCACCATATCTGCAGGCGCCAGCATATCCGTTTCCGGGTTAAAACCATCCAGGTTGGCCAGCAGGAAGCGGGCCGTGTTGCGGATCCGGCGGTAAGCATCAGCAGTACGTTTGAGAATTTCATCAGAGACTGTCATCTCAGAGCTGAAATCGGTTGAAGCAACCCACAGACGCAAAATATCAGCGCCGTACTTATTCATCACTTCCTGCGGAGAGACAACGTTACCCACCGACTTGGACATCTTTCTGCCATCACCGTCAACGGTAAAGCCGTGAGTCAGCACCTGCTTGTATGGCGCACAGCCCTTGATAGCGATACTGGTCTTCAGTGAAGACTGGAACCAGCCACGATGCTGGTCAGAACCTTCCAGATACATATTGGCAGGAAACTGCAGACCTTCCGTCCGGTCCAGCACGGAGTAATGAGTCACACCGGAGTCAAACCAGACATCCAGGGTATCAAGAACTTTTTCATACTGATCCGCTTCATCACCCAGCAGTTCGCTGGCATCAAGATCAAACCAGGCATCAATACCGGTTTTTTCCACACGTAGCGCGACCTCTTCGATCAGGCGCGGAGTTTCAGGATGCAGCTCAGCCGTTGTCTTATTAACAAACAGGGCGATCGGCACACCCCAGGTCCGCTGACGGGAGATACACCAGTCAGGGCTCTGCTCTACCATCGATTCAATACGGTTCTGACCCCAGCCCGGGAACCACTCAACCTGCTTAATCGCTTCCAGCGCATCGCGCTTCAGGCCTTTCTCTTCCATGCTGATAAACCACTGTGGCGTAGCACGGTAAATCAAGGGGGTTTTGGTCCGCCAGCAGTGTGGATAACTATGGCTGAAAGGCTTTTTCAGAATCAGCCGGTCATTGGCCTCCAGCGCCGCTACAATGGCATCCTCTACTTTGTAGACATGCTGTCCGGCAAATTCACCGGCATGCTCAGTATAAACACCATCTGGGCCAACCAGATTCAGGGTTCCGATACCGTAAACACGCCCCACATTAAAGTCTTCCACACCGTGATCTGGCGCGGTATGCACGGCCCCGGTCCCCGCTTCGGTAGTAACATGATCACCCAGAATGACCGGTACCTGTCGGTCATAGAACGGATGCTGCAGCTGCTGATGCTCCAGCGCCTCACCTTTACAGCGACCGACGATCTTATGCGCTTCGATTCCGTAACGCTGCAGCGTATCTTCCACCAAAGCCTCAGCGATCAGCAACCGTTCCCCCCCCACCTGCACCAGCACATAGTCCAGTTCAGCATTGAGTGATACCGCCTGGTTAGCAGGCAATGTCCAGGGAGTTGTGGTCCAGATCACCACACTGGCCTCGCCCTCTCCCGAAAGATCCTCAAAGCAACTGAGGAATGCATCCGGGTCAACCGGCGCAAAACGCACATCGATTGCCAGTGATGTTTTATCCTGATACTCCACTTCCGCTTCTGCCAAAGCAGAACCGCCCACAACGCTCCAGTAAACCGGCTTGTAGCCTTTCACCAAGTGACCGTTTTCGGTGATTTTACCCAACGCCCGGATAATGTTGGCTTCGGTTGCGAAGTTCATGGTCAGATATGGGTTTTCCCAGTCACCCAGTACGCCCAGACGGATAAAGTCTTTCTTCTGACCTTCCACCTGACGAGAAGCATATTCACGGCACTTTTTACGGAAATCGCCGTATGAGACTTTCACACCGGCTTTGCCAATCTTTTTCTCAACATTATGCTCAATCGGCAGACCATGGCAGTCCCAGCCCGGCACATAAGGGGCATCAAAGCCAGCTATGGTACGGGACTTAACGATTATATCCTTCAGAATCTTGTTCACCGCATGACCGATATGGATATCGCCGTTCGCATAGGGAGGCCCATCATGCAGGATAAATTTCTCACGACCTGCGCAGACTTCGCGAATCTTCTGGTACAGATCCATCTTCTGCCACTGTTTCAGCATCTGAGGCTCTTTCTGAGCCAGATTGCCGCGCATCGGGAACTTAGTATTCGGTAAGTTCAGGGTCGGTTTATAATCGGTCATTGTCGTATCGCTTCTGGATCATCTAATTTTGGCCCTGCTTACAAGGCACCTGTCAGAAAGTAATTTCTGACCTGTTTAATATCGTTTTCTATCTGTTGTTTCAGTTTTTCCAGCCCCTCAAACTTCTTTTCAGGACGGATAAAGGCTTTAAATTCCACACTCAGCAACTGACCGTAAAGGTCACAGTCCAGATCAAACAGATGCGCTTCCAGCACTGGCTGTTTACCATTTACCGTCGGGCGCATGCCTACATTAGCCACCCCTTCAGCAGACAGATTCTTACCCGTCACTGTCACTGCATATACACCGTTCAGCGGGCAGTGGAAACGATGCATCCGTATATTTGCCGTGGGGACGCCGATGGTGCGCCCTAATTGCTGGCCATGCATAACCCGCCCGGTCACCCGGTAAGGCCGGCCTAACAACCGTTCAGCCAGAACCAGGTCATTGCTCTGCAGCGCCGCCCGGATCCGGGTACTGCTGACCCGTTCGCCGTCCACATCAAAGGTCTCGGTGTTAACCACACTGAAGCCATAACGTTCACCGCTATGTCGCAGCATGTTGTAGTCGCCACTGCGATCACAACCAAAACGGAAGTCATCACCCACGACAAAATGCCTCACCGACAGTCCCTTTAACAACAACTCATCGACAAACTGGTCGGCACTCATGGTCCGCAAACGCTCGTTGAAGGTCAGGCATAGCACCCGGTCCACGCCATTTGCCTTGAGTAAGCGAACCTTTTCATCAAAACGGGTCAGGCGGGGTGGTGCCTGATTACCGGAAAAAAACTCTCGTGGCTGGGGTTCAAAAATAATCACAACCGCCGGCAACCCCAGCTCTCGCCCTTTGCGAAGAACCTGAGCCAATACCTGCTGATGACCCAGATGCACGCCATCAAAGTTGCCGATCGTTGCGACACAGCCTTTATGCTTGTCACGCAGATTATGCAGACCCCGAATCAGCTCCATGTCACCTCAATCTCATCAACAAATAAAATAAGCGCAAAATTATACCTCAGTTACAGCGATATCCGCCATCCGTCGGCGGCGATACTGACCGATTAATGACGCAGGTCCCGCAGTCTCATCCCCGTCACCAGCAATACCAATGCATAAACAATCGCACCACCGCCTACCAGAATCGTCATATTGGTGACTCGCTGCCCGATATCAAAGCTCAGCCACTGCGCCGGAGCTCCGGCCAGCAACAATAAAAAAACGATCATCAAAATATTCGCCAGACCGACCCGCATCAGCCACTTAAACCAGCCAGGCTGCCAACAGAATACGCCCTCTTTCAACAAGCCCCGCAACAACAACCCGGCATTCAGGAATGCCGAAAGCGTCGTCGCCAGCGCCAAACCGGCATGAGCCAGCGGCCAGATGAGTATCAGATTGAGCACCATATTGACCACCATCGCAACGATACCAATCTTAACCGGGGTTTTAGTATCCTGACGGGAAAAATATCCGGGAGCCAGCACTTTGATCAACATAAAAGCCAACAATCCGCAGGCATATGCACGCAGGCTCATCGCCGCC
The DNA here is from genome assembly GCA_024397875.1 of Amphritea atlantica. Classification (NCBI taxonomy): domain Bacteria; kingdom Pseudomonadati; phylum Pseudomonadota; class Gammaproteobacteria; order Oceanospirillales; family Oceanospirillaceae; genus Amphritea; species Amphritea atlantica. The sequence goes on from CP073345.1 coordinate 81,567, forward strand.
ATCGTAACATCCCGGTCAGTCATCTCTCCATAATGAAACAGCGTTGCAATCAGTGGCTCAGCCAGCACCAGCAACGCCATCGCGGCCGGCAAGCCGATCAGCAGCACCATCCGCATCGCCCAATCCAGCGTGCGGGAGAAGTGTTCGGTACTTTTCTCCGCATGCCGGCGCGACAGACTGGGTAAAATAACCGTCGCAATCGCAATACCAAACACGCCCAGCGGCAACTCCGCCAGACGATCCGAGTAATACAGCCAGGAGACACTACCGGTCTGCAGAAAAGAGGCCAGCAATGTATCCAGCAGCAAATTGATCTGACTCACCGACACTCCAAACAGTGCCGGGAGCATCAGTTTCAGTATCCGTTTAACGCCTTCGTCTTTAAATCCAAGCACCGGAGCAGGTAGCAGTTGGATACGCCACAGAAACGGCAACTGAAACAGCAACTGCAGGGATCCGGCGATCAAAACCCCCAGCGCCAAAGCCATCACCGGCTGCTCAAACAGCGGCTGCATCCATATTGCCGCCCCGATCAGCGACAGGTTCAGCAATACCGGGGTAAACGCTGGCACCGCAAAGCGCTCATAACTATTGAGAATACTGCCCGACAGGGCGGTCAGCGATATCAGCAGCAGATAGGGAAAGGTATACCGCAGCATCTCCACCGCCAGCTCGTAACGCAGCGGATCATTCAGATAAAACCCGGGAGCAAAAATAGCGGCCAGCACCGGTGCTCCCACGACCCCCAACAACGTCACGATAATCAGCACCAGCCCCAGACTGCCGGCGACCCGGTTAACCAGCTGCTTCACCGCCGCCAGATCTTTCAGACTGCGATACTCCGACAACACCGGCACAAAAGCCTGAGAAAAAGCCCCTTCAGCAAACAGCCGACGCAGGAAATTAGGTATTTTGAAGGCCACAAAAAAGGCATCAGCACTACTGCCCGCACCAAAATAGTTAGCGACCACGACATCCCGAATCAGACCCATCACCCGTGACAGCATAGTCATCAGGCCAACCAGCGCGCTGGAGCGCAGTAACCCGCGGGCTTTTGGTGTACCCTCCGGCGGTTTTTTGGGGTTATGAGGGCCAGGACTATTGGGCTGAGTGCCTTCCGGAGATATTTCTGTTCTACTCAAGGGTTGCTTTCCTGCCAGCCAAACAAAATAGATTGGAGCAGATAATACCGATTAAGCCGCCAAAATGCTTGTGATAACACAGCAAAGCACCAATAAACCGGGACAACCCGAGGGGATTTATTCGCATTTAGCTGTTGACACCTGCACTGTAAACATGAATAATCTCGCGTCTTAATTTTCGATGTCCAGTAGTTCAAAAATGAACGCCGGGACATCTCAATATCGATTATTTTACATCGATTAACTTTTACATAGTTTAGAGGAGTCGGATTGTGGCAAATTCCGCAGGATCCCGTAAACGCGCTCGCCAAGCCGAGAAGCGCCGTCAAAATAACGCGAGTCTGCGTTCCATGGTTCGCACTTACGTTAAAAGAGTAGCGGCAGCTATCGAATCTGGCGATCACGCAGCTGCAACAGCAGCATTCGTTACAGCTCAGCCTTTAATGGATAGCGCTGTAACCAAAGGCATTTTCAACAAGAACCAGGTTGCTCGCAAGAAGAGCCGCCTGAATGCCTCTATCAAAAAGCTGGCTGCATAATCTCCCTGAGATGTAAGCAGCAATAAAAAAACCGGCCATGGCCGGTTTTTTTTGTTTCTGAACCTGACTCAACGAGCATCAGGTTAAGCCAGCACCAGATTATCCCGGTGCACCAACTCCTGCTCCCCCACAAAACCAAGCACCGTCTCGATATATGAACTCGGATGACCGATAATCTTTTGCGCATCCTCAACACCATAGTTGACCAGGCCCCGACCAATAACGTGGCCATGCTCATCAGAGATCACCACCATCTCTCCACGGGAAAAAGACCCGGTGACCGCACGCACACCCGTAGGCAGCAGACTCTTGCCCCGCTCAACCAAAGCAGCCACCGCACCCGCATCGAGCGTCAGCGTTCCCCGCGCCTGCAAATGACCCGCAATCCACTGCTTACGGGCAGCCATCGGCGACTGCTCAGGCAGCAACACCGTACCCAGATTTTCAGCTTGTCGCAGCTTCAGTAACACATCATCTTCACGACCACTGGCAATGACCGTAACCGCACCCGAACGCGCCGCCAACCGGGCTGCACGCACCTTAGTGGCCATACCCCCCTGCCCCAGCCGACCACCACTACCAGCCATCGCATCCAGCGAACAATCACTGGCCATAGCCTCAGAGATCAGAGTCGCAGCGGGATTGGAACGAGGATCCGCAGTATACAAACCACTCTGATCGGTCAGCAGAATCAGCGCATCAGCCTCAATAAGGTTAGCCACCAGCGCCCCCAGAGTATCATTATCACCAAAGCGAATCTCTTTGGTCACCACGGTATCATTCTCATTAACTACTGGCACAACCCCCACCGACAACAGCGTTTTCAGGGTCGCCTGAGCATTAAGATAACGCTTGCGGTTGGAGTGATCTTCATGGGTTAACAGAATCTGAGCCGTCAGCGCATTATGCCGCTTAAAGTTGGTTTCATAGGCCTGTACCAGTCCCATCTGCCCAACCGCTGCCGCAGCCTGCAGCTTATAAACTTCATGAGGGCGGTCTTTCCAACCAAGGCGAACAATCCCCTCGGCGATAGAACCGGAGGAGACCAGTACAATCTCAACTCCTTCGCGGCGCAGCTGAGCCAACTGATCAACCCAAAGACCAATGGCCTCCAGATCAAGCCCCTCACCATCATTTGTAAGTAACGCACTGCCAATTTTAACCACCCATCGCCGGGAGGTTTTCAGTCTATTACGCGCTTGACTCACTGCCTTCACTCTCTTGAAAGACCCGCCCCGCCCCGGACACAAGCATCAGCCAGGACAACCCGAACAGGTTCTAATTTTTCACATATTCAACTTCAACGTCATAATCATCATCGTCAAAGTCATCATCGTCAAAGTCATCATCACCACGGCGCTTAGCACGGACCTCTGCGCGCATCTGCTCGATTCGCTCCCGACCTTCCCGGTCGATTGCCCGACGCACCTGAAGCTCAGCCTCGACCAATTCAGGATCTTCAGCCAACTGCGCAGCCAACTGATCAAGCAGCACCTGAATATCCTGCACCAGCTGCTGGGTACCCATCTTATTAATCGCCGATATGCGATAAACAGGACCTTCCCAGCCCAACGCATCAACCACCGCCTGACAACGCTCTTCCTGCTCTTCTTCCGGCACCATATCCAGCTTATTCAGCACCAGCCAGCGCGGCTGCGCCGCCAGAGTCGGGCTAAACTTTTCCAGCTCCCTGACAATAACCAGGGCAGCATCAGCCGGAGCCACATCATCCCAGGGCGCCATATCTACAAGATGCAGCAAAATACGGTTACGCGCCAGATGCTTAAGAAACTGAATCCCCAGCCCGGCCCCTTCAGCAGCCCCCTCAATAATTCCGGGAATGTCCGCAATCACAAAGCTCTTATGCTTTTCGGTACTGACGACACCCAGATTTGGCACCAGCGTTGTAAACGGATAATCAGCCACCTTAGGCGTGGCCGCAGACACTGAGCGAATAAAGGTAGATTTACCCGCATTCGGCAATCCCAACAATCCCACATCCGCCAGAACCTTCAGCTCCAGCTTCACATTCCGGGTCTCACCCAGACTACCACTGGTTGTCTGACGCGGCGCCCGATTGACACTACTCTTAAAACGAGTATTACCCAGACCATGAAAACCACCCTGAGCGATCTTCTCAATCTGACCCACCTTAGTCAGGTCAGCCAACACCTCATCGGTATCGATATCAACCACAGTAGTACCCACCGGTACTTTCATGATCAGGTCTTCACCCTTGGCGCCCGTGCAGTTACGGCTCTGACCGCCCTTACCATTCTGCGCGCTATAACGGGGCTGAAAACGGTAATCGATCAGCGTATTGAGCGACTCATCCGCCTCAACAAACACTGAACCACCATCACCACCATCACCACCATCAGGACCACCACGAGCAACATATTTCTCACGCCGGAAGCTGAGGGTACCATTCCCTCCTTTACCGGCTTCTACAGTAATCGTCGCTTCATCTACAAACTTCATTCTACACCTCCAGCTACACTGGCAAACTGTGCATGCTTCCCGCCAACAAACTGGCTGTTGATAACGCCCGCACCACAGACTTTTTCAACAACTAGCTTAATCAGCCATTAAAAACAAAAAAAGCCCCGCAACCGCGGAGCTTTTTTATAGCATAAAAGCCGGATTAAGCGGTTTCTACAGTAATGTATTTACGCTTTTGCGGGCCTTTAACAACAAACTTAACAACGCCGTCTGCAGTTGCAAACAGAGTATGGTCTTTACCCATACCAACGTTTACACCAGCGTGGAATTTAGTACCACGCTGACGCACCAGGATGTTACCTGCTGCTACTACCTGACCACCGAAACGCTTAACACCTAAGCGTTTCGACTCGGAATCACGACCGTTACGGGTACTACCTGCCGCCTTCTTATGAGCCATTTGTCAATCTCCTCTCAAACAGTCTTAGGCATTAATGCCAGTGATTTTTACTTCGGTGAAGTGCTGACGGTGACCCATCTGTTTCATGTGATGCTTACGACGCTTGAACTTCATGATATGAACTTTCTTAGCGCGACCGTGGCTTACAACCTCAGCTGTAACCTTAGCACCTTCAACAACTGGTGCACCGATCTTAACATCATCACCGTTAGCTACCAGCAAAACACGGTCAAATTCAACATTTGAACCAGCTTCTACAGCCAGCTTTTCCAGCTTCAGCGTGTGGCCTTCCTGAACTCGGTATTGCTTACCACCGCTCACAATTACTGCGTACATTTTAATCTCCAGTTTAAAACCCGCCCTGCTACTAAATAAGACGCCTACTTCTAATGGATACTAACAACCATATGGTAGGGAGCGAATTTGGATGGGTTAGGGCGCGAGATTATATAGAAACATAAGATTCGACTCAAGCATAAATATAGATAATAAGCCGACTTTCTTGACACCCGGATAAGCACCCCCTAGCATGCGCCAATACAAATTTCAGAGCTTAGTATCAGTTCCTATGCTGCCACATCAGTTAAATCCAGTTATCGAGCCGCAATTTGAAGCGGTAAACGACTATATTATCAACCACTTACACTCAGGTGTACCACTGGTTGAAAAGATCGGACATTACATAGTAGAAAGTGGCGGCAAGCGGATCAGACCCCTACTAGTATTGCTTGCAGCCAATGCCGCAGGCTATCAGGGAGAACAACACATCTCTCTGGCAGCGGTTATCGAGTTTATTCACACAGCAACATTACTCCACGACGACGTAGTGGATAACTCCGAACTACGCCGCGGCAACGATACTGCGAACGCTAAGTGGGGCAACGCCCCCAGCGTCCTGGTCGGTGACTTCCTCTACTCCCGCTCATTCCAGATCATGGTTGAGATCAATAAGATGGAGATCATGAAGGTTATCTCCAACGCCACCACCATTATCGCCGAAGGCGAAGTGCTACAATTACTGAACGCCCGTAACCCGGATACCTCCGAAGAGTCCTATATGCAGGTGATTCTGGGCAAAACCGCAATGCTGTTCGAAGCCGCCACAGAGACCGGTGCGATTCTGGCGGGCGCTGACAAAGCTCAACAGGAAGCGCTGCGCCTCTATGGGCGCCATATCGGTATTGCCTTCCAGATTATTGATGATGTTATGGATTATCTCAGCAGTGCCGAGGAGATGGGCAAGAATGTCGGCGACGACCTGGCCGAAGGCAAAGCCACCCTGCCGCTGATCCATGCGATGCGCGAAGGCAGCGACGAGCAGCGCAAACTGATCCGTCAGGCAATTCGTAAAGGCGGCCTCGACGACCTGCAACCGATCATGGATATTGTTCATGCCACCGGCTCAATCGACTACTCCCGCAATACCGCCTACGCTGAAGCCGATAAAGCCATTAAAGCACTGGACGCTCTGCCAGACAGTTCGTTCAAACAGACCATGATTCAACTGGCAGACCTGGCGGTTAAGCGGAGCAGTTAATAACAGTGGCTAGAACGTCACAAAAAACGTGACTTGCTAGTTGTTAGAAAAGCCCTTCTTAACAAGCTCTAATGATAACGTGCATAGTAAGTGGGCACGGCTGATTTGCTCTTATAACTCAAAGCAGCCTAATAGCTGCTTTGAGTTTGATTTTTCTAGCAAGCGAAGCGTCTAGCTAGTCACGTTTTTTGTGACGATCTAGCCACTATCTCCTATCCCTCATGATATAAACCGACTCCACCTCTGCACGTCCGTTCCGACCACCCCCCCTCTGTGCCATAAGCTTTTCAATGCTAAAGCGCTCACCATAGAGCGCCCGGACTTCATCGTCTGTTACGGAAAAGGGCGGGCCTTCTGGATCATTGAACTCAAGGGTTATCAATAACATTCCAACACCTGCGGGAAGCTGCTCAATCAGCGTATGAGCGTAGCGCTGACGCATCGGTTCAGGGAATGCAACCAGCGCGGCACGATCATACACCCAGCTGACTGTTTCAAACTCTTCGGCTGGCAACGCAAAAAAATCACCACAGAGCAACCGCAACCCATCTTTCTCTCGCAGACTAAAGTCGCCAACCTGCTGCTCTGCGACCGGCACGTTTTGTTCAGACCAGAATGCCTGACAGGCACGCTCATTCAATTCAACCCCGGTAACTTCATGACCCTGCTCCCGCAACCAGATCATATCCAGGCTTTTACCACACAGGGGCACCAGCACACGCCCTTTTCCCCCGCTTTGCAAGCGTGACCAGTAAGTACTCAGGAACAGATTAACCTGCTGCTGATGAAAACCTATGCGGCCAGTTTTCCAACGTTCGTGCCAAAACTCACTGTGCATTTTGCCTAAACCCTCATAAAAACGACCATATATGTCTGAATTTCAGCTTTTTGACCATACAGGTCGTGATCCCAGACCACTAAACCGGTATAATCCCCCGATATTTTGGCTAAAAAAAAAGTGGATATACAGCTCAAATGACAAAACCTTCCTCATTTAATCGAGAAGAACTTCTTCAGTGCGGTCACGGCGAAATGTTCGGCGAGGGCAATGCACGACTGCCCGTCGGCAACATGCTAATGATGGACCGCGTCACAATGATCACCGGCGAAGGTGGCAAATATGGCAAAGGCTATATCGAAGCAGAACTGGATATCCATCCTGACCTGTGGTTCTTCGAATGTCACTTCCCTACCGATCCTGTTATGCCCGGCTGTCTGGGTCTGGACGCTATGTGGCAGATCGTAGGTTTCTTTCTGGGCTGGCGCGGTAACAAAGGCCGTGGGCGTGCGCTAGGCTGCGGTGAGGTTAAATTCACCGGCCAGATTTTGCCAACTGCAAAGAAAGTGACGTACCGTATCGACCTGTCACGGGTTATCGAACGCAAACTGGTTATGGGTATCGCTGACGGTTCAGTTTCAGTCGATGGCCGCGAGATCTACACCGCTAAAGATCTGCGTGTTGGTCTGTTCGTATCTACCGATAGCTTCTAATCTTATAAGCCTGGATACAGGCTTTAGCTCTGCTGTAGATCTATACTTACAATGTTTTTTACTGAATAAAAGAGGCATCCTATGAGACGTGTCGTTGTTACCGGAATGGGTATCGTATCTTGCCTGGGTACTGATAAAGAAGCCGTCCTGGACTCACTGAAAGAGGGCCGTTCCGGCATTAAATTTCAGGAAGAGTACAAAGAGCTCGGGTTTCGCAGCCAGGTAGCTGGCAGTATTGATCTGGATTACACAGACCTGATCGATCGCAAACTGGTTCGTTTCATGGGTGATGCCGCCGCTTACGCGTATCTGTCTATGGATCAGGCGATCAAAGACGCTAACCTGAGCGAAGATATGGTATCTAACGTGCGCACTGGCCTGATTGCTGGCTCCGGTGGCGCATCGTCTGCAGATATCGTGGAAACAGCTGATATTCTGCGCACCAAAGGTGTCCGTCGTGTTGGTCCCTATCGCGTAACCCGCACCATGGGTTCAACCGTTTCCGCCTGCCTGGCAACCCCCTTCAAGATTAAGGGCGTCAACTACTCCATTACCTCTGCCTGCGCCACCAGCGCCCACTGTATCGGTAATGCAATGGAGCAGATTCAGCTGAACAAGCAGGATATCGTTTTCGCTGGCGGCGGCGAAGAGCTTCACTGGTCTCTGAGTGTTATGTTTGATGCTATGGGCGCGCTGTCCAGCAAATACAACGATACGCCGGAAAAAGCCTCCCGCGCATACGATGCAAACCGCGATGGTTTTGTTATCGCTGGCGGTGGCGGCATGCTGGTTCTGGAAGAGCTGGAACACGCCAAAGCCCGTGGCGCCAAGATCTATGGTGAGCTGGTCGGCTATGGCGCAACTTCTGATGGCTATGACATGGTCGCACCTTCCGGTGAAGGGGCGGTACGCTGCATGAAGCAGGCGATGAGCACCGTTGACGGCAGCATCGACTATATCAACTCCCACGGCACGTCGACACCTGCAGGCGACATCCAGGAGCTGAAGGCGATGAAAGAGACCTTCGGCGATCAGATGCCACCTGTCAGCTCAACCAAGTCGCTTACCGGCCACTCACTGGGCGCAACCGGCGTTCAGGAAGCGATCTACAGCCTGCTGATGATGGAGAACAAGTTTATCTGCGCATCGGCGAATATTGACGAGCTTGATCCGGCGGCTGAAGGCCTGCCCGTTGTCACTGAGCGTCGCGACAATGCGGATCTACAGCGAGTGATGTCTAACAGTTTCGGCTTTGGTGGTACCAACTCAACACTGGTATTCCAGAAATACACCGACTGATCATTTAAGCACATACAGAAAACCCGCCTTCCGGCGGGTTTTTTATTACCTTGTTCTTTTAAATTTTGTCTTCATCGATCACATTAAGATCACGCATCTGCGCTTCCAGCCAGCCAATTGAATCGGTGTGGATATCATCAACAGTCCGGTCAGCCACAGGCACCGGAGCACCTACCCGAACCGTAATCGTTCCCGGGTATTTGACATAACTTTTCCCCGGCCAGTAGAGGCCCGCATCATGGGCTAACGGCACAACCGGAACCTGAGCACTGGCTGCCAGCATTGCGCCGCCTTTATTAAACTTACCCAGCTGTCCGGTTTCCACCCGGGTGCCCTGAGGGAAGATAACCACGTTAATCCCCTCCTGGAGCCGCTCCTTGCCCTGAGTCAGTAGCTGCTTTAATGCTCCCCGGCGTTTACTGCGATCCAGCGCAATTGGCTTGAGCATCCCCAATGCCCAGCCAAAAAACGGAATTTTTAACAGCTCCTGCTTCAATACCGCGCTCTGCGGACGAATCAGCGTCTGTAAAAAAAATGTCTCCCACTCACTGGAATGGTTAGCGACCACCACATAGGCGCCATCGCTATCCTTCGGCAGGTTTTCACGCCCCTCTACCCGGTATCTGACACCACAGGTCAGATAGAGCCATAGCATCGTAAAGTAATTCATCAGGGTAAACAGCTTAAAACGGGGACGAAATGGCAATGCCCATCCGACCAGTATACAAAAAGCCGCAAACACTAACGTCACCGGATAGAACCCCGCATAGAAAAGCGTTGCTCGCAGATATAAAAACAGAGAGGGTTTTCGGATCATCGCCTGGTCACTATCCTTTTCGGCATTAATATCGGATTCAACAGCCGGTTTCAAGAGCTCACCTTCCAGTGACCGCTTTTTCCACCCCGCTTTTCTAGCAGCTTAATCTCAGAGATCACCATCCCCTTGTCCACCGCTTTACACATATCATAGATGGTCAGCGCCGCAACCGATGCCGCGGTCAGAGCTTCCATCTCAACACCTGTCTGGCCTGCAAGCTTACAGATCGCCAGAATCAGTACCGAATCGGACTCCGGCCGGGGCGTCAGCTCAACAGTGACTTTACTCAGCATCAGCGGATGACACAGAGGAATAAGATCGGAGCAGCGTTTAGCCGCCTGAATTCCGGCAATTCTGGCCACCGCCAGCACATCACCCTTTTTATGCTCACCGGTGGTGATCATCTCAAGGGTTTCAGGGGTCATGGTTACTACCGCCTGCGCAGTAGCCTCCCGACTGGTGACCGCCTTTTCGGATACGTCCACCATATTCGCATGGCCATTTTCATCCAGATGAGTAAGACGACTCATACAGCCTCCTGTGGTTTCTTTTTATTCAATACCGGATTGGCATACATCTGCTGCAGAATCGTTGCCGCAGACTCCGGCAATCCGTCCGTGCGGGCAGCAAACAGTGCTTTCTGCTCATCACTGATGTTATCCACATCGACACCCGCCGCCAATAAATTGGAAGGGTGCAGATAATAGCTCTCGATAATCTGCCGATCGATCTCAGCTGCCAACTCTTCCGGAGTGTTCTTATCGGTAATCACGTCACCAAACGCAACATGTACATGACCTTTGTTACCGGTAATCCCGGTCACAATGCTGTCGATATCTTCAAACTGGGATTTCTCGTACTTAACCCCCTGAGACTTGGAATCAAGCTCAAGAGCCTTCGCCCGGTCGCAGGGGTCATACTCATAGGAGATCGAAACGGGGACAATTTTCACCCGCTCCAGAAATTCAGAAAAGCTGCGCTGTTTCCGATGCGTCATATAAAACATTTTCAGAATCGCCGGATCAGTAAAATCATTACCGTCTTTTGCCCGCCCTTCCCGCTGAGCAATCCAGACGCTCGCCTCATCCTGCACCAGAGAGTGGTCGATATAGGCAGACAACTGACCCAGCGCGGTGAGAACCTCACGCCCTTTAGCCGAGCGGTTAACAATAAAACTCTTATTCAGACGCATCAGATCAGACACGTACGGCTTGCGCAGCAGATTATCGCCTATGGCGATGCGCAATGTATCAAAACCGTTTTGATACAGCGCCCAGTTAACAAATGCCGGATCCATGGCAATATCACGGTGATTTGAAACAAACAGATACGCCTCATCCTGTTCAAGATTTTCAATACCACTGCAGGATAGACGGGTAGTGGTACGCCCGATCATCTTAGTCATATAGCCGGCAATCAGCGTCTGAAACTGCTGAACGGTTTCGATCTCGCCGGTTTTTTGTGCCAGAAAAATACGCACGGCAGGCTTCAGCAACCAGCCAAACACCGATGCCATCCGGGGAAACTGATAGCGGGTCAGGACTGAGATCAGTTCATCATCATGGATCAGCCGGTTCAGAGCATCACTTACCTCGCTATCATGGTAGGGGCGGATATTCTGAAATGGATCATTGATAGAGCTGGCTGCCATTCTGCCTCCTGAGGCACTGCGAATAATTAGGCCGGTATTTTACAGGGAGACAGGAATAATTTCAGCGCACATTATCAATTCTTTAGATTAATCCGCTCAGATCAACCTCCGGTCATGTTCATAAACCGGACAATCTGCGGCGTTTCATCATCAAGATCAAAATGATGCTGTTCCGGTTTCAGATCCATTGCCTGAATCAGATGCTGTTTCAGCAGCTCAATATCGCCGGGATGCTCACGGATAACCCGACGCAGATCCATGGAATGTTCATTTCCAAGGCAGAGCAACAAACGCCCCTCCACAGTCATCCGAACCCGGTTACATTCACTACAGAAGTTATGGCTGTGGGGAGAGATGAAGCCTATCAGGCTGTCACTATCAGACATCCGATAATAGCGCGATGGCCCGCCGGTTTTCTCGCTGCAGTCGATCAGGGGATACTCAGCCGTGATCATCTCCAGTAACTCATCGCTGGAACAATACACTTCAGCCCGGTCATGCTCGGTGATCGCGCCCAGCGGCATCTCCTCTATAAAGGTGATATCCACTCCCTTATTACGGGCAAAGGCGATAAGGTCGAGCACCTCATCATCATTACGGCCCTTCAGCACAACCGCATTCAGCTTAATCCGCTTGAAGCCTGCGTCGATCGCGGCATCGATCCCCGCTAACACCTGTTCAAGACGCCCGGTACGGGTCAAGCGTTTAAATTTATCCGCCTGCAAACTATCGAGGCTGATATTCAGACGGTCAACGCCCAGTCGTTTGAGATCAGCAGCCATACCAACTAGCTGAGAGCCATTAGTGGTAATCAGCAGTTCTGCCGGCAACTGTCCCAGCTGTTCCACCAGCGTGAGAATCCCCCGTCGTACCAGTGGCTCACCGCCGGTCAGACGGATCTTATTAACCCCCAGCTCGACGAACGCCCGGGCCACCAGAAACAGCTCTTCCAGTGATAAAACCTCGCTGCGGGGCAGAAACTGCATCTCCTCTGCCATACAGTAGACACAACGAAAATCACACCGGTCCGTGACAGATAGACGGACATATTCAACCCTTCGGCCAAAGCGATCGACCAGTTGAGTGGTGACGTTGTTGCTCTGATTTATCTGCATACCCGGCTAGTATCTCTTGCTCATTTAGGTAAAAATATACCTGATTATTTTAGTCAGTTATTCAACTAATTGTTAGGTGAGTTTTCAAACAATGTACATGCTTCTAAAGCACTCCCACATCAGCTTTGCCGCACTGAGCATCCTCTTTTTCACTCTTCGGGGTTACTGGATGCTCTCAACACCGGAAATGTTAAAACGACGCTGGGTCAGAATTGCACCACATGTTATCGATACCCTCTTACTGGTAAGCGCCATAGCTCTCACCATTACCGTCAACCAATATCCTCTTACTCATAGCTGGCTGACGGCAAAACTGATCGCACTGGTGGCTTATATTGTCCTAGGTACCATCGCCCTGAAACGGGGAAAAACCAGAAAGACCCGCACCCTCGCATTTGTTTTAGCGCTGGCCTGTGTGGCTTATATCGTCTGGGTGGCCCTGCACCACACCCCGCTACCCTGATATCAGTTAAGCGGTGATATCATCGATCTTCTCCTTCTGGTACTGCTCACGAATCATCGCCACCAGCTGACTCCGCCAGGGCAACTGACGGATACCAAAATGATTCAGTAATTTAGTGCAGACCAGTACCGAAGAGGCCGGGCGTTCAGCATCGCTGCCTAACTCGGAGGAGCTGATCGGTATCAGCTTCTCCACTTTAAGCTTTTCATACTGACCTGCAGCGGCCAGCACCGCTTCAGTAAAACCGTAACGCGTGGTGATCTCTGCACAGCAGTAATGATAGGTACCCCAGTTTTCTGCTCCATTATGTAGCTGTTTCAGAATAGCAACGATTACCCGGGCAATATCACTGGCGGAGGTCGGGCACCCCCGGCGATCATCCGCAGCAAAGATCTCCTCCTCCTGACGCGCCTGGAGAAGTGCACGACGCATAAAATTATCGCCAATAGTACTGAATACCCAGCTGACCCGGAGAATCAGATGCTGCGGTAATGCAGCACGCAACACCTCTTCGCCCTGCCATTTACTATCACCATACAAACCCAGCGGACGTGCCTGATCATCCTCTTTATAGCCACTCTCATAGTGGCCATCAAAGACATAGTCAGATGACAGGTGTATCAGCGGAATAGCGAGTTCGCCACAGGCCATCGCCAGATTTTTTACGGCATCCCTGTTCAGCGCATAGCAACGTTCAGCCTGCGCTTCAGCCTGATCAACCGCGTTAAACCCGGTAGTATTGATGACATAATCCGGCAGATGCTCATCCAGTTGTTTCTGGACCTGCTCGCGACTACTGATGTCCAGTTTCGCATCCGTAAAAGCAACGACAGAAAAAAAAGGATCATTCTGTGTCGCCTGATTTAAAAAATAACCTATCTGGCCATCAACGCCGGTAATTAAAATTTTCGCCGGAGTGGTCAGAAAATCCTGAGTCATTACGTTATAGCTCCACCAGTTTCGCTTTCAAATCAACGATACCATATCAAAACGGCAGCGAAACCAAAAAAGCGTTCGGGCTGATAAAAGTTTTCGCCAAAACATCCGCACAGCGGTAATGGTTTCAGATATCCATATAAACAGGCAGAATAGGCCTCCGGATAAACAATCCTTCTGCGCTATAGTTCGCGCATTCTTTTGCAAGACGAGGCCCTTCTTATGGCTTTAGAGATAAGCTCTCATAAAAGCGAAAAACCTGCTGGACGGATTCGCCAGCGCAACGAACAAGTAATTCTGGCAGCGGCGGTGCAGGAATTTGCCGCCTGTGGATATAAAGGCGCCAGCATGCGGCAGATTGCCAGCCGCGCCGATCTGCCAAAAGCCAACATTCACTACTATTTCAAGAATAAACTGGGGCTCTATTTCGCGGTACTCAGTGATATTATTGATCTGTGGGACAGCACCCTGAGCAACCTGAAAGCCGAGGATGATGCTGTTGAAAGCCTGACCCGGTATCTGCGGAAAAAAATCGAATTTTCCCGCGATCATCCTCTGGCATCACGTATTTTTGCCAGCGAGATTATCAGCGGCGGCCCTAACCTGGGCAACTATTTCACCGAAGGCTATGAAGAGTGGTTCAGATCCCGGACGGCCGTCTTCGAGCAATGGCAGCAACTGGGTAAGCTTGATACCGCTATAGCGCCGAGTCATCTTATTTTTTTACTCTGGTCCAGCACACAGCACTATGCAGATTTTGCACTACAAGTGTCTTCCGCACTGGGAAAGGACTCTTTGGAAAACAGCGATTATGAGCAGGCGATTGGAACACTGACACACATTATCCTCAAAGGCTGTGGTATCACACAGAAAGCGTAATCCGGCTGAGCGACTCACCATGCCAGTGAGTAGTTTCAGTCTATTACTGCCTCGCTAAAGCACAATAACTGTGCAGTCATGAACGTATAGGGTGCGTTGTTCAGGCCGCTCCTTCAGAAGCCGATCAAGATTCGGCTCATATGGACATACAGCCCAGCCTGATTCCGGCGAAAAAGGCACGCCTGAGCAATGTTGACCAACTGGCCAGTTTTTTGCTTCTCTTTTTGGATATATACAAGACTCAACTATTTTGTTTCAGTATAGTTTTCCCTTAGCTCCATTATCGGCGAGGTAGCCAGCGTGAAGCAGAACTCACCACCACCGCGATTAACCCTGCGCGGGATCACCAAACAATACCCCGGTTGTCTGGCTAATGATGATGTTCATCTGGATATTCAGTCCGCTGAGATTCACGCCCTGCTGGGCGAAAATGGCGCGGGGAAAAGCACCCTGATGAAAGTGATCTACGGGCTGGTAAAACCTGATAGCGGAGAGGTGCTGTGGGATGGACTGCCCCTCGAAGTAAAAGACCCGGCCCATGCCCGCAAGATGGGAATCGGCATGGTGTTTCAGCACTTTTCACTGTTTGAAACCCTGACCGTCACTGAAAATATCGCCCTGGCGCTGGGTGACGATGCCGGTGAACTGACCGCGCTGGCAGACAAGATCCGTAGCGTGTCAGAAAAGTACGGTATGGCAATTAACCCTGACCGGGAGATTCATACCCTGTCCGTGGGCGAACGACAGCGGGTTGAGATCGTCCGCTGCCTGGTGCAGGAGATCAAACTACTGATTCTTGATGAGCCCACCTCTGTATTAACGCCACAGGAGGTAGAGGCTCTGTTCATCACCCTGCGGCAACTGGCCGATGAAGGCTGCTCAATCCTGTTTATCAGCCACAAACTGAATGAAGTCAAAGCCTTGTGCCACAAAGCCACCGTGTTGCGCGCGGGAAGAGTATCCGGCGAGTGTATTCCCGCTGAAGAGAGCGCCACCAGCATGGCAAAGCTGATGGTCGGAGATGACACACCGGTCAGCACCACCTACCCCAAAAAACTGGGCAATACACCGCTACTGAGCATCACTGACCTGAACCGGCATAGCCCCGACCCGTTCGGGGTCCATCTGAAACACATCAACCTGACGGTTAACGCCGGAGAGATCGTCGGCATCGCTGGTGTCGCCGGCAATGGTCAGGAGGAGCTGCTGGCCAGCCTGAGCGGAGAACACCTCTGCCCTGACGGCAAAACCATTACTTTTGCTGAAGACGAAGTCGCTAACCTGCCTCCCGATCAGCGCCGACAGTGGGGCCTGGCTTTTGTCCCCGAAGAGCGGCTTGGCCGGGGCGCGGTGCCCGGAATGAGCCTGACGGAAAATGCCCTGCTTACCGGCTTTCTGACCGGACTGGTCAGCAAAGGACTGGTCGCCTGGCACAAAGCGGAGCGCTTTGCCGATGCGATTATCGATCAGTATAAGGTTAAAACCGCAGGCCACCATGCGCAGGCCGACAGCCTTTCCGGAGGCAACCTGCAGAAATTTATTATCGGCCGGGAGATCATGCAAAACCCGAAAATCCTGATCGCTGCCCACCCCACCTGGGGTGTCGATATCGGGGCCGCCACCGCAATTCACAAAGCGCTGATTACCCTGCGTGATCAGGGGGCGGCGATTCTGGTCGTTTCGGAGGATATCGACGAGCTGTTCCTGATCTCCGACCGAATCGGCGCAATCTGTGATGGCGCACTCTCGCCGATTAAACCCACCCCCGAATCCTCGATACAGGAGCTGGGACGGATGATGGCCGGTGACTTTAACCGCTCGGTCAATGACGGAAGCACAGCCCTATGATTAAACTTGAACCCCGTGGTGAGCGCTCCGCCACAATGGCATATCTGTCTCCGGTATTAGCCGCGTTATTAACAATGCTGACCGGTCTGATACTGTTTACTCTGCTGGGTATTGACCCGGTCGAAGCATTGATCACTATTCTTTATGTCCCGATCTCTGATACTCACGGCATTACAGAGCTCTGTGTAAAAACCACCCCTATTTTACTCTGCGCCATCGGCCTGTCGGTGGTATTCAAGGCCAAGATCTGGAATATAGGCGCCGAAGGACAGCTGCTGATGGGTGGATTGTTTGGCAGCTATATAGCCTTGCAACTGATCGAAACAGAGGGATTCTGGGTATTACCTGCAGTGCTGATCTCCGGTGTCGTGGGCGGGATGTTCTGGTCTGGCATTGCCGCCATACTCAAAGTTCGCTTTAACACCAATGAGATCCTCACCACCATCATGATGAACTATATCGCCCTGAACATTCTGCTCTGGGCGGTTCATGGTCCTCTGAAGGACCCGGAAGGTTTCAACTTCCCGGAATCGGCACTCTTTGGTGATTCGGCTCTGTTACCGGTTTTGATCGAGGGTACCCGGGTGAACTTTGGTATGGCGCTGGCGCTGCTGGCGGTCGTCGCCGTCTGGGTATTGATGAGCCGCAGTTTTTACGGTTTCCAGATCAAAGTGATGGGTATGGACGCCGGGGCCGCACGACTGTCGGGCTTTAAGGATAAACGACTGATCTGTTTTGCCCTGTTGCTGAGTGGCGGATTAGCCGGGCTGGCAGGCGTTGGCGAAGTGACCGGGCCAATTGGTCAGTTGATTCCGCAGATCTCCCCCGGATATGGTTACGCCGCGATTATTGTGGCATTTCTCGGTCGTCTCCATCCGGTAGGGATTCTACTGGCAAGCCTGCTGATGGCGCTGCTGTATATGGGGGGGGAGATGGCGCAGATCAGCCTGGGGCTGCCGCTGGCTCTGACCGGACTGTTCCAGGGAATGCTGCTGTTTTACCTGCTCGCCTGTGATGTCCTGATCACCTTCCGTATCCGCCTCAAACCGGGAAAGGTCATCTCCCGCTCACCTGTGCCGCCATTAGCGTCTGAGACGCAAGGATAAACCATGGATATTGATCTGATTACCAATATACTCTACGCCATGATCCGCACCGGAACACCGCTCCTTATTGTCGCGCTGGGAGAGCTGGTGTGTGAAAAAAGCGGGGTGCTAAACCTCGGCCAGGAGGGAATGATGCTGATGGGCGCGGTGGTCGGCTTTATCGTCACCCTGCTCTCCGGCAGCCTGCTGTTAGGCTTCCTGCTGGCGATGGTCGCCGGGGTTCTGATGTCGCTCATTTTTGGTCTGATCACCATGGAGCTCAGTGCCAACCAGGTTGCTACCGGGCTGGCGCTGACCATCTTTGGCACCGGGTTGTCTGCATTTGTCGGCAGTGATTTCGTCGGCAAACCGATTGCAGGCCTGGATCCTGTGTTTATTCCGGTACTCACGGATCTGCCGATCATCGGCCGAATGCTGTTTGGTCAGGATCTGATCGTCTATCTATCCTTTGTGCTGTTTGGCGCCGTTTACTGGTTTATCAACTACTCGCGCCCGGGACTGATTCTTAAGGCCGTGGGAGAAAACCCTCACGCGGCCAACGCGATCGGACTGCCGGTTTTCAAGACCCGTTATCTGGCAATTATCTTTGGCGGTGCCATGGCAGGACTGGCCGGAGGTTACCTGTCGCTGGCATATACCCCTCTATGGGCTGAAAATATGTCCGCGGGACGCGGCTGGATTGCCCTTGCTCTGGTGGTATTTGCCAGTTGGAAAGCTGAGCGCGTCCTGCTGGGTGCCTGGCTGTTTGGCCTGGCCAGTATCTTACACCTGGTATTTCAGGGACTTGGCTTTTCGGTTTCACCAAACCTGCTGGCGATACTGCCCTATTTAGCTACAGTGGTGGTACTGGTGCTTCTTTCGAGTAATCAGACCCGCAGCCGCCTGGTGGCTCCGATCTCGCTGGGCAATCCATTCCATGCCAGAGGCTGACGAGCGAAGTTTAACTGCACGGGCTCTGGTGAGCTGTATGAAAGCAATCACCACGCAAATGCACCAGAACAGGACTGATTTACCAATCAAGGAAGCGCACCCGGGGAGTACCACAACAGACCCGTGTCTGCTTACATCAGGGATCACAGTGGCATAACCAAAACATGACTAATTGGTCAGAATTTTGCTTAAACAATAACAACTGACCATAGGGTCAATTTTTTAGCCTATCAAAACACATGATGCAACAGGAGAAGGACGCATGAAACGTCGTCAATTTAACAAGCTGGTTACCGGTCTTGCTGCCGGTATGTGCATCTCTGCACTCACCACTCTTTCAGTTCAGGCCGCTGATCCCCTCAAAGTTGGTTTTGTCTATGTAGGCCCTGTCGGTGACCATGGCTGGTCATATCAACACGATCAGGGACGTCAATCCGTTGAAGCGGAATTTGGCGATAAAGTACAGACAACCTATGTGGAAAACGTCGCCGAGGGTGCTGACGCCCAGCGGGTCATCTACAACCTGGCAAAAACCGGCCACGATCTGATTTTCACCACCTCGTTTGGTTTTATGAACCCAACGCTGAAGGTCGCCAAACAGTTCCCCAATGTTGTATTTGAGCATGCCACCGGCTACAAGATGGCGAAAAACCTGGGCACCTATATCTCCACGACCTTTGAAGGGCGCTATGTTGCCGGTTATGTCGCCTCACAGGTGACTAAAAGCAACAAAATCGGTTATATCGCATCCTTCCCTATCCCTGAGGTTATCCGCGATATTAACGCAGTGCAGCTGGCTCTGAACAAGTACAACCCGGAAGCGGAACTCAAAGTGATCTGGGTTAACAGTTGGTTTGATCCGGGCAAAGAAGCGGATGCCGCCAATGCCATGATGGATCAGGGTGTCGACGTTATCCTGCAACATACCGACAGCCCGGCGGCGATGCAGGCAGCTGAGCGACGTGGTGCCTATGCCGTGGGTCAGGCATCCGATATGTCATCTTTCGGTCCGAACGCCCATCTGCTATCGGTTGTTGATGAATGGGGTCCCCACTATATCAATACAGTTAAAGCGGTAATGGATGGCAGCTGGACAGCCAAAGCCAATGTCGAGGGTATGAAAGAGGGTGCTATTGTCATTCCCGACTTCAATGAGAGCATACCTGCCGATGTTGTCGCCCACGCGAAAGAGCTGATCGCCGGCATCAAAGACGGCAGCATCTACCCGTTTGCCGGACCGATCAAAAACAAAGCCGGTGAGCTGGTTGTAGCTAAGGGTGAACGCCTGAATTACGACGCTCTGGAAAAGATGAACTGGTACGTTGAAGGGATCGTTTCTGATATTCCCAAGTAAGGCTCATCGGATTATTGAATAGTGACAGACAAACGACTCGCCGCTGTCTCCGATAGCGGCAAATCGTTTTCCAATAAGAGTTCAGCAGCATTATGAATATTCCTCTGATCAATATCTCCAGCTTATATTCCGAAAACGAATCAGCAAAGCTGAAAGTCGCCAGGGCGATCGATACCGCCTGTCGGGAAAGTGGTTTTTTCTATATTCAGGGTCACCCCATCAGCAGAGAGCGCATTCAGGAGATGCGCAATCTGTCACAGGCATTTTTCGCCCTCCCTGAAGCAGAAAAGCTTAAGATCGATATCTCCCTGTCGGCCAACCACCGTGGTTATGGCAGGATGAAAGCGGAACAACTGGACCCGGAACGCCCCGGAGATATCAAAGAGACCTTTGATATGGGCCTGAACCTGCCCGCCGATCACCCGTTGACTGGACCGGAAAGGCCCCTCTACGGCCCCAACCAGTATCCTCCGATGCCCGCTGA
The DNA here is from genome assembly GCA_024397875.1 of Amphritea atlantica. Taxonomy (NCBI): domain Bacteria; kingdom Pseudomonadati; phylum Pseudomonadota; class Gammaproteobacteria; order Oceanospirillales; family Oceanospirillaceae; genus Amphritea; species Amphritea atlantica. The sequence goes on from CP073345.1 coordinate 102,060, forward strand.
TTTTCAGCAAAAGATGGAACGTCACTACCGGGATATGCTGGAGCTGGGCAAAACTGTACTCAGTGCGCTGGCGATGGCATTGGGTATCGACAAGGATTTTTTTGCCGACAAGTTTGATTACCCCCTGAGTGTACTGCGCTTTATTCACTACCCCGAAGTCGAGCTGGATAGTGGCGAAAAGCATATAGGTGCCGGCGCCCATACCGATTATGGCTGCATTACCATCCTCTGGCAGGATGAGGTGGGCGGCCTTCAGGTGCAGGGCAAAGATGGTGAATGGATCGATGCGCCGCCCATTGAGGATGCGTTTGTTATCAACATCGGCAATATGATGGCGCGCTGGAGCAACGACCGGTACAAATCCACCGCCCACCGGGTCTTCAGCCCCAGCGGACAGGAGCGTTACTCAATGCCGTTCTTTGTCGAGCCGGACTTTGATACCGATGTCAGCTGTCTGGAAAACTGCTGCCTACCCGGTGAGGCCCCCAGATATGAGCCGATTTCTGCCGGTGACTGGATGATCTACTGCTTTAACAACACTTACGCCTACCGAACTGAAGAGACCGCGTAAAGCGGTCAGGCGGCACCGGAGTCGACATCCCGATACGCAGTGACTCCTGCTGTAGTGTAGCGGATCATCGCTGCTTCTCTAATAACCGACAGACCTCCAAAGCAATTCTTGTTAATGCAAATACTGCGACAGAAAATAATATTTATCGATACGATAAGAGTGCTGAAGCGACCCAGACCACCACAATGAACTAAGTCTGACGTTCACTTGTCTACCCGATGTGATGGAGAATTTAAATGATGACAAAGCTGAAGTCCTTTCTGGACACCTTCCTGCCGCCGGAAAGCGACTCGCCCAGCGATCCCCAGAAGATTATCTCCCTGGCATCAGCCGCCCTGATGGTCGAAGTACTGTTATCAGACTACGAGCGTAAGCCCGAAGAGCAAAGCACGCTGCTGGATGTACTGAAGAAAAGCTTTTCCCTGAATCAGGTCACAGCAGATGAGCTGCTGAAGCAAGCCGGAAAGGCACAACGGGAGGCGACAGATTATTTCCGCTTCACTTCACAAATCAACGAGATCTGTACGCCTCAGGAAAAAATATCGCTGATCGAAAACCTGTGGCGGGTGGCTTATGCCGATGGTGAACTGCACCATTACGAAGAGCATGTGATTCGTCGTATAGCCGATCTGATTCATGTTTCCCATACTGATTTTATTACGGCTAAGCTGCGGGTTATGGAGTCACTCTAGGACCCTTATACAACAGCCATAAAAAAAACCCGCAGATGCGGGTTTTTTTATGATATGTCAGTCCCTCAGAAGGGGATATCATCATCAAAATCATCCAGGCCTGGCGCAGGCTGCGGTGCTGGATTCTGCCGCGGCTGTTGTGGCGCTTGCTGGGGCTTCTGATAATTCTGTTGTGGCGCCTGTTGTGGCTGATAGTTCTGCTGCGGAGCCTGCTGCTGTGGTGCCTGTTGATAACCACCGGCCTGGGGCTGTTGATAACCACCACCGCTACCGCCGTCAGCACGACCATCGAGCATCTGCATCTCACTGGCAACAATCTCAGTTGTGTAACGATCCTGGCCCTGCTGATCCTGCCATTTACGGGTGCGCAGTGAACCTTCCAGATACACTTTAGACCCTTTATGCAGGTACTCACCGGCAATCTCAGCCAGGCGGTTGAAAAACACCACCCGGTGCCACTCGGTGCGTTCCTGCTGCTGACCGGTCTGCTTATCCTTCCATGATTCAGAGGTTGCCACCGTGATGTTGGTCACCGCATTGCCGCTCGGCATATATTTAGTTTCAGGCTCATTGCCCAGGTTACCAATCAGGATGACTTTATTAACACCGCGTGCCATTGATTTCTCCAATTTTCTTTAACTTTTCGCAACGGTTGCTGCACATTTATTACAGCTAATGCATTGGGCTAAAGCATATCATAAATAACCATGGAAAATATCTTCAGATCAGGTGTTGGCGACACGCATAACTCTTTATACTTGTGCTTTTGCATTGGACACGGAAACAACGATGGACAAGATAGTGGTTCGCGGCGCCAGAACACACAACCTGAAAAATATCGACCTCGAGATCCCCCGGGATAAACTGGTTGTTATTACCGGGTTGTCCGGCTCCGGTAAGTCGTCACTGGCATTTGATACGCTCTATGCTGAAGGCCAGCGCCGCTATGTAGAATCGCTCTCTACTTATGCCCGTCAGTTCCTGTCGATGATGGAAAAGCCCGATGTCGATCATATTGAGGGCCTCTCTCCGGCCATCTCAATTGAACAGAAATCCACCTCCCACAACCCCCGCTCCACCGTTGGCACCATTACCGAGATCTATGACTATCTGCGTTTGCTGTTTGCCCGTGCAGGCGAGCCGCGTTGCCCGGATCATGATCTGCCATTAGCCGCACAAACCGTCAGTCAGATGGTCGATCAGGTTCTGGCGCTACCGGAAGGCTCCAAACTGATGCTGCTGGCCCCGGTGATTCAGGGGCGCAAAGGTGAGCACTTACATACGATCAGTGAGCTACGGGCGCAGGGTTTTGTCCGCGCACGCGTCAACGGCATCGTCTGCGATATCGACAGTATTCCGGAGCTGGATAAGAATAAAAAGCACCATATCGAAGCGGTGGTTGATCGCTTCAAAGTCCGCGATGACCTGCAGATCCGTCTGGCGGAATCGTTTGAAACGGCGCTGGCCATGACCGACGGTATCGCCACTATCAGCTATATGGATGGCGATGGCGAAGAGCTGGTATTTTCCGCCCGGTTTGCCTGCCCTAAATGCGGCCACAGCATTCAGGAGCTGGAACCGCGGATGTTCTCCTTTAATAACCCTCACGGGGCTTGCTCGTCCTGTGACGGACTGGGTGTAAAGCAGTTTTTTGATCCCCGGAAAGTGGTTTCAGATGACACGCTGACGCTGTCAGAGGGGGCTATCAGAGGCTGGGACCGGCGGGCGTTGTATTACTTCCAACAGCTGAAAGCCGTAGCCGAGCATTACGGCTTTAATATGGATACTCCATTCAAAGAGCTGACCGCTAAGCAACAGAAAATGATTCTGGAAGGCAGCGGTAAAGAGGATATCGCATTTCGCTACCTCAATGACCGCGGCGATGTCATCAGCAAATCCCACCCCTTTGAAGGGGTACTGAACAATCTCTCGCGCCGCTACCGGGAAACCGAATCCGACATGGTGCGGGAAGATCTGGCCAAATATATCAATATGCAGGAGTGCCCGGCCTGTGACGGTAGCCGACTGCGCCGTGATGCCCGTCATGTGTATATTGATGAGAAAACATTGCCCGAGCTGGTACGTCTGTCAATCGGCGATAGCTGTGATTATTTCGATCACCTTCACCTGACCGGTAAACAGGGCGAAATCGCCGAGAAGATCCTTAAAGAGATCCGCCTGCGACTGGAGTTTCTCGTCAATGTCGGTCTGGATTACCTCTCTCTGGAGCGTAGCGCCGAAACCCTCTCCGGCGGTGAAGCACAACGGATTCGACTGGCCAGCCAGATCGGGGCCGGACTGGTGGGCGTAATGTACATTCTCGACGAGCCCTCAATCGGCCTGCACCAGCGTGATAACGACCGCTTGCTGAAAACCCTGATCCACCTGCGGGACCTGGGGAATACTGTCATCGTGGTGGAGCATGACGAAGATGCGATCCGGCTGGCAGACTATGTCATCGATATCGGTCCGGGCGCGGGGGTGCATGGTGGTGAGATTATCGCGCAAGGCACCCCGGCACAGCTGATGCAGTGCAAAGAATCAATGACCGCCGACTATCTGTCTGGACGGCGCAGAATCGAAGTCCCATCCGAACGTCACACATCTGACGGACGCTGGCTTCAGCTGCATGGCGCTACCGGTAACAACCTTAACAGCGTCAACCTGGATATACCTCTGGGTCTGCTGACCTGTGTCACCGGCGTCTCCGGCTCCGGTAAGTCGACCCTGATCAACGGCACCCTCTACCCGATTGCAGCGACCGAACTGAACGGCGCTACCACGCTGGATGCCGCCCCTTACAAAGAACTGAAAGGGATGGATCTGCTGGATAAAGTGATCGATATCGATCAGAGCCCGATTGGCCGGACACCCCGGTCAAATCCGGCAACTTACACCGGCATCTTCACCCCGATTCGGGAGTTGTTTGCCGGTACTCAGGAAGCTCGCTCCCGGGGTTACAAACCCGGACGCTTCAGCTTTAACGTCAAAGGCGGCCGCTGTGAGGCCTGTCAGGGCGATGGCGTTATCAAGGTAGAGATGCACTTCCTGCCGGATATCTACGTCCCTTGTGACGTCTGCAAGGGCAAGCGTTACAACCGCGAAACCCTTGAAGTTAAATACAAGGGCAAGAGCATCCACGAAGTCCTGGAGATGACGGTAGAAGATGGTCGTGAGTTTTTCGATGCCATTCCGGCGCTCGCCCGTCGCCTGCAAACGCTGATTGATGTCGGTCTGTCTTATATCCGCCTGGGACAAGCCGCCACCACCCTCTCCGGGGGTGAAGCACAACGGGTGAAACTGGCCAAAGAGCTGAGTAAACGGGATACCGGTAAAACCCTCTATATCCTCGATGAACCGACTACCGGTCTGCACTTCTACGATATCCAGCAATTGCTGAACGTGCTCTATCGCCTGCGCGATCACGGTAACACCATCGTGGTGATTGAACACAACCTGGATGTGATTAAAACCGCCGACTGGATCGTCGATCTCGGCCCTGAAGGCGGCACCCGTGGCGGACAGATCATCGCTACCGGCACACCGGAGACAGTAGCCGAGATTAAAGGGTCATATACCGGGGAATTCTTGAAGCCTCTGCTGGATAAAGCTAAGAATAAAAGCTGATAAGTGGCTAGAACGTCCCTACGCGACTTGCCAGACGCGGCTTCGCCTCTTGCTAGTTGCTAGAAAGAAAATAAGGGCAGAAAGGCTGATGCTTGTTGCATCAGCCTTTAATGTGTCAACCTACGCGACTCATCTCATTCACGGTAAAGCTTGCGATAGCCCTCAATGACTACCGAATAGCGTTTCAGGGGATCACTTTCATATGCCTCAGCCATAATTCACGGGATTCCCAGCTTACATAGAAGGCAAAAACCTGCGCATTTTCCTTATCCTGATGAAGGTCGTACTCGATACCCCCCTGTTCAGCATGTGTCGGTTCAATCAAACTAATTAGTTCGGCTTTTTACCCGTAGTACGTCTTCTGGTCTGGCTTAGATACATGCAATGATTGTCAGTGCTGCCTTCATAGAGAGCCCTTTAGAAGCGACTCTGACATTAATGAGTTAGTGCCCAAACCCTTCGAGTACGATCTTACCTATCACGGTGCCACTTTCGACTGCGATATGAGCACGTTTAAGATTCTCTGCGTTGATCGGTCCAAAGTGCTCCCCCCGTGTTGTTTTAATCTCTGCTGCGTCGATAAGTCCGGCGACCTCATTCAACAGATCACGCTGTTTGGCTATATCAGAGGTATTGAACATCGAACGGGTATACATACATTCCCAGTGCAAAGAAACAGACTTCATTTTAAGTTTCATAATATCCAGCGGCTGATCAGGATCATCGATTAGCGCAAACTTTCCTTGGGGCGCTATAACCTCAGCAATCGAATCAAAATGCTCAGTAGTACCATTCAAACTAACAACATGGGTAACACTCGACAAACCAACCTTGTTGAGCTCTTCCTGCAGAGGCTTACGATGATCAATGACGATATCGGCGCCGCATGCGGTTACCCATTGTTGGCTTTCTGGACGAGAAGCAGTGCCGATAACCACCGCATCAGTTAATCTGGCGGCGAGCTGCACGATAATTGAACCAACGCCACCCGCAGCCCCGATGATCAGTACCTGCTGCTCAGCTGAAGCATGAGCAGATCCACACGGGGCAAGACCTAAACGATCAAAAAGCAATTCCCATGCAGTGATGGTGGTCAAAGGCAATGCCGCAGCTTCAGCGTCAGAAATCGACGTTGGCTTATGACCCACAATCTGTTCATCAACAAGATGATACTCAGAGTTAGTGCCTGGGCGAGTCAAGTCACCGGCATACCAAACTTTGTCACCCTTGTTATAAAACTGTACTTGCTCACCGACAGCAACAACCTCACCAACGGCATCCCATCCCAGAACCTTATATTCTCCATTCTCAGGCTGAACATTTTTGCGAACTTTAGTGTCAACCGGATTTACCGATATGGCATTAACCTTAACCAGCAAATCACGACCGGTGGCAACAGGCATAGGCTGATCAATATCAACCAATGAATCCTGCGCTGTAATATCTTGTGATGTTAGATAACCGATAGCTTTCATTTAATGTCTCCGTAAATTGATAGAGACATTGTCGAGGGATAGCCCTAAACTTAAAACAAGGCAATCAATTAATCAGTTTCAAATTATTTTTGATAATGAACACATCAGATTTAGATCTCTTCACCCGAATCGCGGACAGTGAAAGCATTACCGCTTCCGCTAAGCAACTTGGCATAACGCCAGCAGCCGCCAGTGCAGCCCTGAAACGACTAGAGAAACAACTGGATACGCAGCTGTTTATCCGTTCAACTCGTCAGCTTCGCCTCACTTCGGAAGGTGAGCACTTTCTACTATATTGCCAACAGGCATTAGCCTCTCTGGAGGAAGGAAAAGCCTCTTTACATGCGATTAAAGGTAAAATTTCGGGTGAACTTCGTCTGTCAGTGCCCTCAGACCTTGGCCGGAATATAGCCATCCCATGGATTGATGAAATGATGGAAGAACATCCTGAATTTTCTCTAAAACTGAGCATCAGCGATAGCTTGTCAAATTTCTATCTGGACCGGGTAGATGTCGCGCTACGCTATGGTGAGCCAGAAGATTCCAGCATGATCGCCTTTCAAATTGCCACAATGGAACGGCTAATTATTGCTTCACCCGATTACATAGTGAGTTATGGTAAACCTGAGCATCCTGATGATCTGCGCCAACATAATTGCCTGATGTTCAGACTAGGCAGCCGATCGTTCAATACCTGGGAGCTATTCCGTGGTGAAAAGCGATATAAAATATCGGTGAAGGGAGACCGTGAAAGCGACGATGCCGAGATCGTCCGACGCTGGGCTGTCGCAGGCAAAGGAATTGGCTATAAATCGGTGTTAGATGTAAACCAAGACCTGAAGAAGGGTAAACTCGTGAGGATACTTCAAGAATATCAGTCTAAGCCTTTATCTCTCTATCTGATTTGCCCAAGCAGACAGCAGTTAACCCCGGCGGTGCTGCTATTGAGAGATTTTCTGCGAGACAAAGTCGCCATAGAACTAGCTACAGCTTGAGTGATCTGAATACACTCATACTAGCAGCCAAAATTATTGTTCAATTGTCAGATTTTCTTCAAACAGCTATAGGGGAAAATATGGCGACTGATCGAGGGCAAAAAAAAACCCGGCATAAGCCGGGTTTTTATTAAGAGTCGAAGAGATTAATCTTCAGAATCTTCTACCGCTACAGCGTCAGCTGGACGGTCAACCAGTTCAACGTAAGCCATCGGCGCGTTGTCACCAGTACGGAATCCACATTTTAGAATGCGAATGTATCCGCCTGGACGACCTTCGTAGCGAGGACCCAGTTCATTGAACAGTTTACCGACAGCTTCTTTGCTGCGGGTACGGGCAAAGGCCAGACGACGGTTAGCAACCGAGTCTACTTTTGCCAGTGTGATCAGAGGCTCAGCAACACGACGCAGCTCTTTAGCTTTAGGCAGCGTGGTCTTGATGAGCTCATGTTCGAACAGGCTTACAGCCATGTTCTTGAACATTGCTTTACGGTGCGCACTTGTACGATTAAAGTGACGACCTGATTTACGATGACGCATCTTTTTATCCTTGCCAAACTGTTAGGTTTAAAACCGCAGATCAGGAAGCGACTTTATCGTCGTTTCTGATGCTCGCCGGTGGCCAGTTTTCCAGGCGCATACCAAGCGACAGACCTTTAGACGCCAAAACGTCCTTGATCTCGGTCAGCGATTTCTTACCCAAGTTCGGAGTCTTAAGCAGTTCTACTTCGGTACGCTGAATCAGATCACCGATATAGTAGATCTGCTCTGCCTTCAGACAGTTGGCGGAACGTACAGTCAGCTCCAGATCATCAACCGGACGCAGCAGGATCGGATCGATCTCTGGTTCTTCCGGTTCATCGTTAACCTGATCCTTACCACCTTCCAGATCTACAAATACAGCCAGTTGCTGCTGCAGAATAGTTGCAGCACGACGGATGCATTCTTCCGGATCGATAGTACCATTGGATTCAATGTCAATAACCAACTTATCTAAGTCAGTACGCTGTTCAACACGAGCACTTTCAACTACATACGATACCAGGCGAACCGGGCTGTAGGTAGCATCGAGCTGCAGGCGACCGATGGTCCGTGACTCGTCTTCATCAGATACGCGCGCATCAGCTGGCACATAGCCACGACCACGCACGATCTTCAGTTGCATGTTAAGGCTCGCACCTTCGCTCAGATGAGCGATGACATGCTCTGGATTCGCGATTTCAACGTCCTGATTCAGCTGAATATCAGCTGCTGTAACAGGACCCGCTTCGCTCTTAGACAGAGTCAGGGTTGCTTCGTCACCATTGTGCAGCGCGACTGCAACACCTTTGAGGTTGAGCAGGATTTCAATTACGTCTTCCTGCACGCCCTCGATGGTGCTGTACTCATGCAGCACACCCTCGATCTCTACTTCAGTGATGGCACAGCCAGGCATTGAAGAGAGAAGGATACGGCGTAGCGCATTACCCAGCGTATGGCCAAAACCGCGCTCCAGTGGTTCCAAAGTAACTTTTGCACGAGTTGCACTAATTTCCTGAACGTCGATATGACGGGGACTTAGAAACTCGTTTACTGAACGCTGCATAGTTCCACCAATTAAGAAGTCAATATTTACTTAGAGTACAGTTCGACAATCAGCTGCTCGTTGATATCAGCAGACAGATCGCTACGCTCTGGCAGGGACTTGAAAGTTCCTTCCATTTTCGCAGAATCTACTTCTACCCATTCAACAGAGGTACGCTGAGAAGCCAGCTCAAGTGCGTGTTTGATACGCAGCTGAGTCTTAGACTTTTCACGAACGGCAACCACGTCACCAGCTTGTACCTGGTAAGATGGAACGTTCACAGACTGACCGTTAACTGTAATCTGGCGATGTGAAACTACCTGACGTGCTTCAGCACGAGTAGATCCAAACCCCATACGATAGACAACATTGTCTAGACGCCCTTCCAGCAACTGAAGAAGGTTGGTACCAGTCGCTCCAGAGCGACGGGCAGCTTCCTTGTAGTAGCTGCGGAATTGCTTTTCAAGCACGCCGTATGTACGACGAACTTTCTGTTTTTCACGAAGCTGTAAACCGTAATCAGACAAACGACCACGACGAGCGCCATGTACACCTGGAACATTTTCAGCTTTACACTTACTGTCCAGAGCACGAACACCGCTCTTCAGGAAAAGGTCGGTACCTTCACGGCGAGACAGCTTACATGTTGGTCCTAAATAACGAGCCATATTATTACTGTCTCCGGATTAAACGCGACGTTTCTTCGGTGGACGACAACCGTTGTGAGGAATCGGTGTCACGTCCGTGATGTTGTTAACCTTGTATCCACATGCATTCAATGCACGTACAGCGGATTCACGGCCTGGGCCTGGGCCCTTAACAAAAACGTCTAAATTCTTTAGACCATACTCTTGAGCAGCTACACCTGCACGTTCCGCAGCAACCTGTGCCGCGAAGGGTGTACTCTTACGAGAACCACGGAAGCCGGAGCCGCCTGCGGTTGCCCAACTCAGGGTATTGCCCTGACGATCAGTAATAGTAATGATCGTGTTGTTAAATGAAGCATGGATGTGAGCGAATCCGTCAACAACCTGCTTTTTAACCTTTTTACGTGTGCGATTACCTGGCTTAGCCATACTGGAAATTCCTATCGCTTACCATTACTTACGGATTGGCTTACGTGGGCCCTTACGGGTACGCGCATTAGTCTTAGTGCGCTGACCACGGAGAGGCAGACTACGGCGATGCCGCAGACCACGATAACAGCCCAGATCCATCAAGCGCTTGATGTTCATGGATACTTCACGGCGAAGATCGCCTTCAACTGTCATCTTGGCAACTTCGCCACGTACGATGTCCAGTTGTTCTTCTGACAAATCTGCAATCTTTGTGGATTCTGCAATCCCACAAGTAGCGCAGAGGTCCTTCGCTGTAGTGCGGCCAATTCCGAAGATGTAAGTCAATGAAATTACCGCATGCTTATTGTCAGGAATATTGACGCCAGCTATACGGGCCATTCAATTTACTCCAACTCATTAGCATGCACCTGTGCTTTTCACAGGTACTGCAAATTCTTCTATTAATGGAAGGCGCGAGATTCTACACTTTGATCAAAAATAAATCAAGGCTTCGCGCCAACCACTCCCAGACCAGGCGTTAATTAACCCTGGCGCTGCTTGTGTCGTGGTTCAACTTTGCAGATAACCCGCAGAGTACCGTTACGACGTACGATCTTGCAGTTACGGCAGATTTTCTTAACAGATGCACGTACTTTCATGATCAACTCCAAATAGCAGGGGGCTAGCGCAGCAGGCCAGCACCACCTCCTTTAAGATTCGACTTCTTCATCAGGGATTCATACTGATGAGACATCAGGTGCGACTGTACTTGTGCCATGAAATCCATCACAACAACAACTACGATCAGCAGTGACGTACCACCGAAGTAGAAAGGTACATTCCAGGCCACAACCAGGAACTGAGGCATCAGAGATACCGCAGTGATGTACAGGGCGCCAAACAGTGTCAGGCGGCCCAGTACGTTATCGATGTACTTAGCAGATTGCTCCCCTGGGCGGATACCCGGGATGAATGCACCAGATTTCTTCAGGTTATCGGCCACATCTTTCGGATTGAAAACAATCGCGGTGTAGAAGTAACAGAAGAAAATGATACATACCGAAAACAGCAGGATATACAGCGGCTGACCCGGGCCCAGCGCAAGTGCGATATCCTGTAGCAGTTCCATGCCTTCAGTCTGGCCAAACCACTGACCAAGTGAAGCAGGGAACAGCAAAATGCTTGAAGCGAAGATCGGCGGAATAACACCAGCCATATTCACCTTTAACGGCAGATGACTGGTCTGTGCAGCGTACATACGACGCCCCTGCTGACGTTTCGCATAGTTAATGGTGATACGGCGTTGACCGCGCTCCATGAACACTACGAAACCCACAGTGGCTACCGCCAGCACAGCGATGGCCAGCAACGCCAGGATATTAAGATCCCCCTGACGTGCCGATTCAAAGGACTGACCGATTGCACTAGGCAGACCGGCCACAATACCAGCGAAGATCAGAATAGAGATACCGTTACCGATACCCCGCTCAGTTACCTGTTCGCCCAGCCACATCAGGAATACAGCACCCGATACAAGAGTGACAACTGCTACAAAGTAGAAATTGACATCTGCAGCGAAAGCCACGCCCTGATTCGCCAGGCCTACCGCCATACCAAATGACTGTACAGTCGCAAGGATTACGGTGCCGTAACGAGTATACTGATTGATCTTCCGACGACCAGCCTCACCTTCTTTCTTGAGTTGTGCCAGCGTCGGGCTCACCACCGTCATCAGCTGCATAATAATCGATGCAGAGATGTACGGCATGATACCCAGCGCGAGAATACTCATCCGCTCCAGAGCACCCCCTGAGAACATGTTAAACATGCTCAGGATGGTACCCTGATTCTGGTCAAAAAGTGCTGCCAGACGATCAGGGTTGATACCAGGTACCGGAATATGTGCACCGATACGGTATACAACGATCGCAATCAGAACAAACAACAGGCGGGATTTAAGCTCGCCCAGGCCGTTCTGACTTCCTGCTGGTACTGGTCCTTTCTTAGCCATTTATTCCTCGACTTTTCCGCCTGCAGCTTCAATTGCAGCCAGAGCGCCTTTGGTCACTTTAAGACCTTTAACGGTAACTGCTTTGGTGATTTCACCGGACAAGATCACGCGCGCACGCTTGATGCTGTCTTTGATGATATCCGCTTTTTTCAGTGCATCCAGGTCGATCACTTCAGCATCAATCTTAGCCAGCTCGTTCAGGCGAATTTCTGCAACGAATGCAGCCTGACGAGAGGTAAAACCGAACTTAGGCAGACGACGCTGCAGTGGCATTTGACCACCTTCGAAACCTGGTTTCACAGAACCGCCGGAGCGGGATTTCTGACCCTTATGGCCACGACCACCGGTTTTACCCAGGCCGGAACCAATACCGCGGCCTACACGCTTAGGAGCGTGCTTAGAACCTTCGGCAGGACTCAGTGTATTAAGACGCATAACGGACTCCTTATTCGCCTTCTACACGAACCATGTAGTTAACTTTGTTGATCATACCGCGTACGGAAGGAGTGTCTTCCACAACAACGGAGTGACCGATACGGCGCAGACCAAGACCCTGGACGCACAATTTGTGCTTAGGCAGGATACCGATGGTGCTGCGTACAAGTGTTACCTTGAGAGTAGATGCCATCGTTGATTACCCCAGAATGTCTTCTACGGTCTTACCACGCTTAGCAGCAACATCTTCAGGAGATGTCATGCTAGCAAGACCGTTGATAGTTGCGCGAACAACGTTTACTGGGTTGGTAGAGCCGTAGCACTTAGCCAGTACGTTGTGAACACCAGCGATTTCCAGTACGGCACGCATTGCACCACCGGCAATTACACCGGTACCTTCAGAAGCTGGCTGCATGTACACTTTAGAAGCACCGTGACGGGCTTTAATAGGGTACTGCAGAGTTGTGCCGTTCAGCTCAACTGTGATCATATTGCGACGCGCTTGCTCCATCGCTTTTTGAATCGCCGCAGGCACTTCACGTGCCTTACCGCGACCGAAGCCTACGCGGCCATTACCGTCGCCAACAACAGTCAAAGCGGTGAAACCGAAGATACGACCACCCTTAACTACTTTGGCAACACGGTTAACCTGAACAAGTTTCTCTTGTAGGTCACCGTCTTTCTGTTCGTGATTTGCCATTGTCAAACCCCTTAGAATTCCAGGCCGCCTTCACGGGCTGCATCTGCCAACGCTTTAACACGTCCATGGTATTTAAAACCAGAACGGTCGAAAGCAACCTTAGTCACGCCAGCGTCTTTTGCGCGCTGAGCGATCAGTGTGCCTACTTTAGTAGCGGCATCAGTGTTACCGGTAGTATCACTACGCAGGTCTTTCTCTACAGTTGAAGCTGCAGCCAGAACCTGACCACCATCAGCAGAGATAACCTGTGCATAGATGTGACGTGGTGTACGGGTTACACACAGACGTACTGCGCCCAGTTCACGCATCTTGAAACGGGCACGGCGGGCACGGCGAATACGAGATGTTTTCTTTTCGTTCATGACCCTACCTTACTTCTTCTTAGCTTCTTTACGGCGAACAAATTCGTCAGCGTAACGTACACCCTTACCTTTGTAAGGCTCTGGTGGACGGAAAGCACGAACTTCTGCAGCGGCCTGGCCCAGAGCTTGTTTATCGGCTGCATTGAGCACGATAGTAGTCTGGCCTTCCATTGCTGCGGTAACGCCTTCAGGCAGTTGGTAATCGATTGGGTGTGAAAAACCCAGAGTCAGGCTCAGTGTCTTGCCGTTTACGGCAGCACGATAACCAACACCCTGAAGCAGCAGTTTCTTAGAGAAACCAGCGCTTACACCAACAACCATGTTATTAACCAGAGAACGGGTAGTACCAGCCAGCGCATTAGCAGACTTGCTGCCATCGCGTGCTGCGAACTTCAGAGTGTTCTCTTCAGTGGTTACTTCTACAGACGGGTGAACAGTCAGACCCAGGGCACCGTTACCGCCCTTTACATTGATCTGCTGACCTTCAACCTTAGCTTCAACACCTGCCGGTAGGACAACGGGACTTTTAGCAACTCGAGACATATTTCCAGCTCCTAGAATACCGTGCAGATGACTTCGCCGCCGATACCGGCAGCACGTGCAGCGCGATCAGTCATCACACCGTGAGAGGTGGAAACGATAGCTACGCCCAGACCGCCAGCAACTTTAGGCAGATCAGACGCGCCTTTATATACTCGCAAACTTGGACGACTAACTCGCTGGATTGACTCAATAACCGGCTTGCCGTCGAAGTATTTCAATTCAACAGTCATCACTGGCTTACCTTCGCCTTCAACAGCGAAGTCAGCAATGTAACCTTCCTCTTTCAGAACTGCAGCAACAGATGCTTTCAGTTTAGAAGCAGGCATAGTTACAGCTGTTTTTTCAGCCATATGACCATTACGAATACGGGTTAGCATATCCGCAAGAGTGTCTTGCATACTCATGGTTTATTTTCCTTTGTGCAGCGCAATGCGGTAGCAGGATGGGAATCATCCTGCCCGGACCATTGTGCTTACCAGCTTGCTTTTTTCAGGCCCGGCACATCACCACGCATTGCAGCTTCACGCAGCTTGATCCGACTAAGACCAAACTTACGGTAAACAGCGTGTGGACGACCAGTTACCTGACAACGACGCACCTGGCGAACCGGGTTAGCGTCACGCGGTAGCTTCTGAAGCGCTACCTGAGCTTCCCATACTTCATCTTCAGAAGAAGCAGGGTTCTTAACGATTGCTTTAAGAGCAGCACGCTTTTCAGCATACTTGGCAACCATTTTTGCGCGTTTAGCTTCGCGCGCTTTCATACATACCTTAGCCATTACTCTACCCTTACTTTTTGAATGGGAAGTTGAGGGCTGCCAGCAGGGCACGACCTTCGTCGTTAGTGCGAGCAGTGGTGGTGATGGTAATATCCATACCACGCAGCTTATCTACCTTATCGTATTCGATTTCAGGGAAGATGATCTGCTCTTTCACGCCCATGCTGTAGTTACCACGACCATCAAAAGATTTCGGGTTCAGGCCACGGAAGTCACGAATACGTGGGATCGAGATATCAACCAGACGGTCCAGGAATTCCCACATACGCTCACCGCGCAGAGTAACCTTACAACCGATCGGCCAACCTTCACGAACCTTAAAGCCAGCAATTGACTTGCGGGCCAGGGTTACAACAGGCTTCTGACCTGCAATTGCCTGCATTTCTGCTACGGCATTATCCAGCTGCTTTTTATCACCCAGCGCTTCACCAACACCCATATTCAGGGTAATTTTGGTCAGGCGTGGTACAGCCATCACGTTAGGACAGCTCAAGTCATCTTTCAACTGCTGCTTAACGGACTCGTTATAGAGTGCTTTTAATCTAGACATGGCATCAACTCCTATTACTTAGCGATAAGTTCGCCGTTGGATTTGAAGATCCGGACTTTGTTGCCATCTTCCAGAACTTTGAAACCAACACGGTCACCTTTACCGGTAGCAGAGTTGAAGATAGCGATGTTAGATACTGCAATCGCTGCTTCTTTCTCTACGATACCGCCAGCTTTACCCAGCATTGGGTTAGGCTTGGTGTGTTTCTTAACCATGTTGATGCCAGACACGACCAGGCGATCATTAGCAAGAACACGCAAAACCTTGCCGCGCTTGCCTTTGTCTCTGCCTGCAATAACGATTACTTCGTCGTTACGAATAATTTTACGCATTAATTTCCATCCTTTCCTACTACCCTCTCATGCTTAAAAACGCCAAGCCCTTTCGAGCTTAGCGTTTTTGCATAAATCCTGACTTGCGACGGTCGGGATTTTTTATAGCACTTCAGGCGCCAGGGAAATGATTTTCATAAACTTCTCAGAGCGAAGTTCACGAGTTACTGGGCCAAAGATACGAGTACCGATCGGTGCGGAGTTGGCGTTCAATAGAACCGCTGAGTTTGTATCAAAGCGGATAATTGAACCGTCCGGGCGCCGAACACCTTTACGGGTACGTACCACAACAGCATTAAGGACCTGACCTTTTTTCACCTTACCGCGAGGAATTGCTTCCTTAACGGTAACTTTGATGATGTCGCCTACACCGGCATAACGACGGTGTGAGCCACCCAGGACCTTGATACACTGTACTCGCTTGGCGCCGCTGTTATCAGCAACATCAAGCATAGATTCTGTTTGAATCATGGGTCTCTACTCCAAAATTCAGACTATTTTCTTTGCTCTTTCGGGCTCAAAAATAGCCTGCCAGAAGCAAAGGTGCGTTATATTACACCTTTACTGCCTGTTCTTCAATCTTAACTAGCGTCCAAGACTTACTTTTTGAAAGCGGACGGGATTCAGCAACAGTCACTGTATCTCCCATCTGACATTCATTCTGTTCGTCATGCGCATGCAGCTTAGTGGAGCGAGTTACGAATTTCCCGTAGATCGGGTGCTTCTCTTTACGCTCAACCAGAACGGTAATAGTTTTGTCAGCCTTGTTGCTGATAACTTTACCGGTCACAGTACGTGTACGTTTTTCTGCAGCCATATTAGTTACCTGCTTTCTGATTCAGTACGGTCTTAACGCGCGCGATATCGCGACGCACCTGACCCAGCATATGATTCTGAGCCAGCTGACCAGTTGCTTTCTGCATACGCAGATTGAACTGATCCTTCAAAAGACCCAGCAGAGTCTGCTGGAGTTCTTCGGCGGATTGTTCGCGCAGTTCAGTTGCTTTCATCACATCACCGTCCGTTTAACAATGGTGGTAGCCAGCGGCAGTTTTGCCGCAGCCAGATTGAACGCCTCGGTTGCAAGCTCATCAGGTACACCGCTCATTTCGAACAGCACTTTACCTGGTTTGATCTGGCATACCCAGTATTCAACACTACCCTTACCTTTACCCATCCGTACTTCGAGCGGCTTACCTGTGATCGGCTTGTCCGGGAACACGCGAATCCAGATTTTACCACCACGTTTTACGTGACGAGTCATAGTACGACGAGCAGCCTCGATCTGACGAGCAGTGATACGACCACGCTCTGTCGCTTTAAGTGCAATTTCACCGAAGCTGACTGCACTACCGCGCTCTGACAGACCGCGGTTGCGGCCTTTCATAACCTTGCGGAATTTAAGTCTCTTAGGTTGCAGCATTGATAATTACCCCTACTTTGAACCTTTCTTCTTAGGCTGAGCATTTCTCTGAGCGCGCACTTCTTCAATGCCACCCAGAATCTCACCTTTGAAGATCCAGACTTTAATACCAAGCACACCGTAAGTAGTGTGCGCCTCATAAGTACCGTAATCGATATCAGCACGCAGGGTGTGCAGTGGCACACGACCTTCGCGGTACCATTCGGAACGTGCAATCTCTGCACCGCCCAAACGACCACCTACCTGAATCTTGATACCCTCAGCACCCTGGCGCATAGCATTCTGTACAGAACGCTTCATAGCACGGCGGAACATCACGCGACGCTCCAGCTGACTTGCTACGCTTTGAGCAACCAGTTTGGCATCCAGATCTGGTTTACGGATCTCTTCGATGTTGATGTGAACCGGAACGCCCATCATTTTAGAGATAGCATTACGCAGTTTTTCTACATCTTCACCTTTTTTACCAATTACAATGCCTGGACGGGCAGTGAAAATGGTGATTTTAGCATTCTGTGCAGGACGCTCGATTTCGATGCGGCTTACAGATGCTGCTTTTAATTGACCTTCCAGATACTCACGTACCTGAAGGTCGTTCAACAGCTTATTAGCGTATTCATTCTTGTCTGCATACCACACAGAAGTGTGATCTTTAACAATTCCAAGACGAATACCTGTTGGATGTACCTTCTGACCCATGTGGTATCTCCTAGCAGTCAGCTACCTTGACGGTGATGTGGGAGGTGCGCTTCAAAATACGGTCAGCACGACCCTTGGCACGCGGTCTGATGCGTTTCATAGTCATACCTTCATCAACGAAGATCTGTGAAACACGCAGCTCATCAATATCAGCACCTTCGTTATGCTCAGCGTTAGCAATAGCAGACTCAAGTACCTTCTTAACAAGCACCGCACCTTTTTGCGGGCTGAAAGCCAGAATATTCAGGGCTTCACCCACCGCCTTCCCGCGGATTTGATCGGCAACCAAACGCGCTTTCTGAGCGGAGATATGGGCGCCTTTATGCTTAGCGGCTACTTCCATTTTCTTAACTCCCGATTAGCGTTTAGCTTTCTTGTCTGCAGCATGACCCTTGTACGTACGGGTAGCAGCAAACTCGCCTAATTTATGACCAACCATATCCTCGGTGACAAACACCGGTACGTGCTGACGGCCATTATGAACTGCAATCGTCAGTCCTACGAAGTTTGGAAAAACTGTAGAACGGCGAGACCAGGTTTTGATCGGACGACGATCATTGGCCTCAATTGCAGCTTCTACCTTTTTCAACAGGTGAAGGTCGATAAAAGGACCTTTCTTCAGTGAACGTGGCACAGCTGTATCCTCTGATTATTTCGCTTGACGACGGCGTACGATCATCTTATCGGTACGCTTGTTCGAACGAGTTTTCTTACCTTTAGTCGGAACACCCCATGGCGTCACAGGATGACGACCACCAGATGTACGACCTTCACCACCACCATGCGGGTGATCTACCGGGTTCATCGCTACACCACGAACGGTAGGACGAACACCACGCCAGCGCGTAGCACCAGCTTTACCCAGACGACGCAGAGAGTGCTCGGAGTTACCGACCTCACCCAGTGTCGCACAGCAGTCAACCAGCACTTTACGCATCTCACCTGAACGCAGACGCAGAGTCGCATGAGCGCCTTCACGAGCAATCAGCTGTGCAGATGTACCAGCGGAACGTGCAATCTGAGCACCTTTACCTGGCTTCATCTCGATACAGTGAATTACGCTACCAACAGGGATGTTACGCAGTGGCAGGCAGTTACCTGGTTTAATATCAGCATTCTGACCAGATACCAGAGTATCACCAGCTTTAACGCCTTTAGGGGCGATAATGTAGCGACGCTCACCATCAGCGTACATCAGCAGAGCGATGTGCGCAGAGCGGTTTGGATCATATTCCAGACGCTCAACGGTAGCAGGGATATCCAGCTTGTTGCGACGGAAATCGATTACACGGTAATGCTGCTTATGACCGCCACCAATGTGACGAGTCGTAATGCGACCATATGTGTTACGACCACCGGTCTTGCTTTTCTTTTCGACCAGAGCAGCGTGTGGCTTGCCCTTATGCAGATCCGGGGTAGTTACCCGAACTACGTGACGGCGTCCAGCGGAGGTCGGTTTAGATTTAACAATAGCCATTCTTGTAACCCCTCTTATTCGCCATCGACGAAGTCGATGTCATGACCATCAGCCAGGCAAACATATGCCTTGCGAACGTCAGAGCGCTTACCCATACCGCGCTGTGTGCGCTTGGTTTTGCCCTTAACGTTGACGATGTTCACGCCAGTTACTTTTACGTCGAACAACTGTTCAACAGCCTTTTTGATTTCAGGCTTAGTTGCATCAGTTGCTACGCGGAAAACAACCTGCTGAGAACCTTCAGCAACGATAGTTGCTTTCTCAGAGATATGCGGCCCTAGCAGTACTTGATAGATGCGTCCTGGATTCATGCTAACGCCTCCTCAATTTTCTTGAGAGCAGCAACAGTCACAACAACCTTCTCAAAACCAACCAGGCTGACAGGATCGATGCCAGCTGCATCGCGAACGTCAACGTGTGGTACGTTGCGTGCGGCCAGATACAGATTCTGCTCTACGTCTTCTGTGATCAGCAGTGCGTTAGTCAGCTCAAGCTCGTTCAGCTTAGCAACAAACTGCTTAGTCTTAGGCGCGTCAACCTGGAAGTTTTCTACAACTACCAGACGCTCCTGACGAACCAGCTCAGACAAGATGCAACGCATCGCAGCGCGATACATTTTCTTGTTAACTTTTTGAGCGTGGTCACGTGGCTGAGCAGCGAATGTTACGCCACCAGTACGCCACAGAGGACTACGAATAGTACCGGCACGTGCACGGCCAGTACCTTTTTGACGCCATGGCTTAGCACCACCACCGCTTACAGCGGCGCGGTTTTTCTGAGCCTTGGTGCCTTGACGACCACCGGCCAGGTATGCCGTAACAACCTGATGAACCAGTGATTCATTGAATTCTTTACCAAACGCCAGATCGGAAACTTCTACGCTTCCTCCAGCTCCTGCAAGATTCAGATTCATTTCAAACCCCCTCAGGCACCAGCTTTAACAGCTGATTTAACGATTACGTCGCCGCCGGTAGCACCAGGTACAGCACCTTTCACTAACAGCAGATTGCGCTCGGCATCGATGCGAACAATTTCCAGGGATTGAACGGTTACACGTTCAGCACCCATGTGTCCTGCCATCTTCTTGCCTTTCCACACGCGACCAGGAGTTTGACACTGACCAATAGAACCAGGAGCACGATGAGAAAGAGAGTTACCGTGCGTCGCATCCTGCATGGAGAAGTTCCAGCGCTTAATGCCGCCCTGAAAACCTTTACCTTTGGATTGACCGGTTACATCAATTTTCTGACCCGCTTCAAAGCGTTCAACAGTCAGTTGATCACCAACATTTACTTCTTCGTCACCTGACAGACGGAACTCCCACAAACCACGACCTGCTTCGGTCTCTGCTTTCGCAAAGTGACCAGCAGCAGCTTTAGTAACGCGGCTAGCACGACGAGTACCTACAGTTACCTGCACAGCAGAATAACCATCAGTCTCTTCGCTCTTAACCTGTGTTACGCGGTTCGGTTCCACCTCGATGACAGTGACTGGCACTGACACGCCGTCTTCTGTGAAGACACGAGTCATACCTGCTTTACGTCCGATTAAAGATACAGACATTTTATAAACCTCACATTGCCAGTTGTGTACGGGGCTAAAACCCGCTATGGCTGCCTAAAAGGCATTCCACACGCAGATTTACTAATCTGCGCAATCGTCTAATTAGCCGAGGCTAATTTGCACTTCAACACCCGCAGCAAGATCCAGCTTCATCAGAGCATCAACAGTTTTTTCTGTTGGTTCAACGATGTCCAGAACGCGTTTGTGAGTACGGATCTCATACTGGTCACGTGCATCTTTGTTCACGTGTGGAGAGATCAGAACTGTAAAACGCTCTTTGCGAGTAGGAAGCGGGATCGGACCATGCACCTGAGCACCTGTCCGCTTAGCAGTCTCAACGATCTCCTGAGCGGAAGAGTCAATCAGGCGATGATCAAAAGCCTTCAGACGGATTCTGATTTTCTGGTTTTGCATTTGACCACAATTCCTAGAATTAAAAAAAGGCTTTCGCCACCTAACCCCATTTAACGGGGTAGCGCATTCTACATACCCCCTACCCCCAAGTCAAGCCAGTATCGGTTACGAATTATACAGCACGATTTTTGAGTAATTTATAACGCAGAAAGCCTGACAAACAAAAAAACAGACTGAAGGGCCAGCATTCAGGAAAAAGGAGAGTCACGAAGCATTAATGCTTAGCTCATTTGCAGACACAAATATTACCAAGTGATCATCTATCCCACCATTTGCGGACGCAAATGCGAGCGAGCAAATCCAAGCAAAGCCCCTTTGCGCCAGGATTAACGATGCGACTTTTGATATGGCCGCACAGAAGCCAGAAATACACCGGATTCCAGCCAGCGATAAAACGACGAAGAGATAAATCACCCAACCATTTGCGGACGCAAATGCGAGCGAGTTAAGTCCAGCAAAGTTCCTTTGCGCCTGACTTAACAATGCGACTTTTGATATGGCCGCACAGAAGTTTGAAAGACACAACACTTCAGCCATATCAAAAAACACAAAAGCAAGAACAAAAAAAGGCTCCCGAAGGAGCCTTTTTTGCATCAGCGAAGATTATTCGATGATTTTAGCTACAACGCCTGCACCGACAGTACGACCGCCTTCACGGATCGCAAAGCGCAGACCTTCTTCCATCGCGATTGGGTTGATCAGGGTAACATCCATCTTGATGTTATCGCCTGGCATTACCATCTCAACGCCTTCTGGAAGCTCACAAGCACCGGTGATGTCAGTTGTACGGAAGTAGAACTGTGGACGGTAGCCTTTGAAGAATGGCGTGTGACGACCACCTTCATCTTTTGACAATACGTATACTTCACCTTCGAAACGAGTGTGAGGAGTAATTGTACCCGGCTTAGCCAGTACCTGACCACGCTCAACGTCATCACGCTTAGTACCACGCAGCAGCGCACCGATGTTCTCACCTGCACGACCTTCGTCAAGCAGCTTACGGAACATCTCTACACCTGTACAGGTAGTAGTCTGAGTGTCACGGATACCAACGATCTGAATCTCTTCACCCGTTCTAACGATACCACGCTCTACACGGCCAGTTACTACAGTACCACGACCAGAGATAGAGAATACGTCCTCGATAGGCATCAGGAATGGCTGATCGATCGCACGCTCTGGCTCAGGGATATAGCTATCCAGAGCTTCTACCAGCTTAGCTACAGCAGTGGTACCCAGACCGTTCTCATCTTCACCGTTCAGCGCCATAAGGGCAGAACCAGCGATGATTGGAGTGTCGTCACCCGGGAAGTCGTACTGGTCCAGCAGCTCACGCAGCTCCATTTCAACCAGTTCCAGCATCTCTGCGTATTCTTCAGAGTCAACACCGCCACAATCTTCAGCCAGCAGGTCAGCTTTGTTCAGGAATACTACGATGTAAGGTACACCAACCTGACGGGACAGCAGGATGTGCTCACGAGTCTGTGGCATAGGGCCATCAGTCGCGCCACATACCAGAATTGCTCCGTCCATCTGTGCAGCACCGGTGATCATGTTTTTTACATAATCCGCGTGTCCTGGGCAGTCAACGTGCGCGTAGTGACGAACAGAAGAATCGTACTCAACGTGAGAAGTTGCGATAGTAATACCACGCTCACGCTCTTCTGGTGCATTGTCGATACCGTCAAAAGCAACAGCCTTACCACCGAAAACCTCAGCACATACACGAGTCAGTGCAGCTGTCAGAGTAGTTTTACCGTGGTCAACGTGGCCGATTGTACCAACGTTAACGTGCGGTTTATTACGTTCAAATTGTTCTTTAGCCACGATTAATTCCTCATTAATATATTGGGCAAATTATCTTGCATTGATTATAGCTTCAGCGACGTTATTTGGCGCCTCAGCATAATCAAAGAATTCCATTGAGTATGTTGCACGACCCTGGGTAGCCGAACGCAGATCGGTAGCATAACCAAACATCTCGCCCAGTGGAACCTGCGCATTGATTATCTTACCGGAACTGCAATCATCCATACCCTGAACCAGACCACGACGACGGTTCAGGTCACCCATCACGTCACCCATGTAATCTTCGGGCGTTACAACCTCTACCTTCATCATCGGCTCAAGCACACAGGGACTTGCTTCCTGTGCAAATTTCTTAAGCGCCTGGGAGGCAGCAATTTTAAACGCCATCTCGTTAGAGTCAACTTCATGAAAGGATCCATCATAGAGACGGGCCTTCAGGCCGATCAGCGGATAGCCGGCAATAACGCCGTTCTTCATCTGCTCCTCGATACCCTTTTCAATCGCCGGGATGTATTCCTTAGGAATCGCACCACCTACGACCTCATTGATGAACTCCAGCCCTTCCTTGTCAGACGGACTAAACTCAATGACTACATGGCCATACTGACCACGACCACCAGACTGACGAATAAACTTATGGTTTGCTTCGACAGACTGACGGATTTTCTCGCGATAGGCTACCTGCGGCTTACCGATGTTCGCTTCAACGCTGAATTCACGCTTCATACGATCCACCAGAATATCCAGGTGCAATTCGCCCATACCAGAGATAATTGTCTGACCCGTTTCTGGATCGGTTGCCACCCGGAATGAAGGATCTTCCTGGGCAAGCTTGCCCAGTGCGATACCCATTTTTTCCTGGTCAGCCTGAGATCGAGGCTCAACCGCTACAGAGATTACCGGCTCAGGAAACTCCATGCGCTCCAGAACGATCTTATGCTCAGGATTACACAGAGTATCTCCGGTTGTTACATCTTTCATACCGATCAGAGCAGCGATATCGCCTGCGCGAACCTCTTTAATCTCTTCCCGGTTGTTTGCGTGCATCTGCACCATCCGCCCAACGCGCTCTTTCTTACCTTTAACAGTGTTAACCACACTATCGCCAGAAGCCAGCACGCCGGAGTATACCCGAACAAACGTCAGGGTACCGACAAACGGGTCAGTCGCAATTTTAAACGCCAGAGCCGCAAACGGCGCAGAATCATCCGCTTCACGGGTATCAAGGGTTTCATCATCATCAAGCGTACCCTCAATCGCCTTCACTTCTACCGGCGACGGCATATACTCAATGACAGCATCCAGCACTGCCTGAACCCCTTTATTCTTGAATGCAGAACCGGCCTGCATCAGAACAAGGTCGTTATCCAGGGTACGACGACGCAGACCCGCCTTGATCTCTTCGTTGGACAAGTCACCCTCTTCAAGGTACTTATCCATCAGCTCTTCAGATGCTTCTGCGGCAGCTTCAATCAACTGCTCGCGCAGTGTTTCAGCCTGCTCCTGCAGCTCGGCAGGGATATCGTAAAGCTCGTATGTCATACCCTGATCAGCATCATTCCACATAATGGCTTTCATGCGAATCAGATCGACAACACCTTTAAACTCGTCTTCTGCGCCGATCGGGAAGTTGACCGGTACAGCGTTTGCGCCCAGGCGCTCTTTCAACTGCCTGACAACCATAAAGAAATCCGCACCGGCACGATCCATCTTATTGACGAACACCATGCGTGGCACTTCATACTTATCAGCCTGACGCCAGACAGTCTCAGTCTGAGGCTGCACACCAGAAGATGCACATAACACCACAACCGCACCATCGAGCACCCGCAGAGAACGCTCAACTTCGATAGTGAAGTCAACGTGCCCCGGGGTGTCGATAATGTTGATCCGATGCTGATCAAACTGCTGACTCATGCCACTCCAGAAACAGGTGGTCGCAGCGGAGGTGATAGTAATACCACGCTCCTGCTCTTGCTCCATCCAGTCCATGGTCGCTGCGCCGTCATGCACTTCACCGATCTTATGGGACATACCGGTGTAGAACAGAACACGCTCAGTGGTAGTGGTTTTACCAGCATCAACATGGGCACAGATACCGATATTTCGGTAACGGTTAATAGGCGTTTTACGAGCCAAAACTCAATCCTCGAAACTTACATCAAAAGCTTTATTAAAAGCTTAGAAGCGGTAGTGAGCGAATGCTTTGTTCGCTTCAGCCATGCGATGCACGTCTTCACGTTTCTTCACAGCTGCACCACGACCTTCTACTGCATCACCGATTTCACCAGCCAGACGCAGCGCCATGGATTTCTCACCACGCTTACGGGAAGCATCAACCAACCAACGCATAGCCAGAGCCATACGACGGGAAGGACGAACTTCCACAGGCACCTGATAAGTAGCACCACCCACACGGCGAGATTTAACCTCAACCATTGGCTGGATAGCCTCAAGTGCTTTATTGAATGCTTCGATTGGATCTTCACCAGTCCGCTGACCAACTGTGTCCAGCGCACCATAAACAATCTTCTCGGCAACCGATTTCTTACCACTGATCATCAGGTGGTTAGTAAATTTTGCCAGTGTAATGTTACCGAATTTAGGATCCGGCAGGATTTCACGTTTTGCCGCAACTCTTCTTCTTGGCATGATAAGCCCCTTTATCTACAGGTCTTCAGGTTATTTCAGGAATTGATACCTGACCTTACTCTTATTGCTTGCGGTCTAGCTCTAGTTGTATAGCGGGCTGTTTAAACAGCTGTGCCGGACTTCTGTCGCCGTCCCGGAAACGCTTAAGACTTAGGACGCTTGGTACCGTACTTAGAACGACCCTGTTTACGGTCGTTAACGCCACTGGTATCCAGTGCGCCACGTACTGTGTGGTAACGAACACCCGGCAAGTCTTTTACACGACCACCACGGATCAGAACAACAGAGTGCTCCTGCAGGTTATGACCTTCACCACCGATGTAGGAAGTAACCTCATATCCGTTTGTCAGACGAACACGGCACACTTTACGCAGTGCTGAGTTCGGTTTCTTAGGGGTTGTTGTATAGACGCGGGTACAAACGCCACGGCGCTGAGGACATGCCTGCAATGCAGGTACATCACTCTTTACCATTTTGCGCTTGCGCGGCTGTCGTACCAGCTGGTTAATAGTTGCCATTAAGCAAACTCCACGCTTTTATTTAAGCACTAAAAAACAGGATTTATTTCACTCCTGTCACGAAAGGGCCGAGATTGTACTCAATCCCGGCCCATCAGGTCAATATTCGACCAGATAATAGATAGCTCTTTTTGGATGTTTCTTTCGATAATCGCCAAGAACTATCTGTAAATGACCCCATGGACAGACCCTGAAACGAATCAGGGCCTGTCCAGGTTCATTATTCTGAATCAGGCATTGCCGCCTGATTCAATGCAGCAGTCAGAGCCAGTTGAACGTCTTCTGCACTTACAGAAACGCCATCATCGGCTTTGATCGCCTTACGCTTACGCGCCTTGTGGTATGCCAGACCAGTACCGGCCGGAATCAGACGACCCACAACAACGTTCTCTTTGAGACCGCGCAGATAGTCTTTCTTACCACACACCGCACCCTCTGTGAGTACGCGGGTTGTCTCCTGGAAGGATGCCGCAGAGATGAAGGACTCAGTTGCCAGAGAAGCCTTGGTAATACCCAGCAGTACACGATCATACTTAGCCAGAATCTTACCTTCCGCTTCCAGACGCTTGTTCTCTTCAACCACCTGGTGGTATTCAACCTGCTCACCGTTAATGAACGAGCTGTCACCGCTGGCAGTAATATCTACCTTACGCAGCATCTGACGCACGATCACTTCGATATGCTTATCGTTGATACCTACACCCTGCAGACGGTAAACGTCCTGAATCTCAGAGGTAATGTATTTCGCCAGTTCGGCCACACCCTTGATACGCAGGATATCATGCGGGTTAGACGGACCATCGGAGATGATCTCACCCTTCTGCACGGTTTCACCTTCGAATACGTTCAGGTTACGCCACTTAGGAATCATGGTCTCCATCGGATCCGCATTCTGCGGGCTGATAACCAGACGTTTCTTACCCTTAGTCTCTTTACCGAAGGTAACGGTACCGGAGATCTCTGCCAGAATAGAGGACTCTTTTGGCTTCCGCGCTTCGAACAGGTCAGCAACCCGTGGCAAACCACCGGTGATATCCTTGTTCACAGAACCTTCCTGCGGGATACGCGCCAGTACGTCACCGATACCAACCTCGGCACCATTGTTCAGGTTCAGAATCGCTTTCGCTGGCAGCAGATACTGTGCCGGAGAATCAGTTCCCGGGTGGAACAGGTCATCTCCTGTAGTCGCATCGACCAGACGGATCATCGGACGGATATCTTTACCCGCCGCCGGACGCAGTGCCGGATCGAGAATCTCAATAGTCGACAGACCAGTCAGCTCATCGGTCTGCTGCTTAACGGTAATACCGTCATCGATACCAACAAACTCAAGCTTACCCGCTACCTCAGAGATGATCGGGTGGGTATGCGGATCCCAGTTGGCGACGATAGAGCCGGCTTCAACCTGGGAGCCATCCTTAACCTTGATCACAGAACCGTACGGCAGCTTATAACGCTCACGCTCACGACCGTGCTCATCGGTCACACCCAGTTCACCGGAACGGGAGGTTGCCACCAGTGAACCATCAGCTTTTTCTACCGACTTCAGGTTGTGCATCCGGATCTCACCGGAGTTCTTAACCTGAACACTGTCAACTGCCGCTGCCCGTGATGCCGCACCACCGATGTGGAAGGTACGCATGGTCAGCTGTGTACCCGGCTCACCGATAGACTGTGCAGCGATAACACCGACCGCTTCACCCGGGTTAACCCGATGACCACGACCCAGATCACGACCATAACACTTAGAACACAGACCGAAGGTAGTTTCACAGGTGATTGCACTGCGAACAATAATCTCATCGATAGAGGAATAACGCTCTTCATCGTCAAGACGCTTAACCCAGGCCTCATCCATCAGGGTGCCGTTTTCGATCAGCACCTCTTTACCGGTTGGATCCATTACATCCTGTGCAACGGTACGACCCAGCACGCGGTAACCCAGACCCACCACAACGTCGCCACCTTCAATCAGCGGCTGCATGATCAGACCTTCTTCAGTACCACAATCTTCTTCAGTGATAACCAGGTCCTGTGCCACGTCTACCAGACGACGGGTCAGGTAACCGGAGTTCGCAGTCTTCAGTGCGGTATCCGCCAGACCCTTACGAGCACCGTGGGTTGAGATGAAGTACTGAAGTACGTTCAGACCTTCACGGAAGTTCGCGGTGATTGGTGTTTCAATGATCGAGCCATCCGGCTTCGCCATCAGACCACGCATACCTGCCAGCTGACGAATCTGTGCCGCACTACCCCGGGCACCGGAGTCGGCCATCATATAAACTGAGTTGAAAGAGTCCTGAGCTTCAAGCTCGCCATCACGGTTGATGACCTCTTCCTTCTTCAGGTTATCCATCATCTTCTTAGCCAGAATCTCGTTGGCACGAGACCAGATATCGATAACCTTGTTGTATTTCTCGCCCTGAGTAACCAGACCGTCCGCATACTGCATCTCGATCTCTTTCACTTCAGCATCGGCAGAGGTGATGATATCGACTTTCTCATCCGGAATAACGAAGTCGTTAACACCGATTGAGGAACCGGAAACAGTTGCCTGACGGAAACCCATGTACATCACCTGGTCAGCGAAGATAACGGTATCCTTCAGACCAACGATACGGTAAGCGGTGTTGATCAGGCGTGAGATCGCCTTCTTCGTCATCGCCTGGTTTACCAGCTCAAACGGCAGACCTGTAGGCACGATATTAAACAGCATCGCACGACCAACAGTAGTGTCCTGAATGGTTGTCCGGTGCTCTTCGTTGCCTTCGATATCACGGATAGTCTCATTGATGCGGACTTTTACCCGCGCCTGCAGATCAACCTGCTTGGCACCGTAGGCACGTTGAACTTCCTTGATATCGGCAAACACCATACCCTCGCCCTGAGCGTTGATACGGTCACGGGTCATCCAGTACAGACCCAGTACCACGTCCTGAGACGGTACGATGATAGGCTCACCGTTCGCTGGCGACAGGACGTTGTTGGTTGACATCATCAGCGCGCGGGCTTCCAGCTGCGCTTCGATTGTCAGCGGTACGTGTACCGCCATCTGGTCACCGTCAAAGTCGGCGTTGTATGCAGCACACACCAGTGGGTGCAGTTGAATTGCCTTACCTTCGATCAGTACCGGCTCAAACGCCTGAATACCAAGACGGTGAAGTGTCGGTGCACGGTTCAGCATGATCGGGTGTTCACGGATAACTTCATCCAGAATATCCCAGACCAGCGACTCTTCGCGCTCAACCATCTTCTTAGCGGCTTTAATGGTCGTTGCGTGACCACGCAGCTCCAGCTTGGAGAAGATAAATGGCTTGAACAGTTCCAGTGCCATTTTCTTAGGCAGACCACACTGATGCAGACGCAGGTATGGACCTACCACGATGACCGAACGACCCGAGTAGTCAACCCGTTTACCCAGCAGGTTCTGACGGAAACGACCCTGCTTACCCTTGATCATATCAGCCAGGGATTTCAGAGGACGCTTGTTAGAACCGGTGATCGCACGACCGCGACGACCGTTATCCAGCAACGCATCGACAGATTCCTGCAACATACGCTTTTCGTTACGTACGATGATATCCGGTGCACTCAGATCCAGCAGTCGCTTCAGACGGTTGTTACGGTTGATCACCCGACGGTACAGATCGTTCAGGTCAGAAGTCGCAAAACGACCGCCATCCAGAGGCACAAGCGGACGCAGATCCGGCGGCAGAACAGGCAGAACCTGCAGAATCATCCACTCAGGCTTGTTACCTGAAGTATAGAAACCTTCCAGCAACTTCAGACGCTTGGACAGTTTTTTGATCTTGGTTTCAGAGTTAGTCGCAGGCAGCTCTTCCCGCATAACCTCGATCTCTTCAGCCAGATCGATCGACTTCAGCAGCTCCTGAACCGCTTCAGCACCCATACGGGCATCGAAGTCATCGCCAAACTCTTCCAGCGCTTCAAAATACTGCTCATCGTTCATCAGCTGACCGCGCTCAAGCGTAGTCATGCCCGGATCGATAACAACAAACGATTCGAAGTACAGCACCCGCTCAATATCACGCAGGGTCATATCCAGCATCAGACCGATACGGGACGGCAGAGACTTCAGGAACCAGATGTGCGCAACCGGAGAGGCCAGCTCGATGTGACCCATACGCTCACGACGAACCTTAGCCAGTGCAACTTCAACGCCACACTTCTCACAGATAACACCACGATGCTTGAGGCGCTTATATTTACCACAAAGACACTCATAGTCCTTTACCGGGCCAAAAATCTTGGCACAGAACAGACCATCACGCTCAGGCTTAAACGTACGGTAGTTGATGGTCTCTGGTTTTTTAACTTCACCAAAAGACCAGGAACGGATCATCTCAGGTGATGCCAGACCGATACGGATCGAGTCAAACTCGTCGTTCTGTCCCTGGGATTTCAACAGATTAAGTAAATCTTTCATTTCATTCAGCTCCTCGGGGGAGTTGACCGCGCAGCGGTTAATCAGCTGCGCAGCAAACTATCTGTTAAAGGGTTACTCGTTTTCCAGCTCGATGTCGATACCCAGCGAGCGGATCTCTTTCACCAGCACGTTGAACGATTCTGGCATGCCCGGCTCCATGCGGTGATCGCCATCCACGATGTTCTTATACATCTTGGTACGGCCATTCACGTCATCGGACTTAACAGTCAGCATCTCCTGCAGAGTGTAGGCAGCACCGTATGCTTCCAGTGCCCATACCTCCATCTCACCGAATCGCTGACCACCGAACTGCGCCTTACCACCCAGCGGCTGCTGAGTAACCAGACTGTAAGAACCGGTAGAACGTGCGTGCATCTTATCATCGACCAGGTGGTTCAGTTTCAGCATATACATGTAACCAACGGTTACCGGACGGCTGAACTCATCACCGGTGCGACCATCAAACAGAGTAAACTGTCCGGTATCGCTCAGGTCTGCCATACGCAGCAGTTCCTTCACTTCCGCCTCTTTAGCACCGTCAAATACTGCGGTTGCCAGCGGTACACCACCTTTCAGGTTTTTCGCCAGCTCCATCACTTCGTCATCGCTCAGTGAGTCGATATCTTCGTGACGGCCAGACTTATAACCACCCAGCTCGCTGTTGTAGATGCGGTCAAGGAACTCACGCAGCTCTTTAACGGTTTCCAGACGGTCACGCTCTGCCTGCAGCATCTTATTGATCTTCACGCCCAGACCTTTAGCGGCCATACCCATATGGGTTTCAAGCACCTGACCAACGTTCATCCGTGACGGCACACCCAGTGGGTTCAGTACGATATCGACCGGCTCACCATTCTCATCGTATGGCATATCTTCAACCGGCATGATAACCGAGATAACACCTTTGTTACCGTGACGACCAGCCATCTTGTCACCCGGCTGTACGCGACGCTTGGTAGCCACGTAAACCTTAACAATCTTCAGTACGCCAGGGGCCAGGTCATCGCCGGTCTGCAGTTTGCTCTTCTTATCTTCAAACTTGGCATCCAGCTCAACGCGACGCTCTTCCAGCTGTTCCTGAGCCTTCTCCAGCATCTCCTGAGTCGCTTCATCAGCAACACGGATCTTAAACCAGTCAGACCTCTTCAGCTCAGCCAGGGCCTCAGCCGTGATCTCTTCACCCTTCCTGAAGTTAGCGCCACCTTCAGCCTTCAGACCGCACAGAGCACGTCCAAGACGCTCAAAGGTTGCCTGCTCGACGATCCGCAGCTCTTCATTCAAGTCTTTACGGATGCGATTCAGTTCAGACTGCTCGATAGAGACAGCCCGCTCATCTTTAGGCACACCGTCACGGGTAAATACCTGTACATCGATAACTTTACCGATAGTACCGGTCTTAACACGCAGGGAAGTATCCTTAACGTCGGATGCTTTCTCACCAAAGATCGCACGCAGCAGCTTCTCTTCCGGAGTCAGCTGAGTTTCACCTTTTGGTGTAACCTTACCCACCAGAATATCGCCCGGGCCTACTTCAGCACCGATATGCACAATACCGGCCTCATCCAGCTTAGCCAGCGCAGACTCTCCGACGTTGGGAATATCAGAGGTGATCTCTTCAGAACCCAGCTTGGTATCGCGCGCCACACAGGTCAGTTCCTGAATGTGGATAGTGGTGAAACGATCTTCCTGAACCACCCGTTCTGAAATCAGAATGGAGTCCTCGAAGTTGTAACCATTCCACGGCATGAACGCGATACGCATGTTCTGACCCAGCGCCAGCTCACCCAGGTCAACGGACGGACCGTCAGCCATAATATCGCCACGCTGAACCTGCTCCCCCTGACGTACAATCGCACGCTGGTTGATACAGGTATTCTGGTTAGAACGGGTGTACTTAGTCAGGTTGTAGATATCTACACCTGCTTCACCGGCCAGCGTCTCTTCATCGTTAACACGGACCACGATACGCGCGGCATCAACCGCTTCGATAACACCACCACGATCGGCAACAACACACACACCGGAGTCGCGGGCAACGTAACGTTCCATGCCGGTACCGACCAATGGCTTATCAGCACGCAGCGTTGGCACAGCCTGACGCTGCATGTTCGATCCCATCAATGCGCGGTTCGCGTCATCGTGTTCCAGGAACGGGATCAGCGCCGCCGCAACTGATACTACCTGACGTGGAGATACATCCATGTAGGTAACTTTTTCCGGCGGCATTACGGTAAATTCATTTTCGTGACGTACCGCTACCAGTTCATCGGTCAGCGTTTTGTTCTCATCCATCCCGGCTGATGCCTGAGCGATAACATGACGACCTTCCTCAATCGCGGACAGGTATTCAACTTCGTCAGTTACCTTACAATCGACCACCTTACGATATGGCGTTTCAAGGAAACCATAGTCGTTGGTACGGGCATAGGTAGCCAGCGAGTTAATCAGACCAATGTTTGGTCCTTCAGGGGTCTCGATTGGACATACACGGCCGTAGTGGGTTGCATGTACGTCACGTACCTCAAAGCCAGCACGCTCACGGGTCAGACCGCCAGGCCCCAACGCAGATACACGGCGCTTGTGGGTAACTTCTGACAGCGGGTTATTCTGATCCATAAACTGGGACAGCTGAGAAGAGCCAAAGAACTCTTTAACCGCAGCAGCAACAGGCTTGGCATTAATCAGATCCTGAGGCATCAGATTATCGGATTCAGCCATGCTCAGACGCTCACGCACGGCACGCTCTACGCGGACCAAACCAACGCGGAACTGGTTTTCAGCCATCTCACCGACAGAACGTATACGACGGTTACCCAGGTGATCGATGTCATCCACAACGCCTTTACCGTTACGGATATCGATCAGGGTCTTCATGACCGCCAGGATATCTTCTTTATCCAATACGCCAGAACCGGTTTCCTCATCAACACTCAGGCGACGGTTAAACTTCATCCGGCCTACGGCTGACAGATCGTAACGTTCTTCAGTAAAGAACAGGTTCTCAAACAGATTTTCCGCTGATTCTTTGGTTGGCGGCTCACCAGGACGCATCATACGGTAGATCTCTACCAGTGCTTCCAGCTGGTTGCGGGTGGTATCGATACGCAGCGTATCAGATACAAACGGACCACAATCCAGTTCATTGGTGTACAGCGTTTCAAAACCGGTGACATTACGGCTACGCATCTGCTCAAGCAGCTCTTCAGTAATCTCACTGTTGCCTTCGCACAGCAGCTCACCGGTAGTCGGGTCGATAATGTCTTTTGCCAGCACTTTGCCCAGCAGGTATTCAACCGGCACTTCCAGCTGAGTGATATTCTCTTTTTCCAGCTGACGGATATGACGCGGTGTAATACGACGGCCCGACTCTACAACAACAGAGCCACTGCCATCTTTAATATCAAACGTTGCGGTTTCACCACGCAGACGTGAAGGCACCAGAGTCATCAGAATATCATCTGCACTCAGGGTCCACGCTGTGTTATCAAAGAAGGTATCGAGGATCTCTTCAGTGGTATAGCCCAGCGCACGCAGCAGTATCGTTGCCGGCAGTTTACGGCGGCGGTCGATACGTACAAACAGACTATCTTTAGGATCAAACTCGAAGTCCAGCCATGAACCACGGTAAGGAATGACACGGGCAGAGTACAGCAGTTTCCCGGAGGAGTGCGTTTTACCCTTGTCATGGTCGAAGAATACACCCGGCGAACGGTGCAGCTGGGATACGATTACCCGCTCCGTACCGTTGACAACAAATGTACCGTTGTCGGTCATCAGCGGCATTTCGCCCATGTAAACTTCTTGTTCTTTAATATCTTTGATCGCTTTATTTGAAGAATCACGATCATAGATTACCAGGCGTACTTTAACGCGCAGCGGGGCAGCATAAGTAATGCCACGCATCTGGCATTCTTTAACGTCAAAAACCGGCTCGCCCAGACGGTAACCTACATATTCCAATGCGGCGTTTCCGGAATAGGAAACGATCGGGAATACGGAACTGAAAGCCGCATGCAGTCCGATATCTTTACGCTCTGCAGAATCAGCACCCTGTTGCAGGAATTTCAAATAAGAATCCAACTGGATTGCCAACAGATATGGCACATCCATCGCTTCCGGCAGCTTTCCGAAGTCTTTACGGATGCGTTTCTTTTCAGTATATGAGTAAGCCATCTAAGTTCCCCAGCATCTGCACCTGAAAAATTCAAACAAACCGAAGGAAATTTCTCGGCTTGTGAACCGTTATTATTTGCTCTTACTAATAACGGAAAAAGGCCGGTGGCATGTTGCCACCAGCCGTAGATGTATCAGCTACTAAATAGTCTGATACGAAGCATCGCGCTGCTTACTTAACTTCAACAGATGCGCCAGCTTCTTCCAGAGCAGCTTTAAGTGCTTCTGCGTCTTCCTTGCTGATACCTTCTTTAACGGTAGCAGGAGCGCCGTCAACCATACCTTTAGCTTCTTTCAAGCCCAGGCCAGTTGCTGCACGAACAGCTTTGATTACGTTTACTTTCTTGTCGCCAGCGCCAGTCAGTACAACGTCAAATTCAGTCTGCTCTTCAGCAGCAGCACCAGCGTCGCCGCCAGCTGCACCAGCAACTGCAACAGCAGCAGCAGATACACCGAATTTTTCTTCCATTGCTTCAACCAGTGCAACAACGTCCATTACAGACATTTCAGCGATTGCATTCAAGATATCTTCTTTAGATACGGACATGTTCAATTCCTAAAATATTCGAGCCTGAGGCTCTTAAACTCGTTTCTTAAGCGGCTTGTAAAATTAAGCAGCTTCTTGTTCTTTCTGTTCGCGAACAGCCGCGATAGTGCGGACCAGCTTGCCTGCTGCAGCTTCTTTCATGCAGCCCATCAGCTTGGCGATCGCTTCGTCGTATGTTGGCAGTGAAGCCAGCATAGCGATATCAACGATCTGTCCTTCGAAAGCAGCGGTCTTCAGCTCCAGCTTGTCATTTCCCTTGGCGAAATCTTTCAGAATCCGCGCACCGGCACCTGGGTGCTCAGTAGAGAATGCAATCAGAGTCGGACCTACGAACGCATCTGTGATACATTCGAAATCAGAGCCTTCTACTGCACGACGTGCCAGCGTGTTACGTACGACGCGCAGCCATACTCCCGCATCACGTGCCTGCTTACGCAGCTCAGTCATCTTCTCAACGGTAACACCGCGAGAATCTGCAACTACAGCAGAGAGAGCGCCCTTGGCAGCTTCCTGGACTTCAGCGACAATCGCTTTTTTATCTTCGAGTCCTAATGCCACGATTTACTCCTGGGTTTAGTCTTTTCGACTGTTTACCATTCACTTCAGCATCAATCACTGAAGCGCCGAGTACGGTGGTTCAATTGATCCTGTTAAGGGGATCACACCGTCTGCGCAGGTTGATAGATTAAGAGTCCGGCTACGTGCGCCATCCTCACCTGCGGTCTTTGACGGCCTCTGCAACGATGCTGCAGAGACCCTCAATTCTTTCTGAAAACCGATTAAGCGCTCAGCGAGCCCTGATCGATTACCAGACCTGGCCCCATAGTGGTGGACAGGGTAACTTTCTTCATGTACACGCCTTTAGCAGATGCAGGCTTCAGCTTTTTCAGCTCGCCCAACAGTGCTTCAAGGTTAGCTTTGATAGCATCAGCTTCAAAGCCGACCTTACCAACGCCTGCGTGGATAATACCGTTTTTGTCAGTACGGAAACGTACCTGACCTGCCTTCGCATTGTTTACCGCAGTAACAACATCAGGCGTAACAGTACCCACTTTAGGGTTTGGCATCAGGCCGCGCGGACCCAGAATCTGACCCAGTTGACCAACAACGCGCATCGCATCCGGAGTCGCGATAACAACGTCAAAATTCAGATCTCCGCCTTTAATCTGCTCAGCAAGATCTTCAAAGCCAACAACATCAGCACCCGCTGCTTTAGCTTTCTCTGCGTTTTCGCCCTGAGCGAATACAGCAACACGAACATCTTTACCAGTACCGCTTGGCAGCACGCTTGAACCACGAACGTTCTGGTCAGATTTACGTGGATCTACACCCAGATTAATTGCAACATCTACAGACTCTTTAAAGCCAACAGAAGACAGCTCGTTCAGCAGTGCAACCGCATCAACAACAGAGTACTGCTTACCTGGTTCAACTTTTTCAGCAATCGCCTTTTGGCGTTTAGTCAGCTTAGCCATTACTCAGCTCCTTCCACGATCAGACCCATGCTACGAGCACTACCTGCGATGGTGCGAACCGCTGCATCCATATCGGCAGCAGTCAGGTCAGCCATTTTAGTAGTTGCAATCTCTTCCAGCTGAGCACGGGTAACAGTACCCACTTTCTCAGTGTTAGGACGACCAGAACCACTCTTCAGACCAGCAGCTTTCAGCAACAGAACTGCAGCCGGTGGAGTCTTGGTAATGAAGGTAAAGCTGCGATCAGCGTAAACAGTGATCACAACAGGAGTCGGCAGACCCGGCTCGATACCTTGAGTAGCAGCGTTAAACGCTTTACAGAATTCCATGATGTTCACACCATGCTGACCCAATGCTGGACCAACGGGTGGACTTGGGTTCGCCTGACCGGCGGCAACCTGCAGCTTAATATAAGCCTGGATTTTCTTAGCCATGTTTCACTCCTGGTGGGTAGTAACGCCTTTCGGCTCCCCGGTTTAAAGACGGAAAAACCCCAGCACCCATTCAAGCGCCGAGGTCAGTTCCTACAATACAGTTATCAGGCTTTTTCGACCTGACCAAACTCCAGCTCGACCGGAGTCGAGCGACCGAAGATCAACACTGCAACATGCAGCCTGTTCTTCTCATAATTCACTTCTTCGACAACACCGTTAAAGTCAGCGAACGGGCCATCGGTAACACGCACCATCTCACCCGGCTCAAACAGTGTCTTCGGACGCGGCTGATCAACACCACTTTCCACACGCTGCAGAATCGCCTGAGCTTCTTTCTCGGTGATCGGTGCAGGCTTATCAGCCGTACCACCAATAAAGCCAAGAACTCGCGGCGTATCCTTCACCAGGTGCCAGGTATCGTCATTCATTTCCATCTGAACCAGAACATAGCCCGGATAGAACTTACGCTCAGACTTGCGCTTTTTACCTTCGCGAATTTCAACAACTTCTTCTGTAGGAACCAGAATATCACCGAAGCCTTCCTGCATATTATGCAGCTCGACCCGTTCCTTCAGAGAGTTCATCACACGCTTCTCGTAACCGGAGTACGCATGTACAACATACCATCGCATAGCCATGCCTCTTTCCTCTTATCCGATTACAGCTGCGACGCCCAGACTCAACAACGAATCAAGACCCCATAAAAGCAAACCTACAATCAAAACCACGACAGTAACAATCAGAGTTGTCTGAAGTGTTTCCTGACGGGTTGGCCATACAACTTTGCGAATTTCAGATCGCGCTTCTTTAAACAGTGTAAAGAAAGCCAGACCTTTAGCTGTCTGCAGCGCAACAAAGCCTGCAACACCAGCAAGAACTAATAATGCAATTACGCGATACAGCAGAGACTCTTCTGAATATACAGAATTACCTACTACGCCAGCAGCTACAATTGCTACCACTACGACCCATTTCAGGCCATCCAGCTTTGAACCTTCGGAAGACACTTTAGAATTCACGATGGGCCTCGGTTATCGATAATTTGCTATGACTTGTTAGATGCCAACTCAGATTAGAGTTGGCAGGCCAGGAGGGACTCGAACCCCCAACCTGCGGTTTTGGAGACCGCTGCTCTGCCAATTGAGCCACTGGCCTAGTGCTAACTAGGGACGCATATATTACACGCATCCCTACTAGGTGGCAACCGTTAAGTTGCCTGAATCACCGATTACTCGATGATTTTTGCTACAACGCCTGCACCGACAGTACGACCGCCTTCACGGATCGCAAAGCGCAGACCTTCTTCCATCGCGATTGGGTTGATCAGGGTAACATCCATCTTGATGTTATCGCCTGGCATTACCATCTCAACGCCTTCTGGAAGCTCACAAGCACCGGTGATGTCAGTTGTACGGAAGTAGAACTGCGGACGGTAGCCTTTGAAGAATGGCGTGTGACGACCACCTTCATCTTTTGACAATACGTATACTTCACCTTCGAAACGAGTGTGAGGAGTAATTGTACCCGGCTTAGCCAGTACCTGACCACGCTCAACGTCATCACGCTTAGTACCACGCAGCAGCGCACCGATGTTCTCACCTGCACGACCTTCGTCAAGCAGCTTACGGAACATCTCTACACCTGTACAGGTAGTAGTCTGAGTGTCACGGATACCAACGATCTGAATCTCTTCACCCGTTCTAACGATACCACGCTCTACACGGCCAGTTACTACAGTACCACGACCAGAGATAGAGAATACGTCCTCGATAGGCATCAGGAATGGCTGATCGATCGCACGCTCTGGCTCAGGGATATAGCTATCCAGAGCTTCTACCAGCTTAGCTACAGCAGTGGTACCCAGACCGTTCTCATCTTCACCGTTCAGCGCCATAAGGGCAGAACCAGCGATGATTGGAGTGTCGTCACCCGGGAAGTCGTACTGGTCCAGCAGCTCACGCAGCTCCATTTCAACCAGTTCCAGCATCTCTGCGTATTCTTCAGAGTCAACACCGCCACAATCTTCAGCCAGCAGGTCAGCTTTGTTCAGGAA
Organism: Amphritea atlantica; assembly: GCA_024397875.1. Classification (NCBI taxonomy): domain Bacteria; kingdom Pseudomonadati; phylum Pseudomonadota; class Gammaproteobacteria; order Oceanospirillales; family Oceanospirillaceae; genus Amphritea; species Amphritea atlantica. The sequence continues at coordinate 141,436 of CP073345.1, forward strand.
TACTACGATGTAAGGTACACCAACCTGACGGGACAGCAGGATGTGCTCACGAGTCTGTGGCATAGGACCATCAGTCGCGCCACATACCAGAATCGCTCCGTCCATCTGTGCAGCACCGGTGATCATGTTTTTTACATAATCCGCGTGTCCTGGGCAGTCAACGTGCGCGTAGTGACGAACAGAAGAATCGTACTCAACGTGAGAAGTTGCGATAGTAATACCACGCTCACGCTCTTCTGGTGCATTGTCGATACCGTCAAAAGCGACAGCCTTACCACCGAAAACTTCAGCACATACACGAGTCAGTGCAGCTGTCAGAGTAGTTTTACCGTGGTCAACGTGGCCGATTGTACCAACGTTAACGTGCGGTTTATTACGTTCAAATTGTTCTTTAGCCATTGCCATTTACCTTGAGTAAAGTAAGTGTGGTTAACCACGTTGCCACATACAACAAAGGGCAGACATATCTCTATATCTACCCTCTGAAAAAAATGGAGCTCATGGGCGGATTTGAACCGCCGACCTCACCCTTACCAAGGGTGTGCTCTACCCCTGAGCCACATGAGCACATCAAACTGGAGCGGGTAGCGGGAATCGAACCCGCATCATCAGCTTGGAAGGCTGAGGTTCTACCATTGTACCATACCCGCCTTACAGCTATTGGTGGTGGGGGGTGGATTCGAACCACCGAAGCTCGCGCGTCAGATTTACAGTCTGATCCCTTTGGCCACTCGGGAACCCCACCCTACCAATACTTCACCGCTAAATGGTGCCGGCACCAAGAGTCGAACTCGGGACCTACTGATTACAAGTCAGTTGCTCTACCAACTGAGCTATACCGGCATCAGCTGCGAAGTGGCGCATATATTAATCACGCACCCCTGTGCTTGCAACCCCTTTACATAATTTTTTTTCGATTTTTATGGCAGAATTCAGAAACTGTTCTACTCCTTTGATTTCATTAGCAGTTTCAACTGAACCACCGACCTCTACCCAGACCTCGAACAGACGCTCCTGACTGACCACCCGGTGCTCATCGAAACTAAACAATCCGATCAGTATATTTTTGGCCTGATTCAGTTCTTCACGACTACCATAACGACCAACAACATAGACCGGTTGCATATCAACCTGCGCCTCTTCTGCATTCAGCCCCAGCGCCGCGAGATTCTCCACCAGCGCTCGCTGACGCTCAGGCTGCAATGGTCTATCCAGCGTCAGCTCATACGCCAGCACCCGCTCATTATCGACCGGGATCAGCGTTGCGCTCAGCCCTCGCTGCTGAAGACGCTGCTGCAGCTCAATGGCAGCACTCTGCTGCGCAATACCACTGACAACCTGACACCACTGAGCCTCCGCTTCAGATTTAACGGGTGGAGTTAATGATTCCGATGACGCCAGAGCGCTTTCCTTGGACCGCGGCACCTGCCGGCGGGCAGATTCCCGCGGCAATAACAAAGTAGCATCTTCCTCTTTCAACAGACGCAGTCGGGCGACATTTTCCGGGATCACAACAGCATCACTTACCACCGGCTGGCGCACCTGCCAACCCAGATAAAGGGCGTTTGCCAACAGCAGCAGAAAAAATATCCAGCGCACCATTACTCTCCGAGCGCCAGCGACAGACCATCCAATACCAGATCGGGACACCAGATCGCGCCATCAGCCAGCGTGCAGAATAGCTCACCATCCCCTCCGGTGACGTACACAGGCTGCCCCGCCGCCTTGCGCATCACCTTTTCGGCCAGCGACACCAGCAACAGGTTAACTCCATGCTGAACCGCCTCTGACGTATTCACACCCGGCGCCGCACTAAAACCCTCAATTGAGTGATCGACAATCACCTTAGCGGTATTACTGAGTAAATTCTGACTCATCAGCTGCAACCCCGGCATGATATAGCCTCCCAAATGCTGACCCGCATCATCCAGCTGCTCGACAGTGATCGCGCTACCACAATCCACCACCCAGCAGGCCCCTTGGGCCTGCTGCCAGGCACTCAGTACAGCCAGCCAACGATCGACCCCCATCCGGGACGGATCCGTATAACTATTAACAACCCCGCACGCCGATGCCCGGGTCTCGGCAAACTCAGGCACTAACCGCCAGCGACGCTGAACAAAATCACGTAGCGCCCGGTTAACCCCCTCACCGGCAACCGAAGCTACCCTGACGCGATCAACAGACTCAGGCCAGGCCTCGTGGTCAAGCTCATGATGACCTACTCGCCCCCGCAAAGAGGTTCCGAAAACCCGCCACTTAACAAAGGTATTACCTGCATCCAGATCGAGAATATTCATACCAGCCGAACGCTCACCTCGCCGCCATGATAAGGCTGCAACCTGCCATCCACTTCCAGCAACAACGCTCCCGTCTGATCAACACCACGACACACACCCAGCTCCTGACGACTCCCCAGATTAAGACTGATCACCTGATTACGATGTGCATTGACCGCCTGCCACTCATCCCGGAATACCGCAAACCCCTCCTCGGAGAACTGTTGCAACACCGGCACCAGTTCATTGATCAGCTCAGCCAGCAACCGGTTTCGCGAGGGCGCAACACCCAGCGCCTGCTGCAGATCCACCCAGGGCTGGTCTATCGACTCAGCCGCCGCTTCCGGCATCTTCACATTGATACCTACCCCGATCACAACAAAACAGTCACCGGCGGCATCGCCACTCATCTCCAGCAGCACTCCCGCCAGCTTACGACCACGCCACAGCAGATCGTTGGGCCACTTAACCTCAACACCTTCAATTCCCATACGCGCCAGCCCGCGAACCAACGCCACACCGACCGCCAGACTGAGCCCTTCGAGTGCTGCAGCACCATTACTGAACTGCCAGGTAAGCGAGAAGTACAGGTTACTGGCAAACGGGCTGGTCCAGCTACGCCCCCGGCGACCGCGTCCGGAGGTTTGCTGTTCCGCCAGATAAAGCGATCCGTGACCATCACAGTAGACAGCATCCATCGCCTTGGCATTGGTAGAGGGAATAATCAGGTTGAGGTCGATCAGCTTGAGAGCATCAGCCACCTCAGGTTTCAACTCCTCTTCGATCAACTCCCGTCTCAGCAGATCCAGCCCTCCGGGGATACGATAGCCCCGCCCTTTGACGCTGTATATCTCTAAGCCAGACTCTTCAATACTTTTAATCTGCTTCCAGATAGCACTTCGGCTAACGCCCAGCACCTTACCCAGCGCCTGCCCTGAATGGAATTTACCATCCGCAAGTACAGCCAACAGCGGTTCAATCATAGCGACATCCTTCAGGAGATCCGTTTGAGAACAATAAAGCTGTAATCATAGGGGTTATGACCGGCAGCAGAAAAGTCTTCCCGACCCAGCTCAGCCCAGTCTCCGGGATGAAACGCCGGAAACCATGCATCACCCTCAACCGATGCGTGCACCTGCGTGAGATAGAGCCGATCCGCCAGCGGCAGAGCCTGCTCATAAATCTGCGACCCGCCGATCACCATTGCTTCATCACAGCCATCGATGGTACAGATACTCTCAGCCAGCTCCCGGGCTGCCTCAAGACTGTTCACCACCTTAACATTGTCGGGTTGATAGGCAGGATCGCGACTGACCACGATATTGGTGCGCCCCGGCAGCGGCCGACCAATCGACTCGAAGGTCTTGCGCCCCATAATAATCGGTTTACCCATCGTGACCTGCTTGAAATAACGCAGATCTTCCGGCAGATGCCAGGGCAGGTTATTGTTGATCCCGATTACCCGGTTCTCTGCCTGGGCAACAATGATCGCCAGGTTCATATAATCTCCTTAATACTGGTACCAGCGCCTTGCTGTTTGATAACATTAGCAAGCTGAATTTAACCACAGGTGTTAATAACAAACCAATGAGACAATATCTCGATCTTTGCCAGAGAATCATAAACGAAGGCGTCTGGGTAGAAAACGACCGCACCGGCAAGCGCTGTCTGACGGTTATTAACGCCGATCTCACTTACGATGTTGCCGCCGGCGATTTTCCACTGGTGACCACCCGTAAAAGCTTCTATAAGTCAGCGATCGCAGAGATGCTGGGTTATATTCGCGGCTATGACAACGCCGAACAGTTCAGAAAGATCGGCACCAAAACCTGGGATGCCAACGCTAACGACAATGCTGCCTGGCTGGAAAATCCCTACCGCAAGGGCACCGATGACTGCGGTTTTATCTATGGCAAGGTGGGCAGAAATTTCCCAAAACCAGATGGCGGCAGCATCGATCTGTTACGCAAAATTGTTGATGACCTGACGCGCGGCATTGACGATCGCGGCGAGATTTACACCTTTTATCATCCCGGTGCATTTCATATGGGCTGCCTGCGTCCCTGCATGTACAGCCACCACTTTTCTCTGCTGGATGATACGCTCTACCTAAACAGTACACAGCGCAGTTGCGATGTGCCACTGGGGCTGACGTTCAACATGGTTCAGGTCTACTTCCTGTTGGCGATTATCGCTCAGATTACCGGCAAAAAACCGGGTAAGGCGTACCACAAGATCGTCAATGCTCACATCTATGAGGATCAGATTGAGCTCATGCGTGACGTGCAACTCACCCGCGAGCCACTACCGCTGCCAACCTTTAAGATCAACCCGGACATTAAAACCCTGGAGGATCTCGAGACCTGGGTCAGCACTGATGATTTCGAAGTAGAAGACTATCAATACCACGCACCGATTCAGTACCCGTTCTCAGTATAAAAAAAACCGCCTATGGGCGGTTTTTTCCTTTCAGTTCCTACAGACACAACAATCGCTCACGGCATAACCGGTTTGCGATACGCCAGCACCAGCAACAGAGCCCCCAGCACAATCATCGGCAGCGACAACACCTGCCCCATCGTCATCCAGTCCAGCGCCACAAACCCCAGCTGAAGATCCGGCTGACGGAAGAATTCAACGCTGGAACGGAAGATGCCATAGAGCAGTAAAAACATTCCCGACACCGCCATTTTGGGGCGCGGTCTGGCCGAATAAAACCACAGCACCGTAAACAGCAACACTCCCTCCAGAGCGAACTCATACAACTGGGAAGGGTGACGGGCAAGCATATCGCCGGCCCGGGGAAAGATAACCCCCCAGGTCTGATCCGTCGGCCGGCCCCAGAGCTCACCGCCAATAAAGTTACCGATCCGCCCGGCACCCAGTCCGATCGGAATCAGCGGAGCAACGAAGTCACCGATATCAAAATAGCTCTTGCGGTACTTATGGGAGAAATAACCGATCGCCGCAATCACGCCCAGCAAGCCGCCATGGAACGACATACCGCCCTCCCATACCGCAAACAGCCACAGCGGATCATCAAGAAACTGACCGAAGTTATAAAACACCACGTAACCAAAACGGCCACCCAGTACAACGCCAATGGCACCCCAGAAAATCAGATCGGAGACCTGTTCCTCGGTCCAGCCGGAACCAGGCTGTCGGGCGCGCCGGCCTCCGAGATACCAGGCGGAGGCAAAGCCAACCAGATACATCAGACCATACCAGTGAATTGTTAACGGCCCTAACGCCACCGCAATCGGATCAATCTCATGAACCCACATTAAAACACTCTTCCTTATTTTGAAGCTGCCAGGATACAACCCTGTCCGCCGGACATCCTACAATAGATTAATTACAATTATTGGTTTTAAATAAAGCTGCTATACATTGATCCACACCATCAAAAAGAGTTCCTGCCGTGTGCCTGATTCTGTTCGCCTATAACTACCATCCCGATTACAGACTCATCCTGACTGCCAACCGGGATGAGTTCTATCAACGCCCCACCCGGCCGATGCAGTACTGGGCCGAACAGCCACAACTGCTGGCAGGCCAGGATCTGGAGCAGGGAGGCACCTGGCTAGGACTGACCCGCACGGGTCGATTCTCCGCCCTAACCAACCACAGAAACGGACTGATAAAACCCCGGGGGATCAGTTCAAGAGGCCAATTGCCGCTGCAGTTTCTGCTCGGTGAGATGAGCTGCCAGAGCTTTATTCGCGACACAGAGACCGGCCGGTTCGATGGCTTCAATCAACTGATCGATGATGGCGGGCAACTCTGCTATCTGTCAAACCGCAGCCCGGCACTGCAGCCGGTACCGCATGGCATTCACGGCATCAGCAATGCCGTATTCGATACTCCTTGGCCCAAACTTGTCGCAGCGAAAGCGGCATTTAAGGCCTGCATCGACAGCGAGCTGTTATCCGCAGATAACCTGATCAGCGTAATGCAGGATCCCACCACCTATCACGACGATCTGCTGCCGCAGACCGGTATCAGTATTGAACTGGAGCGTCTGCTCTCTGCCCGGTTTATCCGCTCTGAACGTTACGGCACCCGGGCGACCACCGCAGTGCTGATCAGGCACAGCGGTGAAACCCTGGTTGTTGAACAGAACTTTGACGCAGCAGGAGAAACCGAACACAGCGAGTTCAGCTTTGTGGCAGAGACGGCAATGATCCCGGAATAAAGTACTGCCCAAAACAGAGAGTCATAAAAATCAATCGACGACTCAGTCGGGTATGGCTGGCCGGGTTAACTGACCAAGCCCCAGCTCCTTCAGCGTATTGCGCAGCATCATATGGATCTTATCCACATCATCCATAACAATAATCTGATTCAGCAACTCCCGGGCACGGTCAAAGCTGATACCCCGCAGGGCAAACTTAACTTTAGGCAAGTTCGTCGCGTTCATTGAGAGGACATCATAGCCCATTGCCATCAACAGAATAGCGCCTCCCGGATCGGCCGCCATCTCACCACAGATACTGACTGAAACATTCTCTTTATGAGCTTCATGAACAATAAACTGCAGTGCTTTTAAAACGGCAGGATGATACGGCACATAAAGATTAGCAACCCGGGGGTTGTTGCGGTCAACAGCCAACAGGTATTGAGTCAGGTCGTTGGAGCCGACCGATATAAAGTCTACCCGTCGGGCAAAGCGGCGCACCTGATACACGGCAGCGGGAACTTCCACCATCACACCAATGAGCGGCTGATTGATGATATGCCCCTCTTCACGCAGCTCATCTACCGCCTGAGCGATCAGTTTTTTAGACTCGTCGACCTCATGAACACTGGTCACCATGGGTAACATGATACGCAGGTTATCTAACCCCTCAGCGGCCCGCAGCATCGCCCGGATCTGTACCAGAAATATCTCCGGATGATCCAGCGTTACCCGAATACCCCGCCATCCCAGAAAAGGGTTATCCTCCTCAATGGGAAAGTACGGCAGAGGTTTATCACCGCCAATATCCAGGGTTCGCATCGTTACCGGGCGGGGCGCAAACGCTTCCAGCTGCTTACGGTAGGTCTCCATCTGATCCTGCTCACTGGGGAAAAAATCCCGGATCATAAACGGAATTTCGGTACGGTAAAGACCGATACCTTCCGCGCCGCGATCAAGGGAGCGCGCAACATCGGTAATCAGACCGGTATTCACCCACAGTGGCATACGGTAACCATCGGTGGTTTCTGCCGGCAGCTCTTTCAGCCCCTCCAGCCCGGCATTAACCTCGTTCTCCTCACGGATAATATCCTGATAGCACTGACTCAGATCGTCGGAAGGATTTACGAATACCCGGCCGGAATAGCCATCGAGGATAACATTCAGCCCTTCAATACGCGTGTAGGGCAGGTCAACCACCCCCATAACCGTTGGAATGCCCATCGAACGGGCAAGAATAGCCGCATGGGAGTTACCGGAGCCGTGGACCGATAACAGACCAATAAGCTTCTCCGTGGGCACCTCACCCAGCATAGCCGGAGTCAGCTCATCGGCGACCAGAATAGTATTTTCAGGAAATTCGATCTCCGCCAGAGAGGGACCCGACTCCTGCATACAGGTCAGCATTCTGCGACCAAGATCACGGATATCCGTCGCCCGTTCCCGCAAATAGGGGTCTTCCATCATGGAAAACTGCTGTACATGCTCGCCAATAACCTGCCGTAAAGCCCCCTGCGCCCAACTCCCCTCTTTAATGCGGGCAATGATCTCACCTGCCAGGGCATTATCATCAAGCATACGGATATAAACATCGAACAGCTCGCGCTCTTCTGAGCGCAGCCGCTTAGCCAGACTGCGCCCTACCCGTTTAATATCCCGACGAACCTGAGCCAGCGCGCTCTTGAATTTAGCAACTTCAGCCTTAATATCCTCTATCTTACGATCGGGTACTCCATCAAGATCGGCCAGTGGGGTCATGACCACCGCAGGTCCTATCGCCACCCCGATACAGCCGGAAACCCCCTCGAACTTTCGGTCAGCTTCAGTCTTGGTATGATCAGATATCTGCAGAATGGAGCCTGTCGCTTCAGCATGAGCAATGACGCCAGCCAACTGTGCCGACATCGTCACCATAAACGCTTCTTCAGACTCATCGAACTTACGGATCAGCTTCTGCTGTACAACCAGAACCCCCAGCAAAGTCCGGTGATGTATAATCGGCACCCCAAGAAAAGCATGAAACTTCTTCTCGCCCGTTCCTTTCAGGTAGGTAAATGCGCTGTGAACAGAAGCATCTTCGAGGTTGATAGGCTCAGCACGCTGCCCCACCATACCGACGACGCCCTCATCCATCGACAGGGAAACCTGCCCGACTGATTTTCGATTCAGTCCCTGAGTCGCCATCAGGACATAGCGTTCACGTTGTCGATCAATCAGGTAGATGGAACAAACATCTGTACGTATAGCACGCTGCACCCGGCGGACAATAACATCCAGCACCGATTCAAGATCAGGCGCGGCGTTAACCTCCTGTACAATTTTGCGCAGCGTTTCCAGCATGTAGTGCTTACTCCTTTAAATACCAACCACCAAGAACCAGCCGTGTCAGTTTAGGCGACAGCTCACGCATCGCTTTACGGTACACATCCCGTTTAAATGCAACTACCTGACCCAGAGGATACCAGTAACTGACCCATCGCCAACCATCAAACTCCGGCGAATTGGTTGAATCAATGACTACTGCGCTGTCATCACTCAACATTCGCAGCAAAAACCATTTTTGTTTCTGTCCTACACAAACCGGATGGGAATGGTGCCTTATCATTCGCTTGGGCAGCCGGTAACGGAGCCAGCCTCGGGTAACAGCAATCACCTCAACATCCTCAGGTGAGAGCCCGATCTCTTCTTTCAGTTCCCGATACATCGCCTGTTCCGGCGACTCTGACGCGTTGATCCCCCCTTGGGGAAACTGCCATGCATTTTGCCCTATACGTCTTGCCCAAAGCACCTGACCCATCGAGTTAGCCAGAATGATACCGACATTCGGCCTGAACCCATCTGAATCTATCACGGTGAATTCCTTCAAACTCTTTTACGCTATTGTTCCACAACTTCAGGTAGTTCAGCAAATTAAGGCATCAAATGTCAGAGATTAGCATTTGCCTCCTTTACAGCAAGCCTCTATCCTAAGCGCTCCCTTGAATTGAGTTGGAGAGGTCACCTTGAGTCTGGCTATTTTTGATCTGGATAACACTCTGCTGAACGGCGATAGCGATCATGCCTGGGGCGAGTTTCTGTGCGACAAAGGCATTGTAGATACTGAACATTATCGTCAGACAAATGACTATTTCTATCAGCAGTATAAAGCCGGGACGCTGGATATCTTTGAGTTTCTCGAGTTTGCCCTGAAACCTCTGACCGAACATGCCCCCCAGACGCTCGAACGGCTGCACCAAGAGTTTATGCAGACTGCGATTGCCCCGATGATGCTGGATAAAGCCGCCACCCTGCTGCAAAAGCACCGCCAACAGGGTGATTTCCTGCTGATCATTACCGCCACCAACCGCTTTGTCACCGGTCCCATCGCTGCGGCACTGGGGGTTGACGACACGCTGGCAACCGAGCCGGAGCAGATCGATGGCCGCTACACAGGTAAAGTGGCCGGCACACCCTGCTTCCAGTCGGGTAAAGTGGAGCGGCTACAGGCGTGGCTGCAGCAAACCGGCCACACCTTGGATAACAGCTACTTCTACAGCGATTCAATCAACGACAAACCACTGCTGGAGCTGGTCACCTATCCCGTCGCCGTCGATCCGGACGAACTCCTCGAGCAGGCAGCAAAAGAGAAGGGCTGGCCGATTATCAGCCTGCGTTAATTACCCTCCCCACGCGCCATCCGGGGTGTGCGATTTCGCCCGCACCCCCAACCACACAGCTAATCCCGCCCCTCATTTAATTTTTCCTATCCGCTAAATAGTCAATTTTGATTGGTTAAATCGCCGTTTTACTGCAAAACTGTGAAATAGCATTGAGCAAAAGCAAAACTTGCTCAGCGAACAACAGGAGAGAGACAATGATTCTGGTTAAAGAGATCATGTCTGAGCACATGACTCCATTAAAAGAAGGGATGTCGTTACCCCAAGCCCTAGACCACCTTCTCGCCAGCAATATGCTCGGACTTCCGGTTACAGATGACAAAAAACATGTCACTGGCTTTCTGTCTGAACAAGACTGCATCCCATACCTGCTGGGTGATAGTTACCACTGCGACAGCCATGTTCTGGTAAAAGATATGATGCGGCGTGACCCACTCACAGTGAAGCCGACCAACACGGCACTGGAGCTGGCTCAGATGATGACCACCAATAAACCGAAAGTTTACCCCGTGGTAGAAAACGGCATACTGGTAGGCGTGGTTAAACGGAGTCAGGTAATGGCGGTGTTAAATCAGCAACTTAAGCACTGTCGGGTCGCCTGAGAGCAGATATGCTCTGCTGATTAACAGAGCATTCTGCAGAAGGATTCAGGGGCAGGGGTTTGAATACCGCACCCCAATCAGGTCTATCTGCTCAAGAACCTCCGCAGACAAAGCCAGGTTGATTGAGTCTACATTGCTCTTCAGCTGCGCCAGCGTTGTGGCGCCGATAATATTACTGCCGACAAACGGACGACTGTTGACAAAAGCCAGCGCCATCTGAGCCGGATCAAGACCATGATCACGGGCCAGCTGTACATATTCAGCGGTTGCTTTCAGGCCGTTTTCTGTCAAATAGCGGGAGAATCGCGGAAACTGATTTATCCGGGCATCGGCGCCCGCACTACCATCCAGATACTTACCACTCAGCGTACCAAAGGCCATTGGCGAATAGGGCAGAAGGTCGACATTTTCCCGCATCAACACCTCTGTCAGGCCAACTTCATCTTTACGATTCAGCAGGTTGTAAGGATTCTGCACAGAAACCACCCGGGGCAGCCCCAGCGACTCAGCATATCCCAGAAACTTCATCACGCCCCAGGGTACCTCATTGGACAACCCGACATAGCGGATCAGACCTTCATCCACCAGCGCTTTCAATGCCTCAAGCGTCTCCAGCAATGGCGTGCCATCTTTATCTGGCTGATGCCTGTAATTCAGTTCACCAAAAAAATTGGTCGCCCGTTCGGGCCAGTGCAACTGATAGAGATCGATATAATCGGTTTGCAGTCGCTGCAGACTGGCGGTCACAGCCGCCCTGATATTGGCTTGATCGAGACACAGACCTGGCCGGATATGGCTGGCCATTTCGGCAGGGCCGGCCACTTTAGTCGCAATAATCATCTGCTCCCGGTTACCCCGGGCTTTTAACCAACTTCCGATATACTGCTCGGTTCGCCCCTGAGTTTCAGCCTGAGGAGGAACCGGGTACATTTCGGCGGTATCCAAAAAATTCACCCCCCGGGCAACGGCATAATCCAGCTGCTCATGGGCTTCACTTTCAGAATTTTGCTGACCAAACGTCATCGTACCCAGACAGATACGACTGACATTCAACTCGCTGCCGCCTAAAATTTTATACTCCATACCCTCTCCCCCTTTCCTGTTTACCGAGATCAGAGATTAATCAATCAGGAAACCGGCAATAACCTGACAAAATACGATTTAAGATAGTCGGTTTCAGGGATAGCCGGATGCACTGGATGATCCCCTCCCTGATGCCCCTGATCAAAAATCTGCGCCTGACGATCCAGCGCCCGGCTTTCTGAACGGATCATATCCACCAGCCGCTCACGCTCCAGATGCATCGAACAGGATGCTGAAACCAGAACACCGTTTTTGGCCACCAGACGCATCGCCAACTGATTAATCCGCTTATAGGCCTGCTCACCATTGCGGATATCCTTGCGTTTCTGAATAAAGGCAGGGGGATCCACGATCACCACATCAAACTTTTCCTCTTCCTCCAGCAACATTTTACAACCATCAAAAGCATCCCCCTGAATCGTGGTAAAACGCTCCTCACCACCGTTCAGAACGGCATTCTCCTGAGCGATATCCAGCGCAAACTCGGAGGCATCCAGACAGGTGACATGTTCTGCACCGGCAGCCAGCGCCTGAACGCCCCAGCCACCTATATAGCTGAACAGATCCAGTACCCGCTTGCCTTCAACATGTTGCTGCATCCGGGCACGGTTAAGGCGGTGATCATAGAACCAGCCCGTTTTCTGACCTTTATGCACCGGTGCCAGAAAGGACACCCCGTTCTCTTCAAACGGCACCAGTTCGGGCACCTCACCAAAGGCTACTTCGGTGTAGCTCTCCAACCCTTCAGTCTGACGCATCTTGCCGTCATTCCGAAACAGTATTCCCTGCGGCTTAAACACCTTTTCCAGCGCGGCAACGATATCCTCTTTAAACAACTCCATTCCGGCGGTTGAGATCTGCACCACAAAAATATCGAAGAACCGGTCGATCACCAGTCCCGGCAAACCATCACTATCACCAAAAACCAGACGGTAGCAGGGCTTATCAAAGCAGGCTTCACGCAGAGACAGCGCGATATTCAAACGGTGTACAATCAGCGAGCGATCCAGCGGAATCTTTACACTGCGACTTACCAGACGCCCGCAGATCAACGAATTGGGGTTCACATACGCCAACCCCAGCGCCTTTCCGGAAGAGCTCTCCACCACCACCTGCTCACCCGGGGTAAACTGCTTCAACGGGGTTAGCTTTGTGTTCACTTCATTGCTGTAGATCCAGACATGGCCACCGCGAAGACGCTTATCAGCGCCGGAATTCAAACGTAGTTGTTGCAAGGAGAGTTACCTTCAGGATTACCGTTATTAGGAGGGCAACCGACAGAGATATCCCGCGGACCCAGAAAACAGAAAGCCCCGCAGTGGCAGGGCTTAAATTTTTTTGTGATCAGTGATCCGATCAGCTTTCCGCTTCGCACAGCTCCGCGTAACCATCCGCATCCAGCAGGTCATCGGTTTCGCTTACATCAGAAAGACGGATCTTTACAAACCAGCCATCACCGTACGGATCGCTGTTGACCAGTTCAGGAGCATCTTCCAGCTCCTCATTGATGGCAATCACTTCACCACTCAGAGGCGCGTACACATCTGATGCAGCTTTAACCGACTCAACCACACCCAGATCATCACCAGTAGCAAATTCAGAGCCCGCTTCAGGCAACTCAACAAATACTACATCACCCAGAAGATCCTGGGCATGATCGGTAATACCTATAGTAACCACACCGTCACCTTCGTCACGGATCCATTCATGGCTGGCAACATACTTCAGATCACTTGGGATATCGCTCATTTTCTCTTTCCTACAGTGAGAGTTTATGAAAACACTTTCTCGCCATTACGCACAAATGACGGTTTTACCACTTTAACTTCTACCAGTTTGCCACGCATATCAACATGACATGTATCAGCAATTTCAGTTGATACCCGGGCCATTGCGACAGAACAACCCAATGTAGGCGAAAAAGAACCACTGGTGATTTCACCCGCTTCCTCACCGTTAATCATCACTTTCTGATGGCTACGAAGAACACCACGGCTCTCAAGCACCAGACCTACCAGTTTCTGTTTTACACCAACACTGCGCTGATTTTCAAGCGCCTTACGGCCAACAAAATCACGTTCAGCCGGTTCCCAGGCGATTGTCCACCCCATATTAGCCGATAGCGGAGAAGTTTTCTCATCCATCTCGGAACCATACAGATTCATTCCGGCCTCCAGACGCAAGGTATCGCGAGCACCCAGACCACAGGGGGCAACACCCGCATCTGCCAGTGCCTGCCAGAAGTCTGCAACATACTCCTCCGGCACCATGACCTCAAGCCCATCTTCACCAGTATAGCCAGTTCTGGCAAAAAACCAGCCTTCCGATTCAAGCCCCTGAAAAGGCTTCAGACCCTGAATCAGTTTACCACGGGATTCGCTCACGACAGAGGTCACTTTTGCTATCGCATTGGGGCCCTGAATCGCTACCATTGCCAGTTCAGGGCGCTCGGTCAATGCGACATTATCGAACGACGCAGTATGATCAGCCATCCAGCGTATATCTTTTTCACGAGTGCCACAGTTAACCACCACCCGGAACCACTCACCCGTCACATCAGGGTCGGTCATCAGGTAAACTATCAGGTCATCGACAACGCCACCGGTTTCATTCAGCATGCCGCTATAGAGCGCTTTACCATGCTCCTGAAGACGAGCCACATCATTCGCCAGTAAATAACGCAGATACTCTTTGGCATCCGCCCCGGTCACATCAACCACGGTCATATGCGATACATCAAACATACCGACATCGGTACGTACCTTATGATGCTCCTCAACCTGTGATCCATAGTTAATAGGCATATCCCAGCCACCAAAGTCGACCAGCTTAGCGTTCGCCTGCTGGTGTTTTTGGTAAAGTGCGGTTTGGTGTCCCATATTCTTAACTCTTTTATCCTGAGCGACTCTTTCATCACTCTGTAACTGACACTGTTAATTGTTATTAAGCGTTGAAGCTAAGGGCTATATCTGAAAAGGGCAGACAATGTATATAGAATTTTCAGACAGTGCAAATTTTGTACTCAGATTCTCGCAGATCCATTTATATGTCTATCAAGACCCGCGGCCGCAGCACTCTTTTTCTCAGTTCAATAACCGACATTAATCCCTGACAGGCCTTCGGGCCAGGCGCGGCAGATTGCCACTCAGTCCCATCGCCTGCAGGACGATATGATTTTTAACCGGCGACAAGCGGTTCATCAGACTCATCCCGGTATTACGCAATAATATTGAAACCGGAGCACGGGTGTTAAACAGTCGCTTAAACCCCTCCATAGTGGCGGCCATCTGCAGGTTTTCACTCTGTCGTGAACGCTGAAATCGGCGCAGATGATATTCAGAGTTCCACGCCACACCCGCCGCCAGCCCCTCCATAATGGTTTCAGCCAGCGCGGCGGCATCCATCAGCCCCAGGTTCACTCCCTGTCCTGCCAGCGGATGGATTGTATGCGCCGCATCTCCGATCGCTGCAAATCCCGCTTTTACATACTGTTTTGCATGACGCTGACGCAAAGGAAAAACAAACCGCTGATCGGTATGTTTCACGGCCCCTAAACGTCCCTCAAACGCGCGTTCCAGCGCCAGACAGAACTCAGTATCGTCAAGTTCCATCAGCGCTTTGGCGTGATCGGGCGAGGTTGACCAGACAATCGAGCTGAGGTGAGCGTCCGGCAAAGGCAGAAATGCCAGCGGGCCGTCTTCGGTAAAACGCTGCCAACAGGTCGCCTGATTGGGTTGCTCAGTTGTCACCGTGGTGACGATCGCATGATGGCCGTAATCCCACTCCCACATGCCGATGCCCGCCAGTCTGCGGGTATTTGACAGAGCGCCATCGGCAGCGACAACGCAGCGCGCCGGTATAGTTTCGCCCGTACTGAGTGTCAGCGTGCGCACAGCATCCGTATCGGGCTCCGAAAGCGCTTCCAGTTTTACCCCAACAGACAGTTCACAGTTTGCCTGACTCAGCACCCGGTGCAGCAATGCAGCCTGAGTAACCCGGTTTTCAACGATGTGACCAAGACAAGGCTCATGCAGCTCAGTGCAGTCAAAGCGAATCTGGCCACTACCCTCACCATCCCAGACATCCATTGCCCGATAGGGCATAAAACGCATCTGTTCAATCCGGGACCAGGCGCCGGCAACCGTTAACACCTGCTGAGAGGCAACGGTTAATGCGCTTACCCGGGGATCATAGCCCATCTCCCGCTGAGACTGCTCCCCTTCCAGAGCGCTCTGAGGATCGAAATCCCGGCTTTCAAGAATACGGATACGTAGACCACTTTCTGCCAGCAATGCCGCCAGTGTCAGCCCCACCATACCGGCACCGACAATAACCAGATCTGTTTCGTTGTGTTGTGTCATTTGAGTCCTCTCAGACCGCTTATACAAAGCAACCGGATACAGGGTAAATTAGCGCAGATCAGGGGTTGGCTGATCGAGCCCCATCGCGCTGCGGGCAAACACTGTTTTAGCCAGCGGACAGATATCCAGCAGCTGCAAACCGGCACTTCGCCCCAGCGCCAGCAACGGATTACTGTTGGAGAAAAGTTTCATTGCCTTGTCACTGAAGCCAATGGTTTTTTGCTGATCCTGACGCACCTGTTCGGCAAACCGGGTCAGATGGTTGATATCCCCCAGACTGATGCCCGCCTCCCGGGCCCGGATCAGTTCAGCCGCCAGAGACACCACACCGCGCAGCGCCAGATTATAACCCTGACCGGCGATAGGGTGCAGCGCATGAGCAGCATTGCCGAGCACTATCAGCCCCTGTCGCACCTGCTCATCGGCAACACTGAGTTTCAGGGGATAACTGTAGCGCTCACCCACTTTAACAAACACGCCGGCACGGTAACCAAACCGCTCATGCACCCGCTCAATAAATTCCCGGTCGTTCAGCGCCATCATCTCTTCTATCTGGTCATCAGGCACGGTCCAGACCAGTCCCATGCGGTGGCTGATACCGCTCTGTCCTGTCGCGGGATCCGCCGGCAGATCTTCGAGCGGCAGAAGGGCCATCGGACCGGTATCGGTGAAGCGCTCATAGGCAATATTATGATGCGCCGTTTCCGGACTGATATTGGTAACCAATGCATGCTGATGATAGCGCTGTTGCTGATAACCGATACCCAGCTGTTCGCACAGCCCGGAGCGACCGCCATCAGCCATCACCACCAGTTCGGCGGTCAGCCGATGCTCACCCCCCTCTACGGTCAGTGACACCTCCATTCGGTCCTGCTGGTCCTGTTGGTAGTTCACTGCAGTCACTTCGGCCGGACAGAGCAGATCGATATGGCCAGCATCATCCTGCGACAGGCGATTCATCAATACCCGTCCCAGCCAGTGATTTTCCACCACATAGCCTAAGGCGGCGACATTCTCATCGCGGGCATTGAGTCGTGAAACGCCAAAACGCCCCTTATCTGACACATGAATATCGGTGATCGGGCACACATGCTCACGCAACTGATCCCAGATCCCTATCTGTTCATAAATGAGCCGGCTACCATACGCCAGGGCAGTGGCCCGGGCATCATAGCTGGGCTGGAACTGGATACTGTCAGCATCGGGCATCGGAAACGCTTCAACCACCGCGACCGATAACCCCAGCCGCTTGCCCGCGGGGATCAGGGACGCGGCGAGGCTGGCACCCACCATACCGCCACCAATGATCAAAATATCGTAATGCTGTTTCATAAAGGCCTGATTATTAAGACTTAAAGTAGCGTTTTAGTAACACGGCACGGGCCGATTACTGACGCATTAACTGCTCTATCTCAGCCACACTCTTAGGCACTCCGGCACTGAGAATTTCATATCCATCTGCGGTCACAAGCACATCATCTTCTATGCGAATACCGATACCGCGCCACTTTTCATCCACATGTTCATTCTGCGGCGAGATATAAATACCCGGCTCTACCGTCAGTACCATGCCCGGTTCCAGTGGCCGCCAGTCGCCATCGACTTTGTAATCACCGACATCGTGCACATCCATACCCAGCCAGTGGCCAATACGATGCATATAAAATGCTTTGTAAGCTCCGCTTTCAATTAACCCTTCCAGTTCCCCTTTTAGCAGCCCAAGATCCATCAGCCCCTGGGTTAATATCTCTACTGACAGATCATGAATACGGATCCAGGGAACACCAGGGCGAATCGCTTCGATACACGCCAGCTGAGACTTCAGCACCAGCTCATAGATCGCTTTCTGCTCCGGGCTGAACAGCCCCGAGACGGGGAAAGTCCGGGTAATATCACCGGCATAATAATCCAGTTCACAGCCGGCATCGATCAATACCAGGTCACCGTTTTTCAGCTCATCCCGGTTTTCGGTATAGTGCAGTACACAGGCGTTATCACCGCCCCCCACGATAGAAGAGTATGCCGGCAGTCGGCAGCCATTCATGGCAAAGTGATGACTAATCTCAGCTTCCAGCTGATACTCCTTCATACCGGAATTGCACGCTTTCATCGCCCGGACATGAGCCTCCGCAGAGATTCGCCCCGCTTCGCGCATCACCTCAATCTCCTGAGCTGATTTAAATAGCCGCATTTCATGCAGAAGATGGTCAAGCATCACGATCTCAGCGGGAGCAACAGCTCCCAGACGGGCTTTTTTACGGATACTGTTGAGCCAGTCACGCACCTGACCGTCGAGGGTTTCACGGGTTCCCATGGAGTAGTAAATCCGCGCCTTACCCTCTAACAAGCCGTCCATCCGTTCATCCAGTTCAGCAACCGGATAGGCCTGATCAGCACCGTACTCATTACATGCACCTTCAGGTCCGGCGCGATAGCCGTTCCAGATCTCCATCTCAGGATCCCGGTCACGACAAAACATCACCACCTGCCCTTCGTTGCGGCCCGGTATCAGCAACAACAGCGCATCCGGCTCATTAAAACCGGTCAGATAATAAAAATCACTATCCTGGCGAAACGGATACTCCACATCCCGGTTGCGCGGCACTTCTGCCGCCGAGGGGATAACCGCAACACTTCCCGGAGTCATCTGATCCATTAACTGCTGACGGCGGGCGGCAAAATCTGACTGACTGATTCGCATCTCTGTAGTCACTCCTGTTAATGAAGGGTTGCACCCGGTGCAACCTCATCCTGCGACGGAGGAGCATTAAACTCGCCAAATATCATCATAGATGAGATACGGACATATTCCTGCAGCTCCATGAGATCCGACTCACTGTCTTCATCCGCTTCAGGCTCCAGTTCTATCTGAGCGATCTGCTCCATATCGGAGAGCGCTTCTTTCAGCTCATCTGAGAGTGACTCATTGGTATGCCCTCCCTGCAGGCCGAAGCCGGTCAGATACCCCTGACACCAGCACCCCAGCGCTTCGGCCCGTTCGGCCATAGACAGATCATCATCGGGCAACAACAACTGAAAACCAAAATCGCCCTGCTCCAGTTGCGCAACCACTCCATCATAGAGATCGGTAAACGCCAGTTTCGATGACTCATGGCGAAACTCAGTGATATCGGTTAGCTCCGCGGCCAGCTTCAGCCAGGCTTCGTGACTGAAGCGGGCGCCGGCAGAAAGATAGCCACACAATAAGCCATGCAGTTCTGCGGCACTGCTGGTCATGCTGTCTTCAGCGACCAGCACATCACACATTTCATAATATTCAGGGAGAAAATCTTCAGGGGACTGCGTTTCGGGCATGGCGGAGCTACTCTGTATCGGCTTAACTTTTCAGGATTCATATCCTAGCACTTCAACTACGGTGGCACCACGAAACAGCGCTCGATTACCAACCATTTTCCGCTTATTATACGGTCTCTGATAATTGAGTCTTACACTATGTCTGCGCAAGCGTTCGATAAACTGGAACAACAGATTAATGAGCTGATCCGGCACTGCCATCAACTTGAGCAGTCAAACCGGGATCTGCACCTGCAAATCTCTGCCCTGAAAGAGGAGCGCAGCCAACGCCTTCAGGTCGTCAGTCAGACTGAGCAGAAAATCGAAGCGATGGTCAGTCGCCTTAAAACACTGGAGCGGCAGGCATGAGCAATTCTCCCCGAAACATCTCCGTCACCCTGCTGGGAAAAGAGTATGTGGTCGCCTGCCCGGCAGAAGCAGAGGAAGAGCTACTTAAAGCGGCAGCCTATCTGGATAAGAAGATGCAGGACATCAGAGCCGGAGGACGAATTATCGGCTCCGAAAAAGTCGCCGTCATGGCGGCGCTGAATATCACTTACGAACTACAATCCAGCCAGACTGCAGAACGACAGGCGACCAGCGCCCGGCTCGATCAGCTGAGTGAGTTAATTGCGCACACCCTGCCGGATAGCGGACAGCCTTAAACTTGAATTTTTTTCATCTACAATAAATACACATAACTTTCATGCGGTTATGTCGCACATTCTTTTCTGTTTAGCATAGTTAAGTTTTAATTCAAGGCTGACTTTCCATTCTGGAGCAGTATAATGGAGTCAGCTCCCTGAGGTTATTGGTAGTCGGGTTTAGTCCCTTGAGCCGATAATCACACTTTTGGAAGCTTCCAGGTTAACTGATGTGCATGTCCGCCAGACGGAAAGCCTAATGTTCTCCGGAGGCTGCCACCTTGAACCCTCGGGTTCAGGGCCGATACCTGCGCCGCAACCTTGGGGAGTCTTTTCTTTTTCCTTCCGCACCTAATGTATGAACAAAGCCACAGAATTCAAACAGAGTCTGCGTCGACAGATGCGTACAGCCCGACGCAACCTTACCCCTGTACAGCAGCGGAATAACGCCCATGGAATACTCGCGACCCTGCGCCGCCTGACTCAGTTCCGCCGCAGCCGCACTATTGCCCTTTACCTTGCCAGTGACGGGGAGATCAGTGCCGAACAGATTATCCATTACTGCCGGAAACGGGGTAAACGATGCTTCCTGCCCGTCCTGCACCCGGTACGCCACAACCGCCTCTGGTTTATTAAATACAATAAAGACACTGTTTTAACTAATAATATCTACGGAATTAAAGAGCCTTCACTGATACAGGCACCACGACGCCCTGCCTGGGCACTGGATCTGGTACTATTGCCACTGGTGGCATTTGATGATGAAGGTGGGCGTCTGGGTATGGGTGGCGGCTATTATGACCGCACCTTTGCATTTAAACAGGGGTGGCGTAAAGACAGGGGAACCCGCCTGATCGGACTGGCACATGACCTGCAGAAAGTGGATCAGCTGAAAACCGAAAGCTGGGACATTCCACTTGAGGGTGTAGCCACCGAGCAACGCTTCTATCCCGCCGCCCGATAACAGAAATTAGTTGTTAAACACCTGCCCAACCAACGAGACAAACTCGATATCGGCATGACTGACGCCTGTAAAAACAGTACCCAGTACAAACACGGCGATTAATACAGCAACCAGATCCGGTCCTTTTTTCATTCTCTACTGCTCAAAAGGTTTATTTCACTAAATCAAAAGCGCGCACATTCTTCCATAAAGGCGAAAAAATACAAGCATTTTTATCATGTATTTTTAAGATGTTACATGCACTTTATCGACAATTGCTTTAAAAGCTTTAGAGAAGACAGCAATTTCATGACATAAGTTCCGCTTTTTTAAAGAAAATCACAGAAAAAGCGGAAAAATCGACAAAACCACGGGCATCACCACCATAGAAAGCAGCGTTTGCCCCGTAATGATCGCTGACATCAGCACCGCATCTCCACCCAACTGCCGGGCCAGAACATAGGCAGAGGGAGCCGTTGGCAGTGCACTAAAGAGCAGTAACACCTGAACCACGTCAGGGGAAGCAACAAACAGCCAGCAGATCAGTGACATCAGACAGGGAAACAGTAACAGCTTAATAACACTGCTATAGATAACCGCGCCACCCGCTTTACGCAGAGCAGTAAGATTGAGACCGGCACCAACCGCCAACAACGCCAGCGGCAAGGCAATGCCGCTCAGTAATTCTGCAACCGAAGCCACCATCCACGGTAAGCCGATACCTGTCAGATTCAGAAAGATGCCGACAAAACAGGCAACTATCAGCGGATTTTTCACCACCGCCAGCAGGGCACTCAGATAGCCGGCATCCTTGCGGGTATAAAGGCTGAAAATCAGCACACAAAGAAGATTTAACAGGGGCACCATCACCGCGATAATAACCGCCGCCACTGCCACCCCGGTATCACCAAACAGAGCCGCGCTTGAAGCCAGCCCCACATAGGTATTAAAACGCATACCTCCCTGATACACCGACGTAAAACTGCTGTTGGCCAAGGGCATCAGCCGCTGCACCCCCAGCAAGATCGCGGTTGCTGAAAAAAGTAACAGCACCACCGCCAGCGCAACGTCAGAAACCGGCACCGCTCCTACATCCGCAAGACTCAGTTTGTAGACCAGCAGAGTCGGGAACAGCAGATAATAGATCAGCTTCTCCGCAGGCTCCCAAAAACCATCGCCCGGAAAGCCAGACCTGCGAATAACATGCCCGACACATAGCAGTGCAAAAACCGGCCATAAGGCCGTGAGAATCTCGCTCATCTGTGTTTATAATCCATTAGAACCCTGCCACTGTCAGGTTGCAGATGCGGAGCCTGAGAGCCGCAGATGCAATGTTGATAAAAGATCTGCAGGATTATCGGATGATCAACAGAGGTTGTCAGCACTTTTTGCAGACTGCAGCTATCCTTCTGATAAGGATCTGGATAGTTAATCAACCGGTCAGCGGATCATCTCTATACACAAGGTTTAAAACGCCTGCACTGCACAGGCGAAAATGACTACCGGGATCAACGGGGACAGCGATCCTGGTTTGGACACACTTTACAGGAGCAACAACAATGACATCCCTCGTACTTACGGTGATCGCCCCGGACAAACCCGGTCTGGTAGAACAGCTGTCCCAAACCATCGCCAGCAATAAAGGTAACTGGCTGGAAAGCAGCATGTCCCGCCTGGCGGGGAAGTTTGCCGGCATCCTGACGGTCTCAGTTCCGGACGCTCAGGCAGACACGCTGCTGGAGGCGTTGCAGAAACTTGAGTCGCAGGGTATGAAAGTGATCGCCGAACGCAGCAGTGAAGCGACAACACCAACCGACAGCAACAGCATCACCCTGGAACTGATCGGCCACGACAAGCCCGGAATTGTCCGGGAGATATCCCAGGCACTGAGCCGCTATAATATTAATGTTGAGCGATTATCCACTGAACTGGTCAGCGGCTCGATGTCTGCAGAGCTTTTATTTAAAGCCGATGCCGATCTGACAGTGCCAGCCGGAGTCGATCTGGACGACCTGCAACAGTCCCTTGAGGGCATTGCCAACGACCTGATGGTCGATATAACTCTGAACTGAGACCGTGCCGATTGCATAAAAAAGCCCGCAACTCAGCGGGCTTTTTTTAGGGCCGGTCATTCAGCTGATCGAGAATCGTGCCAGTAATGCCTGCTGCTGCCTGGCGACATCCAGTAACTCCTGACTACTTTCAGAAGCAACGACAGCTCCCTGAGATGTTTCCGCCGCAGCCGCGTTAATTGACACCAGCGTCTGACTCACCTCAGCCACCGCCTGGGCCTGTTCCGTAGCGGCCGTTTCAATAAAGGCATTCAGATCGCTAATATGAGACACTGCATCACTCATCGCCTGCAACACCTCCTGCGAACGACCCGCCTGCTCCACACAGTTCTGAGTTTGTTCAAAGCTCTGATTCATTACCTCCGATACACGGGTGATGGCATTCTGCATATTACCGACCATATCCTGAATATCCTGAACCGAATCCCGGGTACGACCCGCCAGACCACGCACCTCATCAGCAACCACAGCAAACCCTCTGCCCTGCTCGCCCGCACGGGCCGCCTCAATCGCCGCATTCAACGCCAACAGATTAGTTTTCTCGGCGATATCCTGAATAGTAGTCAGAATCATAACGATCTGATTACCAAACGCGGCCATCTCATTACTCACACCCATCGCCTGATCAATACCCTGCGCCTGGGTTTCGATGCTGGCAATCGTATCCAGCATCTGCTGACTCACGTCCTGACTCAGCACCTCAAACTCATGCACAGCCTTCAGGGTGGTCTTACTATGACCGGCCACTTCCGAAACGCTGTGTTCCATCTCAACAGCAGCCGAGGAAGTTTGTTCCAGCTTCATCCCCTGGGAGCTCATTGCGTCGGTGGTTTGCTGACTAACCGAGGCATTGCGGTTCGCTACACTGGACAAACGGTCAGCCCCCGAAGCAACTTTCTGCAGAATATCCCTCAGCTCTTCAACAACAGAGTTCAGGTAGCGACTCAGATCACCGAACTCATCTTCGCGCTTAACCTCAAATACGACACTCAGATCCCCCTCTTTGAAGGCACTCAGCCCTTTATGGATATGCGCCAGCGGCACCCGGATCGTCTGAACCAGAATGATTGCCACGATCAGGCCAAAGACAACCGACCCCACAGAGAGCGCCAATATGCCAACCTGACTGAAATTAACCAGCTGTTGCGCTTCATCACGGGCATTCCCGGCGAGTGCATTATTGGCTGCGATAAACGCATTCACGGCTTCACGTGCCTGAGAGATTAAGCTATCCGTTTTTTGCAGGCTTTGTTCGAGTTTAACTGCAGCCTCAGCCTTCTGCTTGTAATAATCAACCAGCCCTCCCTCTTGATAGAGATGGTTATTGACTGAGTTAATAGTACGCTTCAGCAGCTGAATATTCGGCGTTTCAGCCCCGATCTTCTTCAGAGCCCTGACCAGCTCCCCGTTATTCTCTTGCAGTAGTTTTTCCAGTTTTCCAATATCACCGGTACGCTGGAAGTCCACCAGATGAAATCGATGCATGCTGAACTGCACCATCAGATCATCCGCTCTATCCAACACATCCTGACTCACCTGATTTTCATACAGGGATTTTAGCCACAGATTAAGAGCATTACCCAGCCCCCGAAAATCGATCTCCGCCTGCCGGGTCTGAAACTCCAGAATCATCGTTTGCTTCCGGTCGGCCATCACCTTCTCGGTAACCTCAAAAAACTCATGACTGACCGTCTGAACTCTATCGACACTGGCTTTTAGCTCAGGTCGATCGGCCACCTTTTCCGACACAGCCGCCTGGGCCTCATTAAACTGAACAATCCGCTCTTTCACCGCCTTCTTTTTCTGATTAAGTTCCTTAATCCGGTTCTGAGACAGCGCTGCAAACAGTTCAGAGTTGACCTCTTCAAGATAGATTAGCTGCTGAAAACTCCCCGATAACGAGGGGATCACATTGTCGGAGACATTAAAAAAGTGATTTGAGATCGTTTTACTGCCGAGCAAACCACCAGCCCCTACAACAATGATAAACAACACCATCAAAGAGAAGCCTGCAATCAGTTTATGGGTAATATTCAGTCTCATTTTCACTCCGGCAACCATGCCTTTTAATAATATTTTTACTAATTATTTTTATAATTCAGATATCACACTTCTCTGATAGCAGAGCTGAACACAACGGCCAGGAAGCCCCTGACTGTTGTGTTAATAAAAAGATTCTCAGATAGAAAAACGTGCCAGTAGCGACTGCTGCTGACGGGCAACATCCAGAAGCGTCTGGCTGCTTTCAGCCGCAGACTCCGCGCCCCTGGTCGTCTCTGCAGCGGCACTACTGATCGAGACCAGTGTCTGACTGACTTCCGCAACGGCGTCAGTCTGTTCACTGGCGGCGGTTTCGATGAAAGCGTTAAGATCCCTGATGTGGGCAACAGCATCATTCATTGCCTTAAGTACGCCCTGCGACCGGCCCGCATGCTCAACACAGGTCTGGGTTTGCTGATAACTCTGATCCATCACTTCAGACACCCGCTGGATGGCATTCTGCATATTACCAACCATGTCTTGGATATCCTGAACCGAATCACGGGTTCGTCCGGCCAGCGCTCTCACCTCATCAGCAACCACGGCAAATCCACGCCCCTGCTCACCCGCACGGGCCGCTTCAATGGCCGCGTTCAGCGCCAGAAGGTTGGTTTTTTCTGCGATATCCTTAATGGTGGTCAGAATCATTACAATCTGATTGCCGAACGCCGCCATCTCCTGACTGACCCCCATCGCCTGATCGATCCCCCGGGCCTGATTTTCAATACTGACCACGGTCTCCTGCATCTGATGACTGACATCATGGCTGAGATTTTCAAACTCATGAACCGCATTCAGGGTCGTTTTACTGTGCCCGGCCACTTCCGAAACACTGTGTTCCATCTCTACAGCCGCAGAGGAGGTCTGCTCCAGTTGCATGCTTTGCAGGTTCATCGATTGGGTCGTCTGCTGACTGATAGTGGCATTATTGTTGGCCACAGTAGACAACCGCTCAGCACCGCTCGCAACCTGCTGGAGAATCGATTTCAGGCTTGCAACGACCTCATTGAGATAGTTACTCAGATCACCAAACTCATCCTGGCGACTGACATCAAAGTGAACACTCAGATCGCCCTCACGAACCGCACTCAACTTCTCCCGAATATGCGCCAGAGGTAAGCGAATAGTCTGCACCAGCACAACGGCGACAATTAACGCAAATATCACTGCGCCTATCGACAAACCGATGATCCACAGCCGTCCGGCAAAGACTTCCTGACTAGCCTGTTCCTGAGCCCGGTTCAGGATCTGGTTATTCTTCGCGATAAAGTCTTCAACGGCTGAACGGGTCTCGGCAATCAGCGCGTAAGTCTGTTTCAGACGCACCTCCTGCGCCTTTTCAGCTGCCTGCATCGTCCGCAGGTACGCGACCAAACCCTCGCCTCCATAGAACTGTTGCTCAAATTCGTTAAGATCGTCCAGCGCCAAACGGAAAGGACCACCTAAACGGATAATATCCTCATAACCTTCACGAATATCCCCTTTGCGAGTTGCCAGAACTTTTTCCAACCGGGAAAACGTTTTGGTACGGCTGAAGTTCATCAGGCGGGAACGAAAAATGCCGATGGTCTTAGCCAGGTCTTTACCGGCTGCCGCAATCGGGGTTCCGCTATGATCAACCTGCAGCTTACTCAGTGAAGTTGACAGCGCATTGTCGGCCTTACGCAGCTTTATATCCGCGTTGATAATATGCCGCTCATTATCGAGTATTTTCTTCTGTTCGGTCAGGACGATATCGGCCAGAGAGAAGTACTCATCAACCTGTGCGGCAACCTGATTCAATGACGCTGTCAGCACCTCATCATGCGCAACCCGTCCGGCTAACGCCTGTTGATCAGACCTGAACTGTTCCAGCTGTTGTTTGAATGATTCACGCTGCAGGTTCAACTCCCGGACCTGCCTTTGAGACAGCGCGACAAACAACTCATTATTCGCTTCCTCTAACCGGACCAGTTGACGTAAACCGTCGGTCAGAGAGGGCACAACATTCTGGGTAACGTTCTCAAACTTCTGAGAGATTAGTTGAATAGCGCCTACCCCTCCGGCACCCACGACGATAATAAAGACTACCATCAGGACAAACCCAACTATCATTTTATGGGTGATATTCAGTCTCATGTGAGCTCCGCTGGCCAAATATTATTATGTTAGTTGGCTTTAACTCCACGCTTCTACAATCCAGAGAAAAGCTGTATCAGACAATCTACCCTGTTATACGACTAAAGGCGTGTGTATATATCCCAAGGTGGGTAATAAAGCTACAAAAAAAACCCGCCAGGGCAGACCTTAGCGGGTTAGGCAAAGCTGTGTGTCTATCAGCTGCGCTGAGACAACATCACCTCGGCCCGGTCACAGGCCTGACGCACCTGATTCGGCGCAGTACCGCCAATATGATCACGAGCACTGACAGAACCGTCCAGTGTCAGCACATCAAAGACATCATCGCTGATCTGATCGGAGAACTGCTGCAGCTCCTCCAGAGTCATCTCGCCCAGATCCTTGCTCTGCTGAATACCGTAGGCAACCGCCTTGCCCACAATCTCATGCGCATCGCGGAACGGAATCCCTTTGCGTACCACATAGTCAGCCAGATCGGTCGCGGTGGAGAAACCACGCAGCGCCGCTTCACGCATATTGTCACGTTTCGCTTCAATCGCCGGAACCATATCAGCGAAGGCACGCAGGCAGCCTTTAACAGTGTCGATAGCATCGAACAACGGCTCTTTGTCTTCCTGATTGTCCTTGTTATAAGCCAGCGGCTGCGACTTCATCAGGGTCAGCAGCGACATCAGATGACCGTAAACCCGGCCACTCTTACCGCGCACCAGCTCCGGCACATCGGGGTTTTTCTTCTGCGGCATAATAGAGGAGCCGGTACAAAAGCGGTCAGGCAGATTAATGAAGTTGAACTGCGCTGAAGCCCACATCACCAGCTCTTCTGAATAGCGGGTCATATGCATCATCAGCACGCTGGACGCAGCACAGAACTCGATAGCAAAATCACGATCAGAAACGGAATCCAGAGAGTTTTCGGTCGGGGCAGTAAAGCCCAGTAACTCGGTGGTCATATGCCGGTCTATCGGATAAGTGGTCCCCGCCAGCGCAGCAGCACCCAGTGGCAGAATATTCACCCGCTTGCGACAATCCTGAAAACGCTCATAGTCCCGGCTCAACATCTCAAACCAGGCCATCAGGTGATGACCAAAGGTCACTGGCTGCGCGGTTTGCAGATGCGTAAAGCCCGGCATCACCGTCTCGGCCTCCTGACGGGCCAGGCCGACAATCCCCTGCTGCAGACGGCTGATCTCAGCCAGCACATTATCGATCTCGTCGCGCACGTAGAGACGGATATCCGTTGCCACCTGATCGTTACGGGAGCGGCCGGTGTGCAGTTTTTTACCGGTAACACCGATCTTTTTGGTCAGCGCCGCCTCGATGTTCATATGCACATCTTCCAGCGCGATCGACCATTCAAAGTTGCCGCTTTCAATGTCGGATTCAATTTCACTGAGTCCCTGCAGAATATCGGCACACTCGGCTTCGGTCAGCACGCCCACTTTGGTGAGCATCTTCGCATGCGCGACAGAGCCCCGGATATCCTGCTTATACATCCGCTGATCAAACTGAACCGACGCGGTGAAACGGGCAACGAAGGCATCCGTTGGCTCATTAAAACGGCCACCCCATTGCTGGTTGGTTTTTTCTTCACTCATGCTGAAACCTCAAATCTTTCATCCACGCCAACGGCAAGCGGATCTTGTCCTGAATCAATGGCGGGCATTATACAGCAACCAGCCCCCTTCCGGCATGCCCGATCAGCTGTTACCTGCCTGCTTATCTGTTAAAATCGGTAATTATTTTGCGTAGCTGACCGGGCAATCGCCCTCCAGGATCCTGTATGACCGATAAAGTAGTCCGTATCGCCACCCGTCAAAGCCCCCTCGCCCTGTGGCAGGCCGAGTATGTTAAAGCTGAATTAGAAAAGTTTCATCCTGGCATCAAAGTTGAGCTGATGGGGTTCACCACCAAAGGAGATGTACTGCTCGACTCTCCACTGTCGAAAATTGGCGGCAAGGGGCTTTTCGTTAAAGAGCTGGAAGTCGCGATGCTGGCGAATGAAGCCGATATCGCCGTGCACTCGATGAAAGATGTGCCGATGGAGTTTCCGGAAGGCCTGGGACTGGCGGTGATCTGTCCTCGGGAGAAGCCCACCGATGCGTTTGTCTCCAACAATTACAAAACACTGGATGAGCTGCCACAAGGTGCGGTCGTTGGCACCTCCTCACTGCGCCGTGAAGCCCAGTTGAAAGCCAGGCGTCCCGATCTGCAGATCAAAACCCTGCGCGGTAACGTCAACACCCGGTTGCGTAAGCTGGATGAAGGACAGTACGATGCCATTATACTGGCGACGGCAGGCCTGTTGCGCCTGGAGATGGCCGACCGGATCGCCAGTGAGATCACTCCCGAAGAGAGCCTGCCGGCTGGAGGTCAGGGCGCTGTCGGCATTGAGTGCCGTACTGATGATGCAACCACGATCGAGTTGCTGAAACCACTGCATGATCAGCAAACCGCATACCGTGTTACTGCGGAGCGGGCGATGAATCGTCGCCTGGAAGGCGGCTGTCAGGTGCCAATCGCCTGTTACGCCACCCTGAACAATGCCGGTGATGAGCTTTATCTTCGCGGTCTGGTTGCCAGTACCGATGGTACAAAAATTCTGCAGGATGAGCTACGCAACACACCCGAGAATGCCGAAGCGATGGGTATCGAATTGGCGGAACGCCTGCTGGATGCCGGCGCAGCAAAAATTCTGGCGGATGTATATCAGCAGAATGCCTAACCCCCGGATACTGGTCACCCGCCCCGCACATCAGGCCCCCGATCAGGCAGCCCTGCTTGCAGATCTGGGGTTTGATCCGGTGCAGTTGCCGCTGTTGGAAATCGCCCCGGTGACCGAATCCGACCCGGCTTTTCCGCTTTTGAAAAGCCGGATTATGGATCTCGATCTTTACCACACAGTAATTTTCATCAGTGCCAATGCGGTAATCGCCGGGATGGACCTGATTGATCAATACTGGCCTCAACTGCCTGTCGGTATAGAGTGGCTGGCCATTGGCCGGCAAACCGCCCTCAAACTGCATGAGTTTGGTATCAGCGCAACGCAGTCGCCCGCGGGGTATGATTCGGAAGCACTCCTCGCTCTGCCCCAGTTACAACAGATGAAAGAAAAGAAAGTACTGATTATGCGCGGCGAAGGGGGTCGGGAAACCCTGGCCGAGCAACTGAGTCAACGTGACGCCCGGGTCGATTATGCCGATCTCTACCGTCGCAGCCTGCCCCACTATACCTCCGGGCAGATCAGCAGTACTATCGGGGACACCCCCCTTGCAGCGGTGCTGGTCACCAGTGGAGAAGCGGTCAGCAACCTGACTCGATTGATCACAGACCACCGTCTCGGGGCGCTAAAACATACAACATTGGTGGTACCCAGTGAGCGAGTTGCCCGAATTGCGGACGAGTTAGGCTATACTCGGGTAATTACCGCCAGCGGGCCAGATAATCAGGCGATGGCAGAAACAGTTTTATCGACTATCGATATGGATGACAGAACATGAAAAAAAGCGGGAATAACAATCCAGCCACTTCAGACAAGCCAGAAGAAGTGATTGAGGGAGAGCTGATTAAAAAGGAGAACGGCCCCGCCGATAAACAGGAAACGACCGCAAGCAACGCAGATAAAAGTTCTGCCATTAACAGCTCTGCAGAAAAACCTGCCGATCCGAAGTCATCTGAAACACCGGTAAAAAAATCTGCGGATAAAACCCGAAAAGAGCCTCCTAAAGCGGCAGAAGCGACAGCGAAAGAAAAACCAGAATCAAAAGCCAGCTGGGCTGGCCGAATCGCCCTGCTGCTGGCCCTGATCGCCCTGGTTGGCGTCGGCTACCTTTACTGGCTGCAGCTCCAGGCGGAAAGTCTGATACAGCAAAACCAGCAAACCGCGGCGGCTGAACTCAATAGCACTCTGGAAAAAAACCAGCAACAGCTGAGTCAGCAGATCGGTTCTCTCAATCAGACATTGTCAGCCCTGCAAAGCAAATCAGCTCAGGATCAGTCCAATATCAATGAGCTGCAGGATCGCCTGACCCGCAGCATCCAGCAGGTCACCGCCGCACAGAACAGTAACCGTGCAGACTGGCTGCTGGCAGAGGTCGAATATCTGCTGCGACTGGCCAACCAGCGGGTACTGATGGAACAAACGCCGAACGGAGCACTGCAACTGCTGCGCTCTGCCGACAAAATCCTCAGGGAAACCGATGATGTCAGTATCTACGACATTCGCAAAGCCGTTGCGGCGGATATCGCGGCGCTGGAAGCGGTCCCCCAACTGGACACGGAGGGCGTTTTCCTGCGCCTGGGCGCACTGAGTGCACAGGTGGATCAGCTTCAGGTCATCCCCCTGACAGAGCAGCACAAACTGCCGGAATTGCTGGATCAGGTTAACAGTGAAGCATTCGCTTCCAGCTGGAGTAGCGACATTAAAGCAGCCTGGGCAACCCTGTCCGATAAAGCCAGTAAGCTGATCGTTATTCAGGATCGCAGCGAGCCGGTTGAGCCTCTGCTGTCACCGCAGCAAAGCTACTACTTGCAACAAAACCTGCATCTGATGCTGGAGCAGGCACAGCTGTCTCTGCTGCAGCGCAAACCGAAAAGCTACCTCAACAGCCTGACCAAGGCGCAGCAATGGGTGGGTACTTACTTTGAACAGAACCACAGCAACACTCAGGCTCTGCTAAAAGCCCTGAAAGACCTGGAACAGGTTGAAGTAGCACCGCAGATGCCGGATATATCCGGATCACTGACCGCCCTGAAGAGCTACCTCCAGGCGATGCGTAAGCTGAAAGAGGGAGCTGCCTGATGAAACGCGTATTTATCCTGCTGCTGGCATTTATGTTTGCCGGCACCTGGATCGGTCAGAAGATGATCCAGGATTCGGGTTACACCCTGTTCGCCTACGGCCAGACCACCATTGAGATGAGCTTGTGGGCCTTTCTGGTACTGATCGTCGCGCTTTTCTTTGCGCTGCACTGGGGCATCAACCTCTTCAATCGTTCGCTCAAGTCCGGTAGTCGTCTGCGCCTCTGGAGCGGCAGCCGTAAAAGCCGCATCGCTCACGACAAAACGCTCAAGGGCCTGATCGCGCTCTCTGAAGGCAACTGGTGGAAAGCCCAGCGGCTGTTATCCCTCTCAGCAGACAACGCAGACCTGCCACTGATCAACTATCTGGCAGCAGCTCATGCGGCCCAGGAACAGGGCGATGAAAAAGCCTGTGACGAACTGCTGCAGAAAGCCAGAGCCTCAACACCGGAAGCCGAGATCGCGGTCGGCATCAATCAGGCACAGACCCAACTGGCCCGCGGACAGCTGGAATCCAGCCTTGCCACCCTGCTAAGCCTGCGTAAAAAAGCACCCAAAAACACCTATGTGATAAAGCTGCTGCGCAAAGTCTATATTCAACTGAACGACTGGCAGGCGGTACAGCAACTGATTCCGGAACTACGTAAAAACAAAGCACTCAAGCCTGAAAAACTACTACAAACCGAGCAGCTCTGTTACCAGAAACTGCTGGAACTCAGTATCATTCTGCCGGATAGCGCATCGTCCGAAGAGAAGCGTAAAGCCCTGGCAGAAACCTGGCACAACATGCCCGGTCAGCTAACCCAGGATGATGTTCTGGCGCGCCACTACACCCGCCTGCTGGTGAACATCGGAGCAGAAGCCAAGGCGGAACCGGTAATCCGCGACCTGATCAAGCGCCACTGGGACAACGAGCTGGTCAACCTGTACGGCCGCATTGAGGGGGAAAATCCAAAGAAACAGCTGGATACCGCCCGCGGCTGGCTAAAAGATGATCCGCTCAACCCTGACCTGCTGCTGACGCTGGGACGCCTGTCGCAACGCAACCAGCACTGGGGCAAAGCGATCACCTACTTCGAACAAAGTCTGGAACAAAGCCCCAGAGCCGAAACCCTGAGCGAACTGGCAAGATTGCTGAAACACCTTGGCGAAACCGACAAGATGCGCGCAGTAATGGATCGGCATCTGGGGGTGATCGGCGGCGGGCTACCCTCTTTACCACTACCACAAAAAGGGGCGAAGATTGCTCCTTTATAGAGCAGCCGCTAGACGTCGCTTCGCGACTTGCTAGTTGTTAGTGGCTAGAAAAAGCGGAAAGAAAAAAGAGAAGAGAGCCATTGGCTCTCTTTTTTATGCTTTCCTGGCAAGGGCGCAGCCCGTCGAGCACTCGCAAGCAACGCGCTCTTCGTTGCGGTCTAACCACTAGCGACTAATAAGTGAATCCGCTTCTGTAATTCCGGTATCAGTTCCGCCTCAAACCATGGGTTTCGTTTCAGCCAGATGTTATTGCGTGGGCTGGGATGGGGCATAGGAAACACTGCCGGGGACTGTCCCTGACAACAATAATCCCGCCAATGGGAGACGATTTCCGTGACTGAACCCTTTTCCTGCAGATGCCAGGCCTGGGCATACTGGCCGATTACCAGTATCAGTTGCAGATTCGGTAAGCGGTCCAGTAGTTGCTGTCGCCACTGGGGGGCGCACTCTTTACGCGGCGGCAGGTCACCGGATCGGCCGGTGCCAGAAAAGCAAAACCCCATTGGCAGGATCGCCAGCTGTTTCGGATCGTAGAAGGTTTCTGCCGTGATACCCATCCATTGTCGCAAGCGCTCGCCGCTGGGGTCGTTAAAGGGGATACCCGTTTCATGCACCCGCCGACCGGGGGCCTGCGCTGCAACCAGAATCCTTGCCGCGGAATCAAACTGAAACACCGGGCGTACGCCATCGGGCAGCTGGGGCAGGCAGAGGTCGCAAGCTTTTATCCGGGCAATCAGCTGCCGATCAGATTCCATCTGCCTGTTCCTTATAAGTTGGGCTCTTTCGGGCAGACAACATAATATTACGCGGAGTCACTGAGCGATCGCAGAAGGTGCCGAGTTCAACATGATACTGATGGGCTTCCAGGTCAGCGACAAGATCCAGCACCAGCCAGAGTTCAATTGCCCGACGAAAGCTGTTGCGCAGCAGTGATAATCGCATCACTTCATGATAGCGCTGCCAGCCAAACGCCTCGAACTCATCCCATGCCATTTCGCCAGGCAGATGTAACTGTTCACGCTCGGCTAGTTTGTGGCAGAAGCCACTGAAGCTGAGTTTCAGCCAGGCTTTCTGAACCGGTTTCATCGAGCGGTACTGCTCACAACCCGACACCCGGTTTCGCAGCCCAATAAAACCGAGTTTCCAGGCCATCTCCCGATCTCGGCTGAGCACCTCCCGCTGCCCGGCGGTCACTGTTTCTGTGACCGCCAGACGCAGGTCATCCCGGCTCAGCTGAAGTGATAACCCCGCTGTTCTCGGTTGATACTGCTGTTCAACACCAAAAGCATAGCAGCAGGGCACAATATCCAGCGCTGCCAGATTCTGCTTAATGGCGACCTGTTCCAGAGTGCGGTGCAGTTCGCCGCAGGCATGCAGAGCGATCGCGTGCTGACCCGCACTGTCCAGTTGCAGCCCCGGCTGCAACAGATCAATCACCCTGAAGCGCTGAGGAATACCAAAGCACCGGGCCTGCTGCTCACCCATACGGCAAAGATCCGTGTTCCACTCCAGCGTGGTCACCGGCTGTTGCCAGCTTTTCCCCAGCAATCGCCCCAGATACCCTTTACCGCCACACCACTCTATCAGAGGGGATTGCACCGGCCCGATTCCCCGGACGAAGGCTTCGATCTGAGTACGTTTACGACCAGGAATACCATCAAAAAAGCGGTTCTCCGGGGGCGAATATTCCGCGGACAGACGCTCGGGCAATCCACATAACCGGTGCAGGCGAGACACCTGCGGCAGGTAGCGACCGATCCAGTCAGTCAGCGCTACAGGGGCATTATTGAGCACCTGCAAAGACGGATCATCCAGCGCCAGCAATGCCTCGGTCAGTTCAGGATAATCTTTACACCACTCGGGCCGCTGCTGTTTGAACGGCTGGGGGCGCCACAGGGGTGCAGTTGCACACAGCAGTTGATCAATCTGCTGCAGCCGCTGGCGCCAATATGAAGGAGGTGTTGTCATGGCGCTATTCTAATCCCCCGCCCTGATCTGATAAACCGTCATTTATCATCATGGCCTACGGATGCTGTCATCATCTGTTCATCTTTTTTAAAGGTCACTGTCATTTTCAGCCGCCATACTGCCCATAAACTGATTGCTGGATGGCGATATGCAGAATATTCACACCATGTTTATCTCAGATGTGCATCTGGGAACGCCGGATTGCCAGGCTAAACTCCTGAGTGAAGCCCTGACGAAACTCGCTCCACAAAAGCTCTATCTGGTGGGAGATATTATCGACCTGGCCGCGATGCGAAAGAAAGCGGTGCTGTCACAGGATCAGCAACTGCTGATCGGGCAGTTCTGGCAGATGGCCAAAGATGGCTGTGAGATTATCTATATTCCGGGCAACCATGATGCACCGATGCGCAAGATCTGCGGCTTAAAACTGGGTAAGCTGCAGATCCGCCGCAAAGCGATCCACAAAACCCGCGATGGCCGCCGCTTTCTGGTGTCTCATGGGGATGAGTTCGATAGTCATGTCCGCATCCATCCACTGATGCTTTTACTCGGCGATCAGGGGCATCAGTTGCTACTCTGGCTGAACCGTAGTTACAACAAACTGCGTCAGTGTCTGAATATGCCCTATCGTTCACTGGCGGCGATGATAAAGCAGCGTTTCAGTACTGCCCAGCGCTATATTCAACATTTTCAGCACGCCGCCTGTACCGAAGCCAGCCGGCAATCGCTGGATGGGTATATCGGTGGCCATATCCATCAGGCCGGCTTTACCCACCTGAAAGGCACGCTGTATTGTAACGATGGGGATTGGGTCGAGCACTGCACCGCACTGGTAGAAACCGAGAGCGGCAGACTGCAGCTACTGGAGTGGCCAACGATGAAAATCGTCAATGAGCCCGCTGCTCCGCTGCGGCTATCCGATGAACTGGTCCATATATAATCAGTGCAACTCAACAAACAGCTGAAAGTATTCGGCGAAGCTATAGTCCAGATCACGAATACGCTCAATCGTTCACTGATAAAGCATTTCGCCCTGCCTCAGTAACAGCACCCAGCCCAAGCCTGCTGCAACATCTCTAAATCATGATGATTTAGCCCGCGAGCAGCACAACGATTAATTCCATTACCACTGACTCATCGACGTCACCTGACGGATTTACCCACGCCCTTACCCCGATGGTTGCTAAACCGTAAGAATCAACCCCGCTTCGAGAGCACATCTATACCGCACTTCCCTTAGGGATCCTGGTAGTCTTCTCCTGAAATCAAAGAGATATTCACACTGGGATATCCTCCAGACTCAGCCGTAAAGACCCAGTTTAAAAACCGCTGTCTTTACAAGGACCATCTGATAGTATTGCAAATACGATTCACTATCATTTGCATTAACAATGAAAAAACTAATTCTCCTCAGCATCGTAACCGGGCTGATTATCAGCGGCTGTAACAGCAGTCAGTCTACTCCCGCTCAGCCTCTTCTCAGCAAAACAGAACTGGGTCAGCAGCTTTACTTTGATACTAATCTGTCAGCCAACCGAACCCAAAGCTGTGCCAGCTGCCATGCACCGGAAGCGGGATTTGCCGATCCCCGCGGTAATGCGGCACAGGGTGCGGTGTCCTTAGGTGACGATGGTCACTCGCTGGGCGATCGTAACGCCCCCACCGCAGCGTATGCGATGTTCAGTCCGGCCTTTCAGCTAAGCAATGAAGGGATATATAAAGGCGGCCAGTTCCATGACGGCAGGGAAAATGATCTGCAGGGGCAGGCCGGCGGACCACCCACCAACCCGATTGAGATGGGTATGCCGTCAAAAGCGGCAGTCATTGAACGGCTGAATGAGAATCCGCGCTATCGGGATAGTTTTATTGCCCTGTATGGGCAGGATATCTTTAACACGCCGGAGCAGGCCTATAGCGCCATGGCGGATAGTATCGCGGCATTTGAACGCACCGAGCTGTTTGCCCCCTTTGATTCGAAATACGACCGGTTTCTGCGCGGCGAGTATCAACTGAGTGAACAGGAGGAGCTGGGGCGGACGCTGTTTTTCTCGCAACAGTTTACCAACTGCAACCTCTGCCATCAGCTAAAAGCCAGTCCCCGGGCCGCCGGAGAGACCTTTACCAGTTACGAGTATCACAATATCGGCGTGCCGGTTAACCAGAACGCCCGGGCCGTGAATGGTGTGGCCAGCGATCATATCGATCG
This sequence comes from Amphritea atlantica, assembly GCA_024397875.1. Lineage (NCBI taxonomy): Bacteria > Pseudomonadati > Pseudomonadota > Gammaproteobacteria > Oceanospirillales > Oceanospirillaceae > Amphritea > Amphritea atlantica. The sequence continues at coordinate 178,933 of CP073345.1, forward strand.
CGGCTTACTGGAAAACCCGGCGGTTTCAGATCCGGCTCAGGCGGGTAAGTTTAAAGTGCCGACCCTGCGCAACATTGCTGTCACCGGACCGTACATGCATAACGGTGTGTTTAAAGATCTGCGTACCGTGGTGCTGTTTTACAACAAGTACAACAGTCGCAGCAACGCCCGTCAGATCAATCCGGAAACCGGCCAGGCATGGGCAACAGCCGAAGTTGCCGCCAACCTGTCAGTTGAAGAACTGGAAACCGGTCCGGCGCTGACCGATCAGCGTGTCGATGCCCTGGTTGCGTTTATGAAGACCCTGACGGATAAACGCTACGAAGCTTTGCTGAAGTAACAGGCAAGAGGAACAACAGCCGCCGCATTGGCAAAACCGGGCGGCGGCTGAACTATCTGCTATGGTGTAATGCGACCTTTTAAAAAATACGACCTTTAAAAAAGTGGCGTTATGACTGAATACAAACCGATTCAATGTGAACTGCACGATACCTTTGAGCTGGCCTGTATGCGTAAGCTGATCGATCAGGTGATCTGGCGGGATGACAACGGTCAGCTGCACCGGGATAAGCTCCGTTTTATGAATACGGCAACCCGCAATGGCGAGGAGTTTCTCATCGCGACCAACCAGAGCGGCAAACAGTTCCGCATCCGCCTGGATCTGATTCAGTCGCTGCCGCCGCCACACTAAACTGCGCACTCAAACCAAAAAGGTCGCCTGCCAGCCGGGATGGCCTGCAAAATATCCAAGCTGCGTGGCCGAATGCTATTATTGTCGGTACATCCCTGAAACAGAGCCGCTCTTTCCTCAGGGACGGATAACCCGGTCTCAGCCAGCGTGACGCTGCAACTGTTGAACGGTTTTCTCAGCCAGTAGCGCTATCCTGTTCGCTCCCAGATCATGATGTGGCCGGGCGGCTGACTGCAGCACGATATCCACCGTTGGCAGTTCCGGTAATCCCAGCTCTGCAGGCAGCCGATAGAGATCAGCAGGTACACAGCAGGAGGAGAGCGTGGTCACCGCCTCTCCTCGTCTGACCAGCTCAATCAGCAGCGCGCAGTTGCCGCTGATACAAGCGACTTCAAAAAGCCGTCCCTGCTTTATAAGTCCATCCACGGCTGTACTGTGAAACTTGCAATCCGGTTCCACCAGTACCAGCCTGACTGGATCATCAGGCCCAAGAAAATCAGCCGACGGGGCAACCCAGACACCTTTATCCTGCAGTAAAAGATAACCCTCCTCGGTATCCGGACGACGTGTAAGGATTGTCAGATCCAGTTCGCCTTTATCAATCAGACCGCGAAGCTGCGCCGATGAGCCAGTACGCACCTGCACCTGCAAGCCCGGCAGCTGCTTCTGAATCTCAGACAACAGTTGCGGCAACACACCGGTAACATAATCATCCGGACAGCCAAGCATGAGCGGCCGGCTTGCACCTTCAGCGGCCAGCACGCCCAGCGCTTCATCATGCAACTTCATTATTCGTCGGGCATAGCTCACCAGCTTCAGCCCGTCATCGGTCAGTTGCAGCTCCCGCCCCTCCTTCAGAAACAGCTTCTTACTGAGCTGTTCCTCCAGCCGCTTCATCTGCATGCTGACGGCTGACTGGGTACGGCACACCTGAGCGGCGGCCCGGGTGTAACTCCCGGTATCCACAACAGCGGTAAAGGTACGCAGCAGTTCATGATCTAACATCAAGGGTATTGATACCTGTTATCAGATTTATTCGTTTGTCGGACAATCAATTAAGCGCCAGACTCAGGCCTAAATCAATCGGCTTAACAAACTTATTAAACAACGGAATAAAAGGATTTTTATATGCAACTGATTATCGGTAATCACAACTATTCAAGCTGGTCTCTGCGGGCCTGGCTGCTACTGCGACACTTTGAGCTGGACTTTGAAGCGGTGCGTATCGCCCTGTTCACCCCAGGCTCAGCGGAACAGATAAAAAGCTATAATCCAGCGGGTAAAGTCCCGGTGCTCATCGATAACGGGCTGACCATCTGGGATTCACTGTCGATTTGCGAATATATCAGCGAACAGCATCTGCAGGGTAAGGGCTGGCCTGCTGATCCGGCAATGCGCGCCCATGCCCGCAGCAGCTGCGCCGAGATGCACACCGGCTTTATGGCGCTGCGCCATGCACTGCCGATGAACTGCCGCCGTACAGTGGAAAACTTTGCTATCTCAGCCGAAGTACAACAGGACATCGACCGTATCATGCAGCTATGGAGTGGCGCGCTGAATCTAAGCGCCTCAGAACAGTTCCTCTACGGTGATTTTTCCATCGCTGACGCCTTTTACGCCCCGGTGGTATTCCGCCTGACCGGCTACGGCGTCCCGCTGCCTGAGCAACTTCAAACCTACTGCGACCATATCCTTGCCCTACCCGCCTGTCAGGAATGGCTAAAGCTGGCACAACAGGAAAGCGAAGTGATAGAGGAGGAAGAGGTGTAATCGCCTCTGATTGTGCCTGGCAACACTGGCATTTCTGCCCTGAAAATGGCACATTAGCAGCCGGAGAGCGGGAAGCTCTCCGGTTTCTTTTCAAGTGACTCAACAGGGATGAATAATGAGTACTCAATCTGCATGCAATATCCAGAAAACACCTGATCAGACAGACAACCCTGATAAAGGCAGCTCAAATTCAGGTGAAGCCGCCTGCACCCCTCCACTGTATGAGGTTGTTCACATAACCGGCGAAAGAAGTCAATTCTATGCACTGACCCACCAGGCAACCGAAGAGCTTAATACAGCTTGGGGAAAAGTTCGGGACTTGATGGTCGAGTTTTCTAATCTGGTTAAAAGTGAAACCGAAGATAAAAGCTCTCCTCAATCGCAGGCAGCGCTACTGAAAAAAAGACTTGCCTGGTTAGGAAAAGCATCTGATGCGGGCTTACTGGCGCCACAGCCGGAACTCCCCCCCGAACATGCTGTCTTTGGTACACCATACGAGGTCGAGCGCAACACTAATATTCAAAGCTGTACCGCTGAACTGGGTCAGCTTAGCGCAAAGCGTAACGAACTGCGCAGCAGGATGTCATCAAATGGACAGATGTCCAGAAATAATTCAAGCCACCCCCTCACCCAATTAAAACTGGCTGAACTGGAGGTACTGGAATCTAAAATGCAGCAACTCCAAACGTTGCAGCAGGAAGATCTCTGCCACCCAACCAGTATTCTTGATGAGATTTACAGTGTCGACACACTGGTTAAAGCTGGCGGCAATGCCAGTGGAAACTTTACCATTGTTGAGTTTCAGCGATTCAGCGCTCCGGATCAACTCTACTATCTGCCACTCGATGTTATCCAGGGGCTGAATAAGCACACTTACGGCTGGATCCCGGTAAAACTCTCCTCCGCGTCCCTGCAAAGCTTTTCAACTATCAATGAAGACACCATCTCACTCTTTGCAGAGTTAATGATTGATGACTTCAAGAAACAGTTAAAGCCGGATTTCGATGTCAGCGAACTAGCCAACCTGCCCTGGTTTATCAACACCAAAGGAAACTCTTGGGAGAGCCCGACTTACAACCCCCTGAATGCGCTTCATCTGGAACTGTTCCCGAAAAAGGTCATCGAAGGTGAATTCGAGAAAGGGGGACCCGCCTTTGCCGTCTCTGCGGAGGCCCAGGCGCTTCGTTTTGCCGCCGGGGCAAACCTTGGCAAGGTTGAGTTCAAACCCTCGCAGGGAAAAATTAAACTCAGCGCCAGCGCTGAAGCAAAGTACTCGTTGTTTGAAGGTGAAGCCAGTGCAGAACTGATCCTGCCCAGTAAAGAGGGACAACAGATCTATGTCAGCTTCCGTGGCGCGGATAAACAAGAGCGCTTGATGGAATTTGGCTATATGCGCTTCGATGCCAAACTGCTGTTAAGCGTATTTGCTGGTGTTAGGGGTAATATGAATGCCAAGCTGGATATAGATGCGCAGAAACTAGTAAAGTCGTCCAGAGCAAACAGCAACGCCATCACCACACAAACCAGCCGGGAGATAGAACAGAGCGCCGGTGCAGGGATTCTGCTTATTCCTAAAGCCAAAGTCGAAACCAAAAAAATCGGTCACTGGACCGAAAAGGTAAAATCAAATGGTAAAGCTAAGGACTCCTGCGCCTGTGTTGGCTTAAGCGCGGAAGGCTTTGCCGGAGCAGAAGGAGGAGCAGCGCTAACATTGCAAACCTTATGGAAGGCCCCCAAAAGTCATCAACCATCAACCGCTGAAACAGAGGGTTTTATTCCGGAAATATCCAGCACAGAGTTTGTCGAACTGGCGAAAACCGGTTATCAGGGCTCTCTCAAAGCAGGCGTTGGTGCGGGTGGTCACCTGAAAATCAACTGGGAGGGCGGTAAGTTTATTCTCTATATCCACGCCTCTGCCGCCTGGGGACTGGGATTTTCCGGCGGATTTGAGGTCGCCGTAGATAAAGAGAACATCCTCAAAGTTTTTTATATCGTACTAGAAGCATTACAACAATCAGACTATCGGGATCTGACGTTTGTGGATGAAGAAACTTTTCTCTTGATGGCTCAAGGGCTTTATAAAGTAATGCTGCTTAAAGATGAATTACAAAACAAACTAATGAAAGAAACCCTCATAGCCTTTTTCTCCAGCGCTGATTCTGCGTTTAACGATCTAGAAATATGGTGGAGTGACCGCGTTAAAATACAAGATGAAGCCGAAGCATTAGCTAGAAATATTAATAACGACCTTTTCGTCATTAACCCAAGCATACTTCCCCCTGAAACCGTAGGTCCAATACTTTACAGTCTAAGCTTTTCCTTTATTTTTAGTTTTGAAGAAGATCAGGAAACAGCAATTATGAACATCCTTAACAAGATACACTCATGGCGTCACTTTATGCAGATTCTGAAACGGATGAGTGAAAAAGGCGATTCAGTTGACATGTACCAAAGCATGCAGCAACTTTGTTCAATCCTGGATGGCGCCCAATATCTGGAATTCATTACTTGGACCACAAATTTAAAAGTCGTCAAACCTCAACAAACCGCAGAAAACCCCAAAAAACCATTCACCCCCCTAGCACGCCCCATTGAAAAACGTAAAAACAGTAAAATTATTGCTAATATTGAATCCGCATGGAATGTCAAATTATCCTAAGCGCAATGACCGAATGCAGCTAATTTACTTTCATAGAGGACTTTATCGAGCACCTTACGCCAAACCATGGGTTATAGGGCGCATCTCCTAAATCACCTATAGCCCTTCGAATTAACACGTTAGAATTTATTTCTGTAGCTACCCCTCCTCGAAGAAGGTGATAGCTTTGAGATTCATCATCATTAAGGGTTAATTCAATAGCATGACCGGGGCCGTTTGGATTTTTTACAGGACTATATGAGTAATAATCAGGGTCATACCAATCATTCACCCATTCAGCGGCATTATTCTGCAACCCGTAAATTCCTAATTGGTTAGGTGGCAGCATATCAACTGGATAAGTATCTTTTAACTTACCACTATCTCGATTATATGGCTTGGTATTCCTCGGCGACTCTAAAAAACCATTATCCGTTGCATAATAAATATTCTGTCCCCTATTGCGGGCAGCAAACTCCCACTGGGCTTCAGTGGGCAGATCAAACGCATAACCAGTTAACTGACCCAGCCAGGTGCAGTAATCTTTAGCATCCTGCCACCTCCTTGTACTGGCAGGATTATCGGGTTGGAACTGAAAGCTATCCGGCCTGCGCTCCCGGACTTCAGGTTTAGGCAGTGGCTCATTATGAGCCAGAAGATAACGATCCATATCCTTAACCCGGGTTTCATATTTTGACAGCGAGTAGCTATCCAGCTCCACCGGATGGGCGGGACTGGTATCCGCCCAGTGGCTGGCATTACACATATTCTCTGTCTCGCGCCAGACGGGCCGTTCAGGGTCAGCATCACAGGGCATACCAAAATCCCCCATCATAAACTTACCGCCCTCAATAAATACCATATCCTCAACTGCCCGCACCGCGGTATCCAGCACCTGAACCTGCAGTTGACTATCGGCATCGGGATGTAGTTTTTGGATATTGGTGCGGATCTCCGCAATCTTTTCTGCAGACACAACATCGCTGGTAACAACGATGTCAGCTTCACTGTTACAGCCACTGAGAGCCAGAACGCAGGCGAGATAGATAAAGGATACAGACTGAGATAGTCGAGTCAGAGTGGGCATTAATTCATCCTTGTTGCCGGGGTCCATTTACACGCAAAAGCATACATCAGCGATCCTCTACAGACCAGCCATAAACACATAATTGTAATATGAGTGAATCAGAACATCGTCATCATCAATAGAATGAATAAAGTATGTGCATGACATCGCTTTATGCAGATTTTTAACCGGATGTGTGAAAAAGGACGCCTGTCAGGAATGGCTGAAGCTGGCACAACAGGAAAGCGAAGTGATAGAGGAGGAAGAGGTGTAACACAGTGGCTCGTTATTAGACACGCTCCGCGCTTGCGAGTAGCCAGAAAAAAACCGCCTGTTTTGGCGGTTTTTGATTTTTCTAGCGCGTCGCGTAGCAACGTCTGGCCGCTAGTAACTGCCTTGTAAACGCTAGAGGCGTTTTACAGACCGTAAGTATCAGCCATATCTTCCAGAGAAACCGGTACGATCTTATCTGCATGACCGGCAGTACCGAATGCTTCATAACGAGCAATACAGATGTCGCTCATCGCATCCATAGTCACTTTAAGGAATTTACGCGGGTCGAATTCTGACGGATTCTGTGCAAGGAAGCGACGTACCGCGCCAGTGGATGCCAGACGCAGATCGGTATCGATATTGACCTTACGCACACCGTGCCTGATCCCCTCTACGATCTGCTCAACCGGCACACCGTAGGTCTCAGGAATTTCACCCCCGAACTCGTTGATAATCGCCAGCCACTCCTGTGGAACAGAAGAGGAACCGTGCATCACCAGGTGAGTATTCGGGATGCGATCGTGGATCGCTTTAATACGATCAATCGCCAGAATATCGCCGGTTGGCGGACGGGTAAACTTATAAGCACCGTGGGAGGTACCGCAGGCAATTGCCAGCGCATCGACACCGGTTTTAGCAACAAAGTCAGCCGCCTCTTCAGGGTCGGTCAACATCTGCTCGTGGGACAGCGTGCCCTCAGCGCCAACACCGTCTTCTTCACCGGCCTGGCCGGTTTCCAGAGACCCCAGACAGCCCAGCTCGCCTTCAACGGAAACACCGCAGGCGTGTGCCATCTCCACGGTACGACGGGTTACATCAACGTTATATTCGTAGTCAGAGGGTGTCTTACCATCCGCTTTCAGGGAACCATCCATCATCACGGAGGAGAACCCCATCGCGATAGACCGCTGACAGATTGCCGGCGAGGTACCGTGATCCTGGTGCATACACACAGGGATATGCGGAAACTCAGCGATTGCCGCCAGAATCATATGGCGCAGGAAGTTGGACCCCGCATATTTACGGGCGCCAGCAGATGCCTGAACAATAACCGGAGAGTTAGTCTTGTCCGCCGCTTCCATGATCGCGCGCATCTGTTCCAGATTGTTTACGTTAAACGCCGGGATACCATAGTCGTTCTCTGCTGCATGATCCAGCAACTGACGCATACTGATAAGAGCCATATGTTCACCTTTTGAAATTGTCAGACCGGTTTGCGATCTTGAACTCTATAGTTAGCAGCACGTACAACGGCTGCTATTTAAATAATGTTTTAATTAAGCACGTGACTCGAGCATCGCCACCGCAGGGAGTACTTTTCCTTCAACAAACTCGAGGAAAGCGCCACCGCCGGTAGAGATATAAGATACCTGCTCAGCAATTCCATACTTATCCACAGCCGCCAGGGTGTCTCCACCGCCGGCAATAGAAAAGCCTTTATTCTCAGCGATCGCCATCGACAGCGCTTTAGTGCCTTCGCCAAACTGATCAAACTCAAAGACACCGACCGGTCCGTTCCAGATAATCGTGCCAGCTTCTTTCAACAGTTCTGCAAGATCCGCTGCTGACTGTGGGCCAATATCCAGAATCATATCATCTTCAGCAACTTCATCGACCAGCTTAACCGTCGCGACAGCGGTTTCTGCAAACTCAGTTGCCACTACCACATCGACCGGCAGTGGAATATTCACCTTTTCCATCAGCGCTTTCGCGGTAGGAATCAGGTCATGTTCACACAGTGATTTACCCACCGGTTTGCCCGCGGCTGCCAGGAAAGTATTGGCAATACCACCACCAACAATCAGTTGATCTACTTTATCTGACAGGGATTCCAGTACGGTCAGTTTAGTTGAAACTTTAGAACCACCGACGATGGCAGCCATGGGCCGGGCCGGTTTATCCAGCGCCTTGGCCAGTGCGTCCAGTTCACCGGCCAGCAATGGGCCAGCACAGGCAACCGGGGCAAACTTAGCCACCCCATGGGTGGAAGCCTGAGCGCGGTGCGCGGTACCAAACGCATCCATGACATAGATATCACAGAGCGCAGCCATCTTCCTGGACAGCGCCTCATCGTCTTTCTTCTCACCAACATTGAAGCGAACATTTTCCAGCAGCACAACATCGCCTTCAGCAACCTCGAAACCACCCTCGAGCCATGCCTTAATCAGCGGCACTTCACGTCCCAGCAAACTGCTCAGGTGGGTAGCAACCGGCGCCAGGGAACTGGCTTCATCATACTCGCCCTCCGCAGGACGCCCCAGGTGAGACATCAGCATCACCTTAGCACCCGCAGCCAGGGCATGCTTTATAGTTGGCAGCGAAGCACGGATACGGGCATCGCTGGTGACCTTACCATCCTTAACGGGCACATTGAGATCTTCACGGATCAGAACACGCTTGCCCTTCAGATCCAGTTCGGTCATTTTCAATACGCTCATACTATTTCCTGCTTTGTAGTCTAAAAATGTAAGGTATCGTCTTCGAAGACCATACCCTGAAATTATATCCGGAGCTGTCTCAATCAGGCTGGCAGTTTAACCATCCCTGCGCGACATCCAGCATGCGATTGGCAAAGCCCCACTCATTATCAAACCAGCACATCAGTTTTATCATGTTGCCACCACTGACGCGGGTCTGCGTACCATCAACGATCCCTGAACGGGAATCGCGATTGAAGTCTACCGATGCATGTGGCTCTTCGGTATACCCCAAAAGACCCTTTAACGGTCCGTCTGCAGCGCGCTGCAGGATCTGATTAACCTGAGCCGCATCGGTCTCCCGGGAGACATTGAGCGAGATATCCAACAATGACACATTGATGGTTGGCACCCGCACATGCAGCGACTCAAAACGACCCGCCAGCTCGGGCAACAATCGGTCGATACCGCGATTAAGTCCGGTATTAACCGGAATAATCGATTGCATGGCACTCCGTGTGAGGCGCAGATCGGTCTGATGATAGCTGTCGATCACCGGCTGATCATTCATCGCCGAGTGAATCGTGGTGGTTAATCCGCTGATAATACCCAGTTCCCGGTGCAGCAGATCCAGAATCGGCACAATACAGTTAGTCGAACAGGAGCCTGCCGCAACAATCGTATGCTCTGCAGCCAGCAACTGCTGGTTAAAGCCGTAGATAATCGTCGCATCGACATCACTGCCGGCTGGCTGTGAGAAGAGGAGTTTTTTAGCGCCACTATCGAGATGTTGCTGGGCGGTCAGCCGGTCACTGAATGAACCGGAACACTCCAGCACCAGATCGATATCCATCGCCTGCCAGGGCATCGCCGACGACCGGGCTTCGTTGAGCACCCGGATCGCATCGCCATTGATCAGCAGCTCACGACCGTTATGCTCTACCGGCAGCGGAAAACGGCCGTGGGTGGTGTCATAGCGGGTCAGATAGGTGACCGTTTCGATATCAGACAGCTCATTAATCGCTACAATCTGTAACTGATCACGGTAGCCACACTCATAGATCGCCCGCAGGACACTCTGCCCGATACGGCCATAACCATTTATTGCAACCCGATACGCCATACGACCTCGTTAAACAAAAAGGCCAACTGATACAGCTGGCCTTTTTATACGCCTGAACTTACAGAACAGACTTCACTTTTTCGACTACGTTGTCGACGGTAAAGCCAAACAGCTTAAACAGATCGCCCGCCGGAGCAGACTCACCGAAACTGGTCATACCGACGATAGCACCGTTAAGACCCACATACTTGTACCAGAAGTCAGCCTGAGCCGCTTCAACCGCAACCCGCGCAGTGATATTAGCAGGCAGTACCGCTTCACGGTATTCAGCATCCTGCTTATCAAACAGATCGGTAGATGGCATAGAGACGACACGAACCTGTTTACCCTCGGCTTCCAGCGCTGCGGCAGCATCCATCGCCAGACCCACTTCAGAGCCGGTGGCGATCAGAATAGCATCGGGAGTGCTGGCCGTGTCGCGCAGGATATATCCGCCGCGAGCAATATTCGCCAGTTGCTCATCGTTGCGCTGCTGATGTGGCAGGTTCTGCCGGGAGAAGATCATCGCCGTCGGGCCATCGGCACGCTCCAGGGCAGCCTTCCACGCAACGGCAGATTCAACCGCATCCGCCGGACGCCAGGTGCTCATGTTCGGGGTGTGACGCAGATTAGCGATCTGCTCAACTGGCTGATGGGTCGGACCATCTTCACCCAGACCGATAGAGTCATGGGTATACACATGAATCGCGCGCAGCTTCATCAGCGCCGCCATCCGCAGGGCGTTACGGGCGTATTCCATAAATACCAGGAAGGTTGCACCGTAAGGAACAAAGCCGCCGTGCAGGGCGATACCATTCATGATGGCGGACATACCAAACTCACGTACGCCGTAGAACAGATAGTTACCCGATGCGTCATCTTTAGTTACACCTTTGCAACCGGACCACAGCGTCAGGTTAGAACCGGCCAGGTCAGCAGAGCCGCCCATCAGTTCAGGCAGCAGCGGGCCATAGGCATTGAGGGCATTCTGAGACGCTTTGCGGGAGGCGATCGTCTCACCTTTCTCCTGCAGTTCTTTGATATAGGCATCGGCTTTTTCAGAGAAATCAGCCGGCAGCTGACCGGTATAACGACGGATCAGCTCGCGGGCTTCCGCAGGGTAAGCTTTGCTGTACTCAGCAAAACGTTCTTCCCAGTCATTTTCCAGAACCGCACCGGATTCCAGTCCATTCCACTGGGCAGCGATATCTTCAGGGATAACAAAAGCTTCATGTTCCCAGCCCAGCTGTTTACGGGCCAGAGCAATCTCTTCATCGCCCAGAGGTGCACCGTGGCAATCCTCTTTACCCTGCTTGTTAGGCGAACCGAAACCGATGATGGTTTTGCAGCAGATCAGCGTCGGCTGATCCTCATTGTCCTGGGCCGCTTCAATGGCAGCTTTAATCTGCTCAGCATCGTGACCGTCAACCGCCGGGATCACCTGCCAGCCATAGGCTTCGAAGCGCTTAGGGGTATCGTCAGTGAACCAGCCGTCGACCTCGCCATCGATAGAGATGCCGTTATCATCGTAGAACGCGATCAGCTTGCCCAGTCCCAGCGTACCCGCCAGCGAGCACGCTTCGTGGGAGATGCCTTCCATCAGACAGCCATCACCCAGGAATACGTAGGTGTGGTGATCGATAATCTCATGACCTTCGCGGTTAAACTGTGCCGCCATCGATTTTTCAGCAATGGCAAAGCCCACCGCATTGGTGATCCCCTGGCCCAGCGGACCGGTGGTGGTTTCAACACCCGGCGCATAACCATATTCGGGATGACCGGCTGTCCGGGAGTGCAGCTGACGGAAGTTTTTGAGGTCCTCAATTGAGAGGTCGTAACCGGTCAGGTGCAGCAGACTGTAGATCAGCATTGAACCGTGACCGTTCGACAGAACAAAACGGTCGCGATCCAGCCAATGCGGGTTTGCCGGATTATGTTTCAGGAAATCATTCCATAATACTTCAGCGATATCCGCCATACCCATCGGGGCACCAGGGTGACCGGATTTAGCCTTTTGGACAGCATCCATACTGAGGGCACGAATTGCATTGGCAAGTTCTCTACGCGAGGACATTCATTCACTCCAGGGCCGAACAAGCCCAAGTTGAGATTAAAAAGTGTTTGATGCAGCAGTGATATCTCTTGTGAAGATAGTTAAAGCCAGCACCGATAAAAAAATAGGCGGCTATTTTCTCGTAACCGTCCCCCAGCTTCAAATCTATTTCAGAGAAATTTGATGAAAATGAGTGGATTTCATCTAAAAAAGCAAAAAAATCATCTAAAACAGGAATACCGCCCATGCAATCATGACGCAAGACGATTAAAATACCTGTCATTCTTATACCCGGGCCATCGGTCCGATGCCATATTTAATTCCCTAACGTTAGGATTGAAGACGCGTAATGAGCGAATACAGCCTGTTTACTTCGGAGTCTGTCTCCGAAGGCCATCCTGATAAGATCGCAGATCAGATCTCTGATGCGGTTCTTGACGCAATTATTGCTGAAGACAAATACGCCCGTGTGGCCTGCGAAACCATGGTTAAAACCGGTGTAGCAATTGTTTCCGGCGAGATCACAACCTCTGCATGGGTCGATCTGGAGGCACTGGTTCGCGGCGTTATCTGCGATATCGGTTACACCTCATCAGACGTTGGCTACGACGGCGCCACCTGCGGCGTCCTCAACATCATTGGCAAGCAATCACCCGATATCAACCAGGGTGTGGACCGCGCTAAACCTGAAGATCAGGGTGCCGGTGACCAGGGCCTGATGTTTGGCTATGCCAGCAACGAGACCGATGTCCTGATGCCCGCGCCAATCTGCTACGCTCACCGTCTGGTTGAGCGTCAGGCTGAAGCGCGCAAGTCCGGCCTGCTGCCGTGGCTTCGTCCGGATGCCAAGAGTCAGGTCACCTTCCGTTATGAAAACGGTCAGCCGGTTGGTATCGATGCGGTGGTTCTGTCGACTCAGCACAACCCGGAAGTATCCATGGCGGATCTTCAGGAAGCGGTGATGGAACTGATCATCAAGCACACCCTGCCTGCCGAGTGGATCGACAAGAGCACTAAGTTCCATATCAATCCAACCGGCAAGTTCGTTATCGGTGGACCGGTGGGCGACTGCGGCCTGACCGGACGTAAAATCATCGTCGACACCTACGGCGGCATGGCCCGTCACGGTGGCGGTGCGTTCTCCGGTAAAGACCCGTCAAAAGTCGACCGTTCAGCCGCTTACGCCGGTCGTTATGTTGCGAAAAACATCGTCGCGGCAGGCCTGGCCGATAAGTGTGAAATCCAGGTTTCCTATGCTATCGGCGTGGCTGAACCGACCTCTGTATCGATCAATACCTTCGGTACCGGCAAGATCTCTGATGCCAAGATCATTGAACTGATACACAACCACTTCGATCTGCGTCCACATGCGATTACCCGGATGCTGGATCTGCTGCACCCGATGTACCGTCCGACAGCGGCCTACGGTCACTTCGGTCACGATCCGTATGAGATGACAGTGGGTAACGATACCTTTACCGCCTACTCCTGGGAAAAAACCGATAAAGCTGACGAACTGCGCGCTGCAGCGGGCCTGTAAGCATTTATTAATATCGGACAGACAAACAAGGCCGGATGAAAATCCGGCCTTTTTTATGCCCGGCAGACGGCGGCACTTAACAGATCAGTAATCCCTCTAACTGATCCGGCGATGACCATGGCATAATAGCGTTTCCAGCAGCACAACTGATTGACAGAGACAATGAGAATCCCCCGTTTTTACGAACCTCAGCCACTCGCTGAAGGCAGCGAAACCGACCTTAGCGACAACGTGGTCCAGCATGTTTCCCGGGCACTGAGAATGCGTCCCGGCGATCCACTCATCCTGTTCAATGGCGATGGGCTGGAGTATTCCGCCGAACTGACTACCGTTGCCAAGCGCAACGCAACCGTCCGCATAACCGGTTCGGCTCAGCCGCGTCGGGTTTCCCCCTTACATGTGACTGTCGGTCAGGCGGTCTCCCGGGGAGAACGCATGGATTACGCGGTCCAGAAAGCCACTGAGCTGGGGATGAATCAGCTGGTGCCACTGTTTACTGAGCGCTGCGAAGTTCGCCTCAATAACGAGCGTCAGGATAAACGCCGTCAGCACTGGCAGCAGGTTGCCATCAGCGCCTGCGAACAGAGCCTGCGTTGCGATCTGCCGGAGATCAGTGAGCCCCGATCGCTGAACGACTGGATCGATACCGTTGAGGCGGACCTTAAACTGGTACTGCATCACCATACCGAACGCCCCCTGGGTGACTTCGCAAAGCCGGGGTCGGTGGCGCTGCTGATCGGCCCGGAAGGCGGACTGAGTGAAACCGAAGTACAACTAGCGCTGTCCAAAGGGTTTAAGCCGGTGGCCTTTGGCCCGCGGGTTTTCCGCACGGAAACGGCTCCGGTTGCCGCGCTTTCGGTGCTGCAGTATTTATGGGGTGACCTGGGCTAAACCGGGGGACAACAGTAATACTGGTGATGACCAGAGCAGGCAGGTAGAATCCCCTTAATCAAAAGATTAACAAGGCAATTCGATGACAGTAAAAGTCGGCATTGTGATGGACCCAATTGAGTCTATCAGCTACAAAAAAGACAGCTCTCTGGCGATGCTCTGGGCCGCACAGAATAAAGGCTGGGAACTCTGGTATATGGAGCAAAAGGACCTTTACCTCAAGGATGGTAAAGTCCTGGCAAAGATGGCGCCTCTCACGGTCGATATGAATCCGCAGAAGTGGTTTGAGCGGGGCGAGTATCAGGTTGAGGAAGTTTGCACCCTCGACGTTGTACTGATGCGCAAAGATCCGCCTTTCGATAACGAGTTTATCTACACCACTCACCTGCTGGAGCTCGCTGCGGCACAGGGCAACACCCTGATGGTTAACCGGCCACAGGCGTTGCGGGACTATAACGAGAAGATCTTCGCCACTCACTTCCCACAATGCTGTCCTCCGGTGCTGGTAACCCGCCGTGACGATTTGTTACGCGAATTCCATACCGAATATAAAGATGTCATTTTCAAACCACTGGATGGTATGGGCGGCACCTCAATCTTCCGCATTCAGGAACCGGGCGTAAACCTCGGTGTGATCATTGAAACCCTGACCAAGTTTGGCACTGAGACGATTATGGCGCAGAAGTATCTGCCGGAAATTGTCGACGGTGACAAACGAATCCTGATGATTGACGGTGAGCCGGTTCCCTATGGCCTGTCCCGCATCCCAACCAACGGTGAAACCCGGGGTAACCTGGCAGCCGGTGGCCGTGGTGAGGGCCGCCCCCTGACCGAGCGGGAGCAGTGGATTGCCGCGCAGGTGGGGCCGACACTGAAAGCCCAGGGCATTCTGTTTGCCGGACTGGATGTCATTGGTGATTATCTCACCGAAGTGAACGTCACCAGCCCGACCTGTATCCGCGAACTGGACGACCAGTTTGGTCTGGATATCGGCATGCAGCTGATGAATGTGATCGAAGCCAAGCTTAACCAGAGTAAAGCATAACAACGATGGTATTCTCCCCTGTTTCAGGAACATGCTATGAGTAAAGCTGTTGCCGTTGTATCTGCAGCTGACCGGCTCGGCTTCACCCTGTTTCTGGCGGTAGCAGTGCATGCCGCTGCCATTCTGGGAATCGGTTTTGCCATAGCGCCGAAGACCCCTCCGGCACAAACGCTGGAAATAACGCTGGCTCAGTTTCAAAGCGAGAAACCACCGGAAGAAGCCGACTTTATTGCTCAGGCCGATCAGCAGGGCAGCGGTCAGTTGGAGGAAAAAGCGCTGCCGGCAACCCGGGAGAAAGCCGAGTTTCAGCATCAGGACATTCAGGAAACCGCACCGCTGCAGCCGCAAACCCAGCCAACCACGGCCACCACGACGCCGACACCGGCCATCCCCACAGAGCCGGCCCCGATTGCTGAAACAACCGATCTGCAAAATGTCACAGCCGCGGAGCAAGAGGTCGTCATTACCAGCGCTAAGCAGGAGAAGCGGGTTTCTAAGCTGCCGGAAAAACATCAGCAATCGACACCTCCGCCCCCCGCCCCGGGCAGCTCGCAGTCGCTGTTATCCCGCAGCCTTGAAATTGCCAGCCTGGAAGCCCAGCTGGAGTTTCAGCGGCAGGAATATGCTAAGCGACCACGCATAAAACGCCTGACTTCGGCCGCCACTAAAAGTCATAGTGATGCAGTCTACCTGGCTAACTGGCGGCGCAAGATCGAATCAGTCGGCAACCTCAACTACCCGCAAGAAGCGCAGCGGAGCCAGCTCTATGGCAACTTACGGATGATGGTCAGCGTTTTGCCGGACGGCAATGTAAAGGAGATCCGCATTCTCCACTCCTCCGGCAACCGCATTCTCGACGATGCCGCCGTACGCATAGTGCAGCTGGCGGCACCATTCCAGAAATTCCCCGTAGAGATGCGCAAAAATACCGATCTGCTGGAAATTATCCGTACCTGGAAGTTTGAGAAAACCAGCCGGATATACTAAAAGTAAGAATGAACGCGTAAAAGAAGATATACAGTGCCGTATCTCGCTATTTCGCGTTTCAAGGGCAGGTACTTAATATGACCTCAGACTCCCCCTCTATATACACCCCCGGCAGTCTTCAGGGGCATTTTCTCATATCGATGCCGCATATGGATGATCCTAACTTTGCGCAGACGGTCATCTATATCTGCGAACATAACGAGTCTGGTGCGATGGGCATCGTTGTTAACCGTCCGATTGAGATGGATCTGGGCCAGTTACTGCAGCACCTTGAGTTCAGCGATAACAGTGATCTGACCGATCTGATTTATGCCGGAGGGCCGGTACAGAATGACCGCGGCTTCATCCTGCACCGACACACGGCGAATGAGTGGGACTCCTGCTATGACATTACCCATGAGCTGACCCTGACCACCTCGATGGATATTCTGCAGGCAATCAGTGAAAACAGTGGCCCTGAACAGTTTCTGGTGGCGCTGGGCTATGCCGGCTGGGGTCCGGGTCAGCTGGAACAGGAACTGTCTGACAATGTATGGTTAAGTTGCCCGGCTAATTTAGATATAATGTTCCGCACTCCGGCTGAAGAGCGACTTCAGGCCGCGGCTGCGACTCTGGGGATCAACCTTGATCTGTTAACCTCTCAAAGCGGCCACGCCTGATCTGCCCCCTCACCACTAACCCACTCAAAGAAACGGAATGATCACACTTTCAGGTCCAGTTATAGGCTTTGATTTCGGCACCACTCGGATAGGTATCGCTGCAGGTCAGGCCATTACCGGCACTGCCTCACCCCTGCCTCCGGTCAGTGCCCGGGATGGCGTTCCCGACTGGTCGGTGATCGAAAAGATTATCGCAGAGTGGAAACCTGCGGCCATTGTTGTTGGCATCCCCCTGAATATGGATGGCACGATCAGCGACATGTCCCGCAGAGCCCGAAAATTTGCCAACCGTCTCAAAGAACGCTGTCAGCTCCCCTGCTATCTGATTGATGAGCGGCTTTCCACCCGGGAAGCCAAGCAAATCAGTCTTTCCAGAGGTGGCAGCAGCAATTTTAAAGAAAACTCGGTTGACGGCATCGCCGCACAACTGATTCTGGAAAGCTGGTTTGAATCAGACCAGCTGATATCCAGTGAAACCCGACTGGAGGACCTTTATGGTATCGGGCGTAATTAAAGTTGATCACCTGCTGACAAACATGGCAGCAGAGCTGACAACACTGATCAAAGCACGGCAACTCGACAATCCGCTTATGATTGGTATCCATACCGGCGGGGTCTGGCTGGCAGAACATCTGCATCAGCAGCTGGCGATAGAGAGCCCGCTGGGAACACTGGATATCTCATTCTACCGTGATGATTTCAGCCGTGCGGGCCTGAACCCTAAAGTTCAGCCCTCAGCGCTGCCCTGCGCGACGGAAGATCGCCATATAATCCTGGTGGATGATGTGATCATGAGCGGACGCACCATACGGGCAGCGATGAACGAGCTGTTTGACTACGGCCGCCCCGCCTCGATTACACTGGTCACGCTACTTGATCTGAACCGTCGAGAGCTGCCGATTCAGGCGGATGTTACCGGCGATACCCTGCAACTCGCCGATGACGAGCTGGTAAAACTGACCGGACCGGTGCCACTGGCACTGGAGATCCGCAAAAAAGATAACCTCTAACCCATCGCCGGAATCTGACATGTTTGAACAACAAGATCCCAACCTGATCCAGCTAAACAGCGCCGGTCAGCTTAAACACTTTCTGACGACCGAAGGTCTGAGCCGGGAGATGCTGACCGAGATTCTCGATACAGCAGACTCATTTGTCGATATGAGCGCGCAACAGGTCAAAAAGGTTCCGCTGCTGCGGGGTAAAACTGTCGTCAATCTGTTTTTCGAGGCCAGCACCCGAACTGCCAGCACCTTTGAACTGGCGGCTAAACGCCTTTCTGCCGATGTTCTGAACCTGAATATCAAGACCTCATCAACGTCTAAAGGTGAAACCCTGAAAGACACGCTGATGACCATGGAAGCGATGCATTCCGATATGTTTGTCGTGCGTCACTCGGATAGCGGTGCAGCTCACTATATCGCCAGCAACGTAACCCCGCATGTTGCCGTGATCAATGCCGGTGACGGACGTCACGCACACCCGACTCAGGCGATGCTCGACATGCTGACCATCCGCCAGCATAAAGGCGCCTTTGAACCGCTGACCGTGGCCATTGTGGGCGATATCCTGCACTCCCGGGTCGCCCGCTCACAGATCCACGCGTTGCGCACCCTGGGCGCCAAAGAGATCCGGGTGATCGCCCCCACAACACTGCTGCCGCGGCATATAGAGGCACTGGGGGTGACGGTCTACACCGATATGTTGCAGGGCCTCAAAGATGTCGATGTGGTGATGATGCTGCGACTGCAAAAAGAGCGCATGCAGAGCGCCCTGCTGCCCAGCGAGTCTGAGTTCTACAACTTATACGGTCTCACCGAAGAAAAACTGAAACTCACCCACCCTGATTCAATTGTTATGCATCCGGGGCCAATCAACCGTGGTGTCGAGATAGAGACCTCAGTTGCCGATGGCCCTAAATCGATGATTCTGAAACAGGTGACCAACGGCATCGCCGTACGGATGGCAGTGATGTCGATGGCAATGGGTGGTCAGATGACTGAGCATCAGGCTGAGCGGGGGAGCGAATAAGGTGAAGACGATGAATATTGCAATCAGGAACGGTCGTGTCATCGACCCCGCCAACAACCTGGACCAGATTACCGACCTGTTCATCGGCGACGGCAGAATCGCTTCGCTTGGCGAACCACCCGCAGGTTTCATTGCCGACCGGGAAATTGATGCCACAAACCTGGTAGTCAGCCCCGGCCTGATTGATCTTTGCGCCAACCTGCGCGAACCCGGCTACAGTCGTAAAGGCACCATCGCCAGTGAAACAGCGGCCGCCGCAGCCGGCGGAATCACCACACTCTGCATGCCGCCACTGACCAAACCTATCGCCGATAACACCGCAGTGATAGATCTGATAGAAGACCTGGCAAAACAAGCCGGCAATGCCCGCGTATTGCCAATGGGCGCCCTGACTCAGGAGCTGAAAGGGGAGCAGCTGAGTCCGATGCATGGGTTGAGGAAGGCGGGCTGCATCGGCTTCACCAACGCCCGGGAACCGATCCACAGCGCACTGACGCTGGCGCGCTGTCTGGAATATGCTGCAACCCATGACCTGCTGGTTATTTTCCAGCCACAGGATGCAGACCTCGCCGCCGGTGGCACCATGCATGACGATACTACCTGCACCCGGCTCGGACTCAGCGGCATTCCGGAAAGCGCAGAAACGATTGAGGTTGCCCGCAGCCTGTTGCTGATCGAGCAGACCGGCGTTAAAGCACACTTTGGTCAGCTCTCCTGCGAACGTTCCGTGAAGATGGTGATGGAGGCCCGCGACCGGGGACTTCCGGTGACTGCCGATATCGCTATTCAGAACCTGTTGCTGACCGATGAGAATGTCAGTGGCTTTGATCCGAACTTTCACCTGATCCCACCGCTGCGCAGTCAGCTTGACCGCGCAGGATTACGCCACGCACTGGTTGCGGATGGTTTCCAGGCGATCTGTTCAGACCACCAACCCCATGAACTGGCCGCCAAGCAGGCGCCCTTTGCAGCTACGGAACCGGGTATGACCGGTCTGGAGACACTGCTATCACTGTCACTGATGTTGGTACAGCAGGAGCTGATCTCTCTGCCACAGATGCTGGCGAAACTGACCACGGGCCCCGCCAGTGTACTCAACGTCGATCTGGGGACGCTTTCTCCCGGCAGTAGTGCTGATATCTGTATCTTTGATCCTGAGCAGGAATGGGTACTGACCAGAGAGAATTGCCGCTCTGCAGGCGCTAACACCCCGTTTATGGACTTCCCGTTAAAAGGCGTGGTGCGCTTCACCCTGCTGGAAGGCAATGTGGTGTTTCAGCAATAATTACTTAATCAGTGGCTTTGTAGTATATACAGCCTGACAGAAGTAACTGACCGGCTGCACAGAGACAAAAAACGGCGCATACAATGCGCCGTTTTTTTACTGCGGTAAATAACTACATCCCTTTAATATCCAGCGGGCCGTCATTTTGTAAAAAGTCATCTTCATCCTGCAAAAAGAAACCGGAATCGTCCGATCCCCCATCAATATCCGGATTAGTGTCTGCATTCAGCTTAATCATCAGACGCAGATCGTTCGGTGAGTCCGCATGGGCAATGGCCACATCGTAAGTAATCGTTCCGTCTTTGTACTCGTTATAGAGCGCCTGATCGAAGGTCTGCATGCCCAGATTAGTGGATTTTTTAATCACCTCTTTCAGCTCATGCACCTCACCTTTACGGATCAGATCCTGCATCAAGGGTGTATTAATCAGCACTTCAATCACTGCCCTGCGTCCCTTACCATCCTTTGTCGGCAACAGCTGCTGCGCCACAATCGCTTTCAGGTTAAGGGACAGATCCATCCAGATCTGAGCATGGTGCTCAGGCGGGAAGAAGCTGATTATCCGGTCAAGCGCCTGGTTGGAGTTATTCGCGTGCAGTGTCGCCATACACAGGTGGCCGGTCTCCGCAAAGGTCAGACCATATCCCATGGTGTCGGCACTGCGAATTTCCCCCATCAGAATCACATCCGGCGCCTGACGCAGGGTGTTTTTCAGGGCAACTTCAAAGGAATCGGTATCCAGCCCTACTTCCCGCTGCGTGATAACGCTCTGCTTATGATCGTGGATATACTCAATCGGATCCTCAATGGTAATGATATGACCGGCATTATTGGTATTTCGATAATCGATCATCGATGCCAGTGAGGTGGACTTACCGGTACTGGTGCCGCCCACAAACAGGATTAATCCCCGCTTGGTCATCGCCAGGTCTTTCAGCACCGGCGGCAGATTCAGCTCCTCCAGCGATGGGATGTAGGTATTGATACGCCGTAACACCATACCGGGCGAGTTGCGCTGAAAAAAAGCACTCACACGAAAGCGGCCGATTCCCGGAGCACTGATGGCAAAGTTACACTCGCGGGTGCCCTCAAACTCGGCCAGCTGCTTGTCATTCATCGTGCTGTAGGTCAGCGAACGCGACTGCGCCGGTTTCAATGCCTCTTTGGTCAATGCTTTGATGGTGCCATCGACTTTTATACTGGGGCGGGCTCCGGCGGTAATAAACAGATCGGATGCTTGTCGGTCAGTCATAACCTTGAGTAGCTGGGTAATATCCAAAATATCCGCTCCGTTTTAAAAATTCTTAGGGTTCAGCGCTTTAGCGCGCGCTGCTTCACGGGTGATCAGCCCTTTCTGCATCAGGTCCGTGAGCGACTGATCCAGCGTGATCATACCAAATCCTGCACCCGTCTGAATCGCTGAATACATCTGTGCGACTTTATCTTCACGTATCAGGTTACGGATCGCCGGAGTCCCCACCATAATCTCATGGGCAGCAATACGGCCGCCCTTGGGCTTTTTCAGCAGCGTCTGCGAGATAACCCCCTGCAGGGATTCCGACAACATGGAACGCACCATCGACTTTTCTGCTGCCGGGAATACATCGATTATCCGGTCAATCGTTTTAGCCGCCGATGTGGTGTGCAGTGTACCAAACACCAGATGGCCGGTTTCTGCTGCGGTCAGCGCCAGACGGATAGTTTCAAGGTCCCGCATCTCACCCACCAGAATAATATCCGGGTCTTCACGCAGCGCCGAACGTAATGCTTCCTCAAATCCGAGCGTATCGCGGTGCACTTCACGCTGATTGACCAGACATTTCTTGCTCTGATGCACAAATTCTATCGGATCCTCGATAGTCAGTATGTGCTCACTACGGTTTTCATTGATGTAATCCACCATCGCCGCCAGAGTGGTACTCTTACCGGAGCCGGTAGGACCGGTTACCAATACCAGGCCACGGGCATTATTGGAAAGGTTACGGAACACCTGCCCCATCCCCAGGTCATCCATCGTCAGAACTTTACTGGGAATCGTCCGGAATACCGCAGCGGCACCACGGTTCTGGTTGAATGCATTCACACGAAAACGAGCCAGACCCGGTACTTCGAAGGAAAAGTCAGTTTCAAACCGATCTTCATAATCCTTACGCTGCTTATCGTTCATGATATCGTAAATCAGCGTATGTACCTGTTTGTGCTCCAGAGAGGGCAGCTTAATTCGGCGAACCTCACCATCAACCCGGATAACCGGCGGCATACCGGCGGTTATATGGAGGTCGGATGCTCCCTGATGAACGGTAAACGATAAGAGTTCTGTAATATCCATGGTTTCTCAGGTGTCTAGGGAATCTGCTGGCAGTTCCATTGATTATCTGTAAGCATCAAAGCCTTCAGCCCGAAGTCTTTGCATACTGTATAACGGGCCCTAAGCCATAATAAAAGCTGCAACCAGGCATATAAAGCCTTTATCGCCTATTTTGGGCAGCATTTAGTATGATATTCCAGAAAGTAGCTATGAATGACACTAAAATTCCCCGGCCCCCTAAGCAAGGGGCAAATATTCACAGTCTGATAAATGTTCTCTGGTATTATAGGGGCTTCCCCATCGGGGGTTGCACATATATATCAGTTTTATCAGAATCATCCATCATAGCCAATCGCTAGTTATCACAATATGACACAAATTACAGATCGCTTAACCAGGGTTCATTGCCAGATAGCAGCGGCAGCTGAAGCCGCAAAGCGCCAGCCGCACGCGATCAGGCTACTGGCTGTCAGCAAAACACGTCAGGCGGATGAACTCCGTCAGGCCTGGGCCTGCGGGCAACAGGAGTTCGGCGAAAACTATCTTCAGGAAGCACTGGATAAGATCGAAGCACTGAAAGATCTGGATATCTGCTGGCACTTTATTGGCCCGATCCAGTCCAATAAAACCCGGCCGATTGCAGAACATTTCAGCTGGGTTCACAGTGTTGACCGATTTAAGGTGGCTCAACGACTCAACGATCAGCGCCCCGGGGAGATGCCCCCGCTGAACATATGCCTGCAAGTGAATATCAGTGAGGAAGCCAGCAAGTCTGGAGTTCTGCCGGCTGATTTACCGACACTGGCCGCAAAAGTTGCAGCACTGGAAAATATCCGCTTGCGGGGATTAATGGCAATTCCCGCCAGTAGCGATGATCCTGAACAGCAACGGCAGCCCTTTTCACAGATGAGTGATCTGCTGCAATCGTTGCAGCAGCAACTGCCGGGCCAGCCCCTGGATACCCTTTCGATGGGAATGTCCGGTGATATGGAGGCGGCGATTCTTGAAGGAGCAACCATTGTGCGTATCGGCACAGCGCTGTTTGGCCCACGCGACTACAGCAGCCATAATCAGTCATAACGACTATCAAAGCATTTTTTAGATCAGGATTAACACGTGAGCACACAACCAACATTAGCATTTATCGGCGCTGGCAATATGGCCCGGGCGATCATGGGCGGACTTATCAGCAACGGTTATCCGGCAGGACAGATCTGGGCCTGTGATACCCAGCTGGACAAGATGGCCGACCTGCAGCAACAGGGGCTTAATACCACCACCGATAACAATGCGGCGGTGGCTGAAGCCGATATTGTTATTTTGGCGGTTAAACCGCAGGTTCTTAAAAGCGTCGCGCTGGACATGGCTACCGCCGTACAGCAACACCAGCCGCTGCTGATCTCAGTGGCGGCAGGCATTCTGTGCAGCAGCCTGGAGCAGTGGCTGGGAGGCGATATCGCCTTGGTCCGTTGTATGCCCAACACCCCCGCACTGGTTAAGCAGGGTGCCAGCGGTCTCTATGCCAACAGCCGTGTTAGCGAGGTTCAGCGCAGTCAGACCGAGCAGGTTATGACCGCCACCGGCATCGCCCTGTGGGTCGATAGCGAACCCCAACTGGATGCGGTTACCGCCGTTTCCGGAAGCGGTCCGGCATACTACTTCCTGATGATGGAAGCGATGGTTGCCGCCGGTGAAAAACTTGGCCTGAGCCGGGAAGTGGCACAGCAACTGACGATCCAGACCGCGCTGGGCGCTGCCGAGATGGCGCGCCAAAGCGATGTTGATCCGGCCGAACTGCGCCGCCGGGTCACCTCACCCAAGGGCACAACGGAGCAGGCGATACTCACTTTTATCGATCAGGGACTACCTGAGATAATCGCTAACGGAATGCAGGCCTGCAGTGACCGTTCTGAAGCGCTGGCTGAAGAGCTTGGTAAATAACCAAATGATATAAAAAGCCTTTCTTCGGTTCATAGTCACCGGGAAAGGCTCTATACTCAGATGCTATACTCTGGCGCTGCACTCTAGACTTTAGTTTAATAGGTCAGTAGGTCGGGCACAGAACCAACCCCAAACAGATATCTGCAACAGGAACAGAGACAATGGGACAGGATCCTCTCAGTTCAATAATCCAGCTTTTCGGCCAGCTTTATGTATTCATTATCGTCCTGCGATTTTTGCTACAGATAGCCAAAGCTGACTACTACAACCCGATCTGTCAGGCAGTCGTTAAAATTACCGCTCTGCCGCTGGCCCCACTGCAGCGTATTGTTCCGCGGCCTGCCAATATTGATATATCGCCGCTGGTACTGGCTTTTTTAGTCAATATAGCCATCTGGGCGCTTATCCTGCTGTTTAAAGGCCAGGGCATTGGCGGCAACCTTTCTGCCGTGCTGGTGCTTTCAGGCTTCGGGGTACTGAATACGATTCTGGATATCTACTTTTATGCCGTCATCGGTGCCGTTATTATCAGTTGGGTGGCTCCCGGCAGTTACCACCCGGGACCGCAGCTGATTGTCCAGCTGACCGAACCTCTGTTTGCCCTGGCACGCAGGGTGATTCCGTCCCTCGGAGGTCTGGACCTGTCGCCTATTCTGATCTTTATCATCATCCAGATCGCCCGCTCTCAGTTAAGCAGCTTAACCCATTATCTGCTCTGAGACGGCGATGGCTGATTTTTATAGCTGGCAGGGTGACAGTCTGATAATCAGCTGTCGATTGCAGCCGAAAGCCAGCAATGATGCCATTGTTGGTCTGCTGGACGACAGTGTTAAAATTCGCATCACCGCACCGCCAATCGAGGGTAAAGCCAACGTCCATCTGGTAAAATTTCTGGCAAAGCAGTTTGGTGTGGCGAAGAGTTCGGTCACTATCCTCAGTGGAGAGCTGGGCCGACAGAAACGGGTAAAGATCGAAGACCCGAAAAAAATTCCTGAACAATTAACGATTGAGCGCAACTGAAGTGATATTGAGATCTCTGCATAATTACCGACCGGCTGGCTATCTGATTCTCGATAGTCAGTCTCTGCTGTACGAAATGTGAAGCTCAACCGGGTATATCAGCAGCACCATATTTCCAGTTATCAGCTTAGAGAGAATTATGCCTCAATCATTTCCTCAAGATTCTGTCGGTATCGTTACACCACAGACGATCTGTTTTGACCAGCCACTGGCTCTGGCCTGTGGTCGCCAGCTCGATAGTTACGAGCTGATTATAGAAACCTACGGCACCCTGAATGCCGATGCTTCCAACGCCATTCTGGTATGTCATGCACTATCCGGAAATCATCATCTTGCCGGGTATCACAGTGAAGAAGAGCGCAAACCCGGATGGTGGGATTCCGCCATCGGTCCGGGCAAACCGATCGATACCGATATCTTTTTTGTCATCGGCCTGAATAACCTGGGCGGCTGCCATGGTTCCACCGGTCCACAAAGTACCAATCCCGAAACCGGTAAGCCCTTCGGACCCGATTTCCCGATCATGACGGTAGCTGACTGGGTTGAAAGCCAGGCCCGTCTGGCCGACCATTTTGGCATTCAACAGTGGGCAGCCGTTGTCGGCGGCAGCCTGGGAGGCATGCAGGCTCTGCAATGGGCGATCAACTACCCGCACCGGTTACGTCACTGTCTGATCATCGCGGCAGCCCCCAAGCTCAGTGCCCAGAATATCGCTTTCAATGAGGTCGCCCGGCAGGCGATCAGCCGCGATCCGGATTTTAATAACGGCCATTACTACGAAAATGGCAATGTCCCTAAAACCGGCCTGATGCTGGCCCGGATGCTTGGCCATATTACTTATCTGTCCGATGACGGTATGCGCGAAAAGTTCGGCCGCGAACTGCGGGAGGGCAAAATCAGTTACGACTTCAATCCGCAGTTTGAGATTGAGTCCTACCTGCGTTATCAGGGTGAACGTTTTTCCACCGCCTTCGATGCCAACACCTATCTGCTGATGACCAAAGCCCTCGACTATTTCGATCCGGCCGCAGACTACGGTCACAGTCTGGCAGATGCGGTACGCAACGCATTGTGTAAATTTATGGTGATCTCCTTTACCTCTGACTGGCGCTTTTCCCCCGAACGCTCCCGGGAAATTGTCGATGCTCTGGTCGCTGCAGAGAAAAAGGTGAGCTACGCCGAAGTTGACTCAGACCATGGGCATGATGCATTTCTGATCCCTAACCCTCGTTATATGGATATCTACTCAGCCTATATGAATCAGGTTGCCAGCGACATTCCCGCAACCGCTAAGGAGAACAACTGATGCGCGCGGATCTGGAAATTATTCAGGAGTGGATCGCGCCCGACAGCAAAGTGCTGGACCTGGGCTGCGGTGATGGCGAACTGCTGGCCTTTCTGCAGCAACAGAAACAGATTACCGGTTACGGCGTAGAGGTAGACCACGACAATATCACCGCCTGTCTCAAAAAAGGGGTCAATGTTATCGAGAAGAATATCGATGAAGGCCTCGCCAGCATTGAAGACAACAGTTTCGATACCGTGATCATGACTCAGGCGCTGCAGGTGATGTACCATCCGGACCAGATCGTCAACGAAATGTTGCGCATCGGTAAAGAGTGCATTGTCACCTTCCCCAACTTTGGCCACTGGCGCGCCCGGGGCTATCTGGCGTTTCGCGGCAAAATGCCCGTATCTAAATTCCTGCCCTATACTTGGTACAATACACCCAACATCCATTTCTGTACCTTCAAGGATTTCGAACAGCTCTGTGTCGAGCGCAATATCCACATTCTTGATCGCACCGTAGTGGATAATGAACACAAACATCACTGGTCGATCCGGTTGTGGCCCAACATGCTGGGCGAAATCGCAATCTACCGGATCACCCGATAGGGAGAAAGAAAATGAAAATGTCTATCAGGCACAATGGACTTATTAAGAGAACTGCAGCCATTCTGCTAATGATGGCCGGATTTCTGGGTGCCGCTTTCAGCAGCAGCGCGACGGCCGAGCAGATGGTCTCCCATGGCGATTACATGATTCACTACAACGCCTTCAACAGCAGCTTTATCCAGCCCGATGTCGCGTCAGCCTATGGTATTCAGCGGGCTAAAACGAAAGGACTGCTGAATATCTCGGTATTAAAAAAACAAGCCGATGGCAGCACCAAACCGATTTCAGCGATTGTGTCAGGGGATGTCACTAACCTGATCTCTCAAAAACAAACCCTGAACTTTAAAAAAATTGAAGAAAGCAATGCACTCTACTACATCGGCGACTTTGGCTTTACCGATGATCAGGTGCTGCGATTTAATCTGCAGGTTCAACCCGATCCAAACCTGCCCGCTTATAGCATTAATTTTGAACAGCGTTTCTATATCGATTAATCATCATAAAACGCCCAAGACAAGGTCACTCAATGTCCCGTCAAATCGTTCTCGCCAGTGGTAACAAAGGCAAACTTAAAGAGTTTAATCAGGTGTTGGGAAACCTGGGCGTCGAGGTTGTTCCACAGTCTCAGTTCAATGTGCCGGATGCCGCTGAAACCGGCCTGAGTTTTGTTGAAAATGCTATTCTCAAAGCCCGGCATGCCTGCCAGCTGACCGGTTTACCCGCACTGGCTGATGATTCAGGTCTGGAGGTGGATGCACTGAACGGTGCTCCGGGAATTTACTCCGCCCGCTTTGCCGGTCCCAACGCCACCGATACCGATAACAACCATAAGCTGCTGCAACTGCTGGAAGGCACCTCACCGGAACAGCGCAGTGCCCGTTTCCGTTGCGTACTGGTGTTTATGCGCCACGCGGAAGATCCGACACCACTGATCTGTCAGGGCAGCTGGGAGGGACAGATTTTACCCCTGCCCCAGGGCGAAAACGGTTTTGGCTATGACCCTCTGTTTCTGGTTCCCGGGCTCGATATCGCATCTGCTCAGCTTCCCCCTGAACAGAAAAACAAGATCAGCCACCGGGGACAGGCAGTGCAGCAGCTGATCCGGATGATCCCGGCTTATCTTTGAGTCCACCGACGATGCTCACGCTGCCGCCTCTTTCGCTCTATATCCACATCCCCTGGTGCGTGCGCAAATGCCCTTACTGTGATTTTAACTCCCATGCCGTCAATGGCGAGATCCCGCAACAGCGTTACATCGACGCGTTAATGAGGGATCTGGAACAGGAGCTGGCAGGAGTTCAGGGCCGGGAAATCGAGACAATCTTTATCGGCGGCGGCACCCCCAGCCTGTTTGACGCCGCCGGCATTAAACAGATACTGACCGGTATCGCGGCGCGTACCCGCATCTCGGCCAACGCCGAGATCACCATGGAAGCCAACCCCGGCACCTTTGAGCAGGAGCGTTTTGCCGGCTTCAGGGAAGCGGGGGTCAACCGCCTTTCTATCGGCATACAGAGTTTTGACAGCGCCCGGCTACAGCAACTGGGACGAATTCATAACCGTCATGATGCCCTGCATGCCGCCGGTAAAGCGCGGGAGATCGGCTTCGATAATTTTAATCTTGATCTGATGCACGGTTTGCCCGGACAAACCCCGGAGGCGGCACTGGCGGATCTGCAACAGGCCATTGATCTGCAGCCCACTCACCTTTCCTGGTATCAGCTAACCATTGAACCGAATACCGAGTTTTTCAGTAAACCGCCACAGCTGCCGGAAGATGAAGCGTTGTGGGCGATACAGGAACAGGGGCAGGCGCTGCTGGAAAGTCACGGATATCATCAGTATGAGATTTCCGCCTACTGCCAGCCGGACCGCCAGTCACGGCATAATCTGAATTACTGGCAGTTTGGCGACTATCTCGGCATCGGTGCCGGCGCCCATGGAAAAATCAGCTGGCCGGAACAGAACCGGATTAACCGGCGTTGGAAGCAGCGTCAGCCCAAAGCCTACATGGATGCCCTGAAGCCGCTCTCAGGAGAGCAGAATATCAGCCCTGGGGAACGCCCTTTCGAATTTATGATGAACGCATTGAGATTAACGGAGGGTGTCAGAGCAGAGCTGTTCAGCCAGCGCACCGGGCTGTCCTTAGCCTCAATCACCCCGATGATAGAACATAGCCGCAACCGGGGACTGCTGCAAACCGATGCAGGAATGCTTGCCCCCACCCCTCAGGGACGCCTGTTTCTGAATGACCTGCTGGAGCAGTTTCTCGACTGAGCTGCGGCCTTTACAACGCCAGCTGAATCACTTCAAAGACAAAAACAGCGCAAGAATCGGGTGGCCTTGCCGGCTAAATTCGCTGACACTAAAGGAAAACGTCAACAGAGAACGAGATCATGGCAATAAAATATCTGCTGCTACGCATGAGTCTGGCAGCGTTTTTCCTGCTGGGATATGCTCTGATCACGCTCAGAGACACTATCCTGGTAACCGGACTCCAACCGCTGAATCGCTGGCGTAACCGGAGAGCGGACGATGCCTGACCGTACAGTTCAACAGTATGAAACCGTTGCTGCCGCGATCCGCTATCTGCGCCAACGTGCCAGAAACCAGCCAGAACTGGCAGAAGTTGCAGATGCTGTGCATCTGAGTGAGTACCACCTGCAGCGGGTATTCAGTGCCTGGGCGGGGATCTCGCCCAAACGCTTTCTTCAGTATCTGACCAAAGAACACGCGCTTAACGCCCTTAAAGCGTCCGCGGATAGTCTGACCGCAGCATACGATGCCGGCTTATCCGGTGGAAGTCGCCTGCATGATCTGATGGTCAGTTGCGAAGCGATGACGCCGGGCGAGATCAGGGCCGCAGGAGAAGGTGTAACGCTACACTATGGCGTTGCCGCCTCCCCTTTCGGCCTGGCGCTGGCAGGCTGGACCCGGCGCGGCCTCTGCTATCTGGCATTTCTCGATAACGATCTCTCTGAACGCCATACCGAATTGTTAAGTCAGTGGCCAAAGGCAGCCGTCGTTGCCGATGAGCGGGGCGCAACGGCGCTGTTAGAAAAAATATTTCCAACCACCCCTCAACCCGGCAGACTGCACTTGTTGCTGCGGGGGACTAATTTTCAGATAAAAGTCTGGGAAGCATTGCTGAATACCCAGCCGGGGCAGTTTTATTCATACTCACAACTGGCCGCGGCCACCGGTTCAGCAAAAGCGCAGCGGGCCGTTGGCAGTGCCGCGGCGGCCAATAATATCGGTTATCTGATTCCCTGCCACCGGGTGATCCGCGAAAGTGGTGAAAGCGGCAACTACCGCTGGGGGGCAGAACGGAAACAGGCAATACATACCTGGGAATATGCACATGCAAGGCAGCAACCTGACACTTGATCTGCGCAGTTACAGCGCCGAAACCGATAACCATCTGCATGACTACCATCAACTGGTATTGCCGGTCAGCGGGCAGCTGGATATCGCGGTGGGCAGGCAGCGCGGGCTGGTCGATTCAGACCGGGCGGCCATCATCAGTGCAGGACAGGAACACGGCTTTTCAGGGTCTGAAGACAACTGTTTTGTGGTCGCAGATATTCCCGCATCACTGGCCCCGGAGTTCGAGCAGTTACCGGCATTTATCCACCTGCATCCGACACTCATTCAGTATGTGCGCTTTCTTCACCAACAGCTGCAACAGCACAGTTCAGTCAACAGCCAACGACAGATGCTGCTGTTATTAATTCAGTTACTCCAGGAGCAATGCGGCAAATCGCCTCGGCTGGATCGCCGCATTGCAGTGGCTCAGGACTATCTTGATCAGCGCTTCGATTCAGCCGTCAGTATTGCTCAGCTGGCACAAGTGGCTAATCTGAGCACCCGCCAGCTGAGTGAACTGTTTCGCAAACAACTGGGGATGACTCCCCATCAATACCTGATCGAAAAGCGGATGCAGCGGGCCTGGCAGCTACTGGAGCAGGGCAACCTGAGCATTCAGCAGGTAGCTGATGCGGTAGGTTACACTAGTCTGGCAGCGTTCAGTGATCGCTTTCGCAAACATTTTGCGATTCCGCCCAGCTACTTCCGCCGTTCCGGCAAATAATTCCGCCCAATCGAGAAAGATAACCACGGGCACCGAAGCTATGCTGCAATGATTCATTATCAGGAAACTTTTGTATGTCGAGCACCATTATCCGGGCAACCCTGATCGGTTCCGTTTCAATCTTTCTCTGGGGCACTCTGGCGCTGCTAACCCGTCTGACCGACGGTCGGATCCCCCCTTTTCAGATGATGGCGATGACCTTTGCTCTGGCGTTTCTGCTAATGTCACTGAACTGGTGGCGACAGGGGCATCTGGGCCTGCGCCACCTGCGACAGCCTAAACTGGCGTGGTTTCTGGGTGTCGGAGGCTATTTCGGTTATCACTTCTGCTACTTTCTTGCCATGACCAAAGCCCCCGCAGTGAGCGTCAGCCTGATCGCCTACCTGTGGCCGCTGCTGATCGTCCTGTTTGCCAGCCTGCTACCAGGAGAAAGCCTGCTGAAACGACACCTGCTGGGGGCCGTACTTGCACTGTATGGCTGCTGGCTGCTTATCGGTCAGGGAAACGATGGCTTCAATCCGCAATACCTCAGCGGCTACCTGTTAGCACTCGGCTGCGCGTTTATCTGGTCCGGTTATTCGGTATTAAGCCGTCTGGTAAAACAGGTTTCCACCGACGCTGCCGGATGGTTTTGCGGTGCCACCGCGCTGCTGGCGTTACTCTGTCACGGATTGTGGGAAACCACAGTGTGGCCGGCATCAGCAATTCAGTGGTTCGGCGTCATCGGTCTGGGCTTAGGGCCGGTCGGTATCGCCTTCTTTACCTGGGATTACGGTATCAAGCATGGCAACCTGCAGTTATTGGGGGTACTGGCCTACTCGGCGCCGCTTATTTCCGCTCTGTTGCTGGTGCTGACAGGCCTCGCGACTGCGGATATCACATTGCTGCTCGCCTGCCTTGCTATAGTCGCCGGCTCGCTGATTGCCGGCTGGCAACATAAACCAAAAAACAAGCTAACGACCCGCCTTTCAGAGCGCTGATTCGGACCGTTTCCAGCCCGGGTTCAGGCGGTACCACTCATTCTATAAGAACAAGCTCAGCTGAAAAGTCAGCCGTTATAGCCGGCCACCAGACCCAGACTGACCGCCATCTGGATCAGCTGAGGCAGAGACGAAGCGGCCATCTTAGCCATCATATTGGCGCGGTGCCCTTCCACCGTTTTGCGGTTTATCGCCAGCAGATCAGCAATTTCCTGATTAGCCAGTCCATTAACAACCTGTTCAAACACCTGGCGCTCCCGCTTGGTCAGCGACTGATAGCGCTCCTGCAGCTGGCTAAGCTGGTTCTGACCGGCGCGTTTGTCCAGATCCTGTTTCAGCGCCTGCTGTACATGATCCAGCAGCAACTGGTCATTGAAGGGTTTTTCGATAAAGGTCTTGGCCCCCTGAGTCATCGCGGTTACCGCCATATCCACATTGCCATGGCCGGAAATCATAATCAGGGGAATATCAATCTGATAGTCTGGCAACTGCTTCTGGGCACTAATACCACTCAGCCCAGGCATCCGGACATCCATCACCACGCAACCGCTACTGCCATGTTCGAAGGCATCAAGAAAATCCTGAGCATTACCAAAGGTCCTGACCTGCAGGCCAACCGATGTCAGTAGCCACTGCAGTGAATCCCGCACATCAGCATCATCATCGACGACATAAACGGTTTGTTGCGCCATACAATTCCTTTAAGTTTAGCGGGTGCTTAAATTGAAGCTGAATACAGCGCCTCCTTCTGGCCGGTTAGCTGCCCTCAGCTGACCACCATGGCGCTCTATCAGGGTGCGGCTGATCGCCAGCCCCATCCCCAGACCATCGGCTTTGGTAGTAAAAAACGCTCCGAACAGCTGTTCCGGATCCTCTACAGGGAGTCCGGCCCCCTGATCAAGGACACTGATTATAACCTGATCCGGTTTTTTCATTGAAGCTTCAAGCCAAACCTCTGGTACTCCCTGATCCTCTTTTTGATCGCAAGCCTCAATACCATTCAGGATCAGGTTCAATAATATCTGCTCCAGCTGAATCCGGTCGCCCCAGACCTTCGGTAGGTCTGCCGGCAACCGGTTGCGCAGCCGCACATGGTGCCGGTTAGCATTACTGACACAGAACCTGATGAGCTCATCTACCAATGGCGGCAACTCCAGCATCTCCCAGCGCGGATCAGTTTTGCGGGTAAAATCCATCATCCGGTGGACGATCTCACCGGCTCTAAGCGCAGTACTGCCAATCCGTTCCAACGGCTCAGCGATCTGTACCATCGGCGCATTACAATCTTTCTCCATCCGCCGCTGGATGCCCCTCACGTAGTTAACCACTGCGGTCAGCGGCTGATTAATTTCGTGGGCCAGACCGGTGGCCATCTCTCCCATCGTAATGAGCCGCGCAGCGTGATCGATCTCGAACTGATACTGCCGCTTTTTTGCTTCCGCCTCTTTCACAACCGTCATATCCCTTGCGACAGTCGAAAAATACTCCAGTCTGTCATCCAGAGATCGGTGGGCCAGCACCTCCAGCATCACCGGGATAGTGCACTGCTGACCATGGCTGTACATCTCTGCTTCGCCTCGCCAGCGTCCTGCTTCATTGGCAACAGGCAACGCCTGCTGCTGCAACAGAGCATAACTCTCTGGCGTAAACAGACGTGCCAGGGACAGGGGCTGATGGGCAGAAAGCTCCAGTCCCAAAGTCTCGCGAGCCGCCTCGTTAAGCTGGGTCACCCGGTGATCCGGAGTCACGAAGGCAACCAGATCACTACTGTATTCAAGCACCCGGGCCAGGCGACGGCTGGCCTGTTCTGCATTGATACGCTGACTGACGTCACGGGACACCACCAGAATCTCCAGCAACTCATCGGTGTCCGGGTCACGAATAGAACGGCTGGTACTTTCCAGCCAGGTATAATGGCCATCCTTGCAGCGAAAACGATACGTATGGGTGTAGAGTCCCTGATCATAACTGACGCTGGGCGAGCGGCGCTTGAAATCCTCCACATCATCGGGATGGTAAAGCTCGTAGGCAGACATCCCGATAATCTCTTCCACACTGTAGCCCAGCAGGTGGGTTACCGCGGGGGAGACATAGATAAAACGCCACTCTTCCGGAGTATGTCGGGAGATCATATCGGTCGACTGCTCTGCCATCTCCGCCAGCAAACGATTACGTTCGGCCTCATCGGCGGGGATTGCTACCGGGCGCTTTTGTAGCCGGGACTGTTTCACTATACTTTCCTCGAACGGACCCATTAACATTTTAATGTCTCCGATAGTAGCAATCCGGGGCCGCGAATACAGCCCCGTTTGAGGTAACGCTGAGACTCAGACCGCAGCACAGTTTAAGGCTGTAACATCTGCCGCAAAGCATACTTTTGCACTTTACCCGTGGAGGTTTTTGGCAACTCGGCAAATACCACGCGTTTAGGACATTTATAGTGGGCCATCTTATCGCGACAGAAGTCAATAATGCTCTGGGCGTCCAGCGCCTCACCAGGTTTCAATGTGACCACTGCACAAGGCACTTCGCCCCAGTGATCATCCGCTTGTGCCACGACTGCCGCTTCCAGAATGGCCGGATGACGATACAGCACATCTTCTACTTCAATCGTGGAGATGTTCTCCCCTCCGGAAATAATGACATCTTTAGAGCGGTCCTTCACTTCGATATAGCCATCGGCGTGCCAGACGGCCAGATCACCAGTGTGGAACCAGCCGCCACTGAACGCGTCTGCAGAAGCGGAAGGATTCCGCAGATAGCCCTTCATCATGGTGTTACCCCGCATCATCACTTCGCCCATCACCGTGCCATCTCTGGCTACCGGCTCCAGCGTCAGCGGATCAGCCACCATCAGTTCCGCCATCCCCGGTGCCCTGACACCCTGACGGGCCATCTTCGCCGCCCGCTGTTCCAGTGACAGTTCATCCCACGCCTGCTGATAACAGCAGAACACGCTCGGACCATAGGTTTCGGTCAGGCCGTAGGCGTGTACCACCTGGACACCCAGCGCTTCCATCCCCGCAATAATCGACGCTGGCGGCGCGGCGCCACCGGTCGTGACGGTTACCGGGTGATCCACCAGCGGGCGGGTTTGTGGGGCGGCATTAAGCAGCATATTTAATACCACCGGCGCACCGCAGAAATGGGTCACGCCGTTAGTCTGAATCGCCGCGAAAATCCGCTCTGCCTGCAGATGCCGAAGACACACGTGGGTACCGGCAACCGCGGTAACCGCCCAGGGATAACACCAGCCGTTGCAGTGGAACATCGGCAGAGTCCAAAGGTAAACCGCGTGGGGGGGCAAATTCTGTCCGAGGATATTACTCAGGGAATTGAGGTAGGCGCCGCGGTGATGATACACCACCCCCTTGGGATTACCGGTAGTTCCGGAGGTATAGTTCAGAGCGATTGCCTGCCACTCATCTGCCGGAGGCTGCCAACTGAAATGCTCATCACCTTCGTTCAGCAGCTGCTCATAGGTCAATGAACCCAGCAGCTCTCCCCCACTGAACTGAATATCATCTACATCCACTACCAATGGCTGTTGCTGACACATTTTCAGCGCCTTACCCACTGTATCGGAAAATTCCCGATCGGTAATAACCACCTGCGCCTGGCCATGATCAAGCATAAAGCCGATGGTTTCGGCATCCAGCCGGGTATTCTGGGTATTCAGCACAGCCCCGAGCATCGGTATGGCAAAATGCAGTTCCAGCATCTCCGGTATATTGGGTAACACTGCAGCAACGGTATCCCCCTCACCAATGCCTCGTTGCTGCAGAGCCGAAGCCAGCCTGAGGCAGCGTTCATAGGTTTCACGCCAGCTACGCCTCAGGTCACCATAGATCACGGCGGTATGCTCAGGATAGACACTCGCTGCCCGTTCGATAAATCCCACCGGGCTGAGTGCGCTAAAGTTGGCACTGTTCTGCGCCAACCCCATGTTGTACGGATTATTGTTGTTTTCCATATCGGCCTCAGTCACCGCTAAGTTAGCGTAAGAATTTCATACTGAAATCCCGGAATTCCGGCACATCAGAGCGCACCATCCACTCAAATCCCACCATCTCCCGGGTTACGATTTTCACCCCTTCAGCCCGCATCCGGGCGATCGCATATTCAGTATCAAGCGGATTACGGGCCGAGATAGCATCAGCCACGACAAACACCTTTTTACCCTGCTCCTGTAACCTTAAGGCTGACTGCATCACACAGGCATGCGCTTCCATACCACAGATCACAATCTGCTCCCGGTCAAGTGCATCAATCCGGGCACTACTCTCGGGAGAGTCGGCACAGGAAAAGAATGTCTTAGCGATAAAATCCTCCTCCGGCAGCAGTGTTTTTAACTCGTCCGCAGTCGGTCCCACCCCCTGTGGATATTGCTCAGTCCCCAGTACCGGAACCTCTACCAACCGGGCCAGCTCCATCAGCCAACGACAACCTTTAACTAACTGCTCGCTCTCATGGACTCCGGGCAACAACCGGGCCTGAACATCAATCACCAGTAACGCACTCGCATCTCTGTTAATCAGCATTTTTTTCTCCTGAATCAAACGGGACGACGATCGACCATGTTGGTTGCAACACCGGCAGCGACAACCTTACCTCTGACGGTGCAAACAGTTTCCAGCACAACCCGGCGACGCGCCTCATTGATCTCCAGAACCTTCGCTGTCGCCACCACGGTATCGCCAATATGAACCGGTGCCTTGAACTTAAGCTGCTGATCGACATATATCGCCCCCGGTCCCGGCATCCGGGTTCCCAGCACCGCAGAGATCAGGGCGGCACTGAACATGCCGTGAACAATACGCTGACCAAACATCGTCTGCTCTGCATACTCCGCATTGATATGGACAGGGTTGTCATCACCGGAAACCCCGGCAAACAGAATCACGTCAGCCTCAGTGACCGTTTTGGCATAACTGGCGGTCATGCCCACGTCCAGATCCTCAAGGTAGTAACCATGTAGCTCGTGCATCGCTGCATCCTCTTATCAGATGTTGTTATTTTTAAACACCATAATGGTTTATACCTATAAAACCAAGTATTAACCCTTGGTTATTTTATATTTATTTGATAGTTTACCCTCACAAATGATTAATTCTGCCAACCGGAAGCCATTGGAGGTCTCCATGACAATGCCCGTCAGAAATTATCCACAACCCCCTTCCGACAGCTCTTTACTGGAGCGCACATTGCGGCGGCTGAGACATTTATGGCGCGAACCACGGGGCAGCAGCCAATTACCCCCTCTGCAGCTGAATCCGCAATTGGACGCTGAGGATATTGACAAACTGGCCGGCTGGATCGACGCCTGTCTCAGCAAAGGCGGTGACAGTGTCACCGCCAGAAACCGGGCGGCAACCCTGGGAAGGAATTATCTCGAGTTGAGCAAGCAAGGACGTCTGCGTTTCCTGATCCTGCTGGCGGAGCGTTACGATCTCGATCAGCAAGCGGTTGAACAGAGCTTCCGCCAGTGGAGTGAAGCCAGCCCGGAACAGAAACATTGGGCCGATCAGGCCCTGAGGGATGCTCTGGACCCACCCAGGCTTAAGCTGCTAACCCAATTCAGCAGCCTGCCGGAAGGCGTCAGATTTCTGGTGGATATGCGGGCGGACCTGCTACAGCTGAAACGAGAGCACCCGCAACTCAAAGGACTGGAAGCCGATCTGAAACGACTGTTAATCAGTTGGTTCGATATCGGTTTACTGCAAATTGAGCAGCTCAGCTGGCAGACCAGCGCAGAGATACTGGAAAAGTTGATCGCGTATGAGGCCGTACATGCTATTCAAAGCTGGGAAGACCTGAAAAACCGGCTTGACTCCGATCGTCGCTGCTTTGCCTTTTTCCACCCCAGCATGCCCGCCGAACCTCTGATTTTTATTGAGGTAGCGCTGGTACAGGGGCTGGCAGATAACGTTCAGCAACTGCTGGATCAGGCGGCCCCGGCACTGGAACCGGAGCAGGCGGATACTGCAATTTTCTATTCAATTTCCAATGCTCAGCCCGGCCTGGCCGGGATCAGCTTCGGGAACTTCCTGATTAAACGAGTGGTAGGGCTGTTACAGCATGATCTGCCGGGACTGCGGCAATTCTCTACCCTATCACCGATACCCGGTTTCTGCCGTTGGCTGGAGCAGCAGGATGACAGCAGCCTGAGCCAGCTTCCCGGAGGGGAATTCTGGCGTCAGCTACCGCAACCACGCATCACTCCAGACAGTCTGGCCCGGGAGGGCTGTCGCCATGCGTTGTTACAACTTGTCGCTCACTACCTCTACCGGGTTACCGGCAGAGGCAATGACTGCAAAGATCCGGTGGCTCATTTTCATCTCAGCAACGGCGCACGGATCGAACAACTTAACTGGCTGGCGGACAGTTCTGAACGGGGAATGAAGCAATCAGCAGGGCTGATGGTTAATTACTTGTATCAGTTACCCGAAATCGAAAATCGCAGCCAGAAATACATTCTCAACGGTGAGCGGGCTATAGCGCCCTCCCTGAAAAACCGACTTAAACCCCAGAAATAATAACAGGACGGATTAACTATGAATCAACGAATAGCAGTGGTGACAGGCGCTAATGGTGGCCTGGGTGAAAGTATGTGTATTGCAATGTGTCAACAGGGTCACCGGGTCGTAGGTGGCTTTCTGCCAACGGACGAGGCCGGAGCCCATGAGTGGCAGAGACGGATGAAATCTGAAGGTTATGAGATCGCTCTCTATCCGTTGGATGTTACCGACTACGATCACTGCTGCAGCTTTATCAGCACAGTGGAACAGGAGTTGGGGCCGATCGATATCCTCATCAATAATGCAGGCATCACCCGCGATGCACCCCTGAAACGAATGCTGCCGCAACAGTGGCAGGCGGTGTTACGCACCAATCTGGATTCGATGTACAACATGTGCCAGCCGGTATTTGAGGCTATGTGCAGCCGGGGATTCGGCCGGATTGTAAATATCTCATCCCTGAATGGGGAACAGGGGCAGTTTGGCCAGGCCAACTACTCTGCGGCAAAAGCCGGTATCTACGGTTTTACCAAAGCAATTGCCAAGGAAGGTGCCAGTAAAGGTGTCACTGTAAACGCGGTGTCACCAGGCTTTATTGATACACCAATGGTACGACAGATACCGGAAAACGTACTGAATGCCATTATCGCAGGCGTTCCGGTGGGCCGTCTTGGACAACCGGAGGAGATATCCCGGGCGGTAGCATTCCTGACCGCAGAGGATGCGGGTTATATCACCGGCACTAATATTTCCGTCAATGGTGGCGCGTATATGAGCTAAGCATTAATACGTCAATGAGTTAATGGCGGCTTGTCTCGGACCACACTGCTGTCGGGCGAAGCCTCTGACAGCCACTCGGCAGCGACCATCACCCGCTGTAACATATGTTCGAAAGAGTATCGCTGGCCGGGGGGTAATGACAGGGTCATCCCTTCCCCTTCGGCTGGCAGCATAACAAAGCGCACTATCTTACCCTCGGTTTTAATATCCACCCGCTGCACCAGAATACCGTTCTCCCCTAATGGAAAATGATCGGCACCCTCCTGGAAAGGTGTGGAAAAATCGGCCTGCTGAACTGCGCCATGCTTTTCTATATCGCCTAAACTCTGCTGCTGATCGGGCTGCAGATGACTGGCACTGTTCTCGGTGGGAAAGGTATGCTCCTGGAACAGTTTAAAGAGGCGCAGGGCTAATCTTCGGGTCCACCAGGCCCGATACTCTTTGCCGTTTTCACACGCGCGAATCAGAATACGATCCTCAACTGAGTCGTAACTCAGATTAATCTGATTCTGAGGCACTTGATTCACTGACATCTGCTCTGCCATTGACTGTCCTAAAGAGTTGCCCGGTGATCAGAAAGTGCGGCTATTTCCGCCACTTTATCCGGGATTTCGCTCAGGCAGGTGACATTACGATCTGCCGGATCACCCTCTGGCCACGCCTGCTGAACCCGGTTGACCCAGATAGTCCAGAGTCCGGCATTGCGCGCCCCCACAATATCATGATGGGGATTATCGCCAATATGAATTACCTGCTCAGGCCTCAGCTGCTGCTGATGCAGCATCAGCTCAAACATTAACGGATGAGGTTTCTCTTTGCCTACGCCGTCGGCATTCAGGGCAAAATCAAACAGATCCCCCAGACCAACCCGACGCACATCGGCATTACCATTACTCAGCGCACCGATCAGATAGCCGGACTGTTTCAACTGTTCCAGCATCGCCCGTGCATGTTCAAACAACTCAACCTGGTTGCGCGCTTCGATAAACACTTCAAACGCCTGATGCGCCAGTGCCTCCGCCTGCGCCTGAGGATAACCCGCATCCAACAGGCCAATTTCCAGCTGTTTCAGCCGGATCTGGGTCACGCTGTGACTAATTCCGGGAAAATTCGCCAACGCCTTTTGCTTCAGATGTTCAAAATCCCGTAACTGGTAACATTTTACAAACAGCGCTGCATTATCACTGAGCCAGCGGTACAGCGTCTTGTTTGCTTCAACGATCACCGGGTCAACCGCCCAGAGCGTATCATCCAGATCGAAGGTAATACATTTAATCATCGTCTTTATCGGCCTTCTTGTGTGACTGTTTGTGGGCCCGGGGGTGGGCTTTATCGTAAACATCCATCAGGTGCCTGAAATCAAGATGGGTATAGATCTGGGTTGTGGAAATATCAGCATGCCCCAACAATTCCTGTACCGCACGAAGATCACCACTGGATTCCAGCATATGACTGGCAAACGAGTGGCGCAGGCGGTGCGGATAGACCTTGCCCTGAGTATGCTGCATCTTTGCCCGGCGGTCGATCCGCAACTGAACGCTGCGGGTGCTGATACGGGTACCACGCTTGCTGACAAACAGAGCCATCTCTTCCGGTCGGGCCATGTTATCCCGCAGATCCAGCCAGCGATCCAGTGCCTGCATCGCCTTCCCGCCAATCGGTAGCAGCCGCTCTTTTGAGCCTTTGCCTATCACCCGCAGGCTGGCATCCTGCCAGTCGATACTGTGCAGATCCAGACTGACCAGTTCTGACAAACGCAGACCAGAAGAGTAGATCAGCTCTAAAATCGCCTGATCACGGCACGCTAGCGGATCCGTTTCACTCTCATCACTCTCCAGCAACTGATTCAGCTGATCCACATCCAGCGTCTGCGGTAAACGCCGGGGACTCCTGGGGGCCTGAATACCCAGCGCAGGGTTTTGCTGCACCAGCCCTTCCCGGTGAAGATATTTATAGAAGCTGCGAATCGCAGAGAGTAATCGCTGGATACTTTTGCCCCCCAGTCCCTCGCGATGGACCCAGGCAACAAAGTTACGGATATGTTTCGGTTCGATCCGGGCCCAATCCACCTTTCCATCCGGAAACAGTGTGCTGTGCTGCAGATAATCCTGCAGCCGGCCCAGATCACGCTGGTAATTACTGAGGGTATGGCGGGAATACTGCCGTTCGCTGCTCAGATAGGTATAAAACCCATCCAGCGCAACGTTGCCTGAGCTCATTACCAAGGGTTCATCGATCAGGCCTTGCGACCCTGCAACAATGGAGAGACCACCCGACTCAGTGCCTGACCGATATAGTCGAGAAACAGGGTGCCCTGATTGCTTTGGAAATAGGTCGCGTCGAAGCTGCCAATCGCCAACAACCCCAGCGTTTCACCTTTCACCAGAGGTACCGCTGCGGCCGATTTCACCTTGAAGGCCTGTTCGCGGAACATAAACTGGTTTTGCAGTTCGGTCAGGCTTCCGCAACGGGTCTGTGACTGATCCACCAGCGCATCAATCGCTGAGGCATCACTGCGGGGCATCAAGCGCAGATTATTCTGCTCTTCCGGCTCATCACTGAACAGCACCAGCGCGGTGGTATCACTGTTAAAGTCCTGACACAGGCTTTCATCGATGGCGACCGCCACGTCGTCGAGGGTTTCGGCATCCATCAGCGCCAGAATCATCTTCTTGGTTTTACTGAACTGGATATCATTTTCCCGTGCGACACCGATCATATCACCGAGATAATCGTGCAACTCCCGGTTTTTCTGCCGTAGCAGACTGGTCTGGCGTTCCACCAGCGAAACGGAGGTACCCCGCTGATGGGGTACATACAGTTTTTCCAGCAAATATTCATTGCCGCTGAAGAAATCCGGATGCTGTTGCAGATATTCAGCAACCTGTGCGGCGCTGATTTCAGCATTAGTCTCGTCAGACGCGGCGTCTGCTGGTCTGATCGTTTCTGGCGTATTATCGCTCATATAAAAATCTGCCCTTCATACACAGTCGTGGCTGGCCCGGTCATAATCAGAGATTCACCCTCACCGGCCCACTCAATCAGAAGTGTGCCACCTGGCAGGTGAACTGTCACTTTATCATCCAGCAACCCGCGTAAACGGCCCGCTACAACCGCCGCACAGGCGCCGGTACCACAGGCTTTTGTTTCACCCGCGCCCCGTTCATAGACACGCAAACGGATCTCGGCGCCGCTGATTACTTCCATAAAACCGATATTCGCTTTAGCCGGAAACTTAGGATGAGCCTCCAGCACCGGCCCCCAAGTTTCAACCGGCGCCTTATCAACCGCATCAACCACCAGCACGCCATGGGGATTCCCCATAGACACCGCGCTGATCTGAACAGTACGGTCCTCAACTTCGATCGGATAAGTAGCGGCCTGATGGTCGGCGCTAAAGGGGATCTGCTGAGGCTCCAGTACCGGCACCCCCATATCCACAACCACCTGCTTATCTTCAGTGATAGTCAGGTAGATCGGTCCCTTCTGGGTTTCAACCGCAATGGTTTCTTTCGCCGTCAGACGCTTGTCGCGGACAAATTTAGCAAAACAACGGGCACCATTACCGCAATGTTCGACTTCGCTGCCATCCGCATTAAAAATCCGGTAACGGAAATCCATATCGGGGTTCGTTGGCGGCTCTACGATCAGCATCTGATCAAAACCGACGCCAAAATTCCGGTCCCCAAGACGCGCAACAATGGCAGAATTAACCTTCACTTTCTGAGTCACGGTATCCAGCACCAGAAAGTCATTGCCCAGCCCATGCATTTTTGTAAATCGAACTAACATAGTTATCTCTTCAGGCGCACTGATTGGACAGCGCTTTGCCTTTTCCCGGGGCTTATCTTAGCCCATCTTTTTAGACGACCTTTTCAGTCAATCTCATGAACAGGTTTTAACCACACTGCTTAAGACTATCAGCCCGGCAGAACAGTTTCACCACGCAACTGGTCAGCAATCGTTTCGCGCTTACGAATCAGGTGAACCTGGTTATCGTCCACCATCACCTCGGCTGCCCGGTTGCGGGTATTGTAATTCGAGCTCATCCCAAAGCCATAAGCACCGGCAGAGCAGACCGCCAACAGATCACCCGGTTCGATATTCAGCTCCCGGTCTTTGCCCAGAAAATCGCCTGATTCACAGACCGGACCGACCAGGTCAAAACAGCGTGTTTCACCCGTTTCACGCATCTCTGCCGGAATAATCTCCATATAGGCACTGTAAAGCGCCGGGCGGATCAGATCATTCATTGCCCCATCAATGATGGCAAAATTCTTATGCTCTGTGCACTTCAGGAACTCCACCTTAGTGATCAGTATGCCCGCATTCGCCGCGATGGAACGACCCGGCTCAAAGACCAGTTTAAGTGGGCGATCACCCAGTTTGTCAATCACTGCCGCGATATACTCTTGGGGTGTCGGTGGCACCTCATCGGTATAACACACCCCCAGACCACCACCCAGATCCAGATGTTTGATCGTGATCCCCTGCTCTGCCAGAGT
The DNA here is from genome assembly GCA_024397875.1 of Amphritea atlantica. Taxonomy (NCBI): domain Bacteria; kingdom Pseudomonadati; phylum Pseudomonadota; class Gammaproteobacteria; order Oceanospirillales; family Oceanospirillaceae; genus Amphritea; species Amphritea atlantica. Next base: position 223,419 of record CP073345.1, read on the forward strand.
ATCAATCAACAATAACAGCCGCTCCAGTGCATCCAGAAACGGTGCAATCTCCGTTAGCTGGGAACCGATATGGCAATCCACACCCTGCACATCCAGATGGCTCAGGCTATCGGCATAGGTATAGATACGCACGGCATCATCGATCGCCACACCGAACTTATTATCCTTCAGGCCGGTGGAAATATAAGGATGCGTACCGGCATCCACATCGGGATTAACCCGCAGCGAGATCGCCGCCACTTTATCCAGCTCACTGGCGACTTTATTGAGACGATCCAGTTCCGCCTCAGATTCCACATTAAAGCAGTGAATCCCCAGCTCCAGTGCCCGGCGCATCTCATCTTCACGCTTGGCGACACCGGAAAACACCACCTTTGCAGGGTCGCCTCCGGCCTTGATAACCCGCTCCAGTTCACCCAGAGAGACAATATCAAACCCCGCACCGAGACGGGCCAGTACATTCAGCACACCAATATTTGAGTTAGCTTTTACCGCATAACAGACCAGCGCATCACGGCCTTCAAGTGCCTGAGCATAATCCAGATAAGCGCGTTCCAGCGCATCACGGGAATAGATATAGGTCGGCGTGCCAAACTCTTCGGCGATCCGGCTGACCGGCACTTCTTCGGCGCAGAGACGGCCGTTCAAATATTGAAAATTATCCATGGTCTTCTTTCTGTATCAAATAGGGTTACTGCTCAGGAGTGCTGAGTCTGTTAGTTCAACAGTAAAAAACTGAATGTTACTGCGACTGCTGCTGTGTCTGTTCCGGCGCTTCGTCGGGCAGGTAAAGTTTACCTTTCTGTCCGCAACCACTGATCAACAGGACACTGAAAAAAATGGCGATCCAACAGGCTTTCACGGCTTTTATTCCTGATATTAGATTAATCGTCCGATTATACAGCGCTGTTGCCATGATGAGTACCTGAACGAACTGCTATATACTCTCCCCTGATGATAATTTTTCGCCTGCGAGTATGACAATGAACGAATCTGAATTTAACCAACGCGTTGATGACACCCTGGAGCTGATTGAGGAGGTCCTGGATGAGGCGGAATCTGATATCGACGTTATCAATAACGGCGGTGTGCTGACCATCATCTGTGAAAATAAAACTCAGGTAATCCTGACCCGTCAGACTCCGGTTAAACAGCTCTGGCTGGCGGCCCGTAGCGGCGGTTTCCACTTCGACTTCAACGGCGAAACCTGGATCCGCGACAGTGATAGCGCGCGGCTGAATAATGTCCTGAGCGACATCTTCTCTGAACAGGCTGGCGAACAGTTCAGCTTCGATCTGTAAGGACAAAAAACGATGTCATTTGAAAGCGCACTGCAACGCCATATGCAAACCTTTAACCGTCTGCCGGAAATTCAGGCTGATGTTCAGGCGCTCGCCGATCAGGTTGCGGCAACCTTTGCCGCGGGTGGTAAGCTGCTGTTTATGGGTAACGGAGGCAGTGCCGCGGATAGTCAGCACCTGGCGGCTGAGTTTGTCGTCCGCTATAAAGCGGAGCGTCGGGCGCTGCCCGCCATTGCGTTAACCGTAGACAGCTCAATTCTGACCGCCCACTCCAACGACTACAGTTTCGATTCGGTATTCACCCGGCAGATCGAAGCGCTTTGTCGCCCCGATGATCTGGTGATCGGGCTGTCGACCTCGGGTAACAGCGCAAATGTAATCAGCGCGATTGAAGCGGCGCAACAGATCGGCGCCATCTGCTGGGCATGGACCGGAGAAAGTGGAGGAAAACTCGACTCAATTGCCGACCACCTGATTAAAGCGCCCAGCACCGAAACCGCCCGGATTCAGGAGGCCCATATTTTTATCGGCCACTGGCTCTGTGAAGAGATGGACCGGCTGCTCGGTTCAGCATAGCCAAAGCGACAACGGTTACTGAAGACCGGCCATCTGTTTCACCAGCGTCAGTTGCTGATCCAGCGCGCCCCGATTCGCGGTAATGCAGTTACGTCCTCTGGTACCCATCGCGCGGGCCTGATCAGGATGATCCAGCAGCTCAGCGATGGTCTGCTGTAATACCTCAGGGCCGGCAACCACCTGCAACGCCAGCTCCTGCTCTAGGGTCGCCACAATCTGATGAAAGTTATACACGTGGGGCCCCATTATCACCGGCTTACCCAGCACCGCAGGTTCCAGCGGATTGTGTCCGCCCCGTTCAATCAGGCTGCCGCCCACAAAAGCGATATCGGCAGCGCTATAGAGCGTCATCAACTCACCCATGGTATCCCCCAGATAGACCTCACAGTCAGCCGCGGGCAATGGTGAAACACTTCGGCGGCAAGTACGGAATCCGGATTTAACACTCTGATCGTAGATCGTCGAGAAGCGCTCCGGATGTCGGGGCACCAGAATCAGCAGAAGATTATGATAGCGGGATCTGAGATCACGGTAGACACTGAGCAGTTGCGACTCTTCGTCGTCATGGGTACTGGCAGCGATGATAACCGGACGTTCCGCGCCCCAGGCAGCGCGCAGTTTTCCGGCTTCTTCGGTGACCTCTGCCGGTGCGTCGATATCAAACTTAATGCTACCCGTCACCTGCAGTCTGTCCGCAGCCAGCCCCAGTGCAATAAATCGCTCACCATCATCACGATTTTGTGCTGCGATACCCGTGATCTCTTGCAGCATCGGCCGGGTGAGCCAGTTAAACCGCTGATAACCGGCGGCAGAGCGGGCCGATAAACGGGCATTGGTCACCAGCACCGGTATCTCACGTTTAGCACAACTGTGGATAAGATTGGGCCAGAGTTCGGTCTCAACAATCACACAGCTGCGGGGCTGTATGCGCCGATGAAAACGACTCAGAGCACAGGGCAGATCATAAGGACAATAGGCGTGCCCCACACGATCACCAAAATGGTGCTGCACACGGGCACTGCCGGTCGGCGTCATACTGGTAATAAACACCGGGATCTCGGGCCGTTCAGCCAGCAGTTTTTCAACTAACGGGATAATGGCCATGGTTTCGCCAAAAGACACCGCATGTATCCAGATCGGCCGTTCCCCGCCCCCCCCGCTGTAACTGGGCACAAAACCAAACCGCTCTCCCCAGCGACGCCTATACTCCGGACTCTGACGTCCGCGCATCCAGAGCTTCAGCAATATCAATGGTGTCAGACAGTAAAACAGCAGCGAATAGAGCAATCGGGCCATGGGGATAAACGAATTCCATTCATAAAACATCAGTTTACCATTATCAGCCTGTGATACCGAAGGTATAATAAGCGCTGTTAACCGGCAGGGTGATTCATGCAAACGATAAAGACAGATCTGGTTATTCTTGGTGGCGGTATCGCAGGTCTGTGGCTGCTGAACCGGGCGCTACAACAGGGGTATGATGCGCTCCTGCTGGAAACAGGCACGCTCGGTGGGGCCCAATCGGTACGTTCCCAGGGGATCATCCATGGCGGTACCAAATACGCGCTCAATGGCGTGCTGACACAAGCTTCCAGCAGCATTGCCGATATGCCATCCCGCTGGCGTGCCTGCATTGAGGGTTCTGGTGAGCTGGATCTGAGTACAGCACATATTCTCTCAGAGGCCCACTATATGTGGTCTAAAGCCTCGCTGGGCTCAAAAATGACCACCTTTTTTGCCAGTAAAGCGCTGAAAGGCCGAGTTGAAACCATTTCTCCCGATCAGCGCCCCCGAGTATTCAACCACCCCAGCTTTCGTGGCAACCTCTATCGCCTCAACGAAATAGTGCTGGATGTCCCCTCTGTCATTGAAGCTCTGGCGAAGCCCCACCTTCAACGTATCATTAAAGTCACAGCAGATCAGCTGCAGCTGGTCACGAAAGAGGGGGAAATCCAGGGGGTACAGCTGCCTGAACTGCGAATCGAGGCACAACGCTACATCACGACCGCCGGTGAAGGCACAGAGGCGCTACTACAACAACTGAATATTAAGCAGCCACAGATGCAGCGCAGACCCCTGCATATGGTGATGGTTCGCCACGATTCGGACCTGCCAACCTTTGCCCACTGCATCAGCAGTGGCAGCAAACCCGTCGTGACGATCACCACTCACCCCGCCAGTAATGGCGAACAGGTCTGGTATCTGGGTGGCGATCTGGCGGAAACCGGTGTCAGCTTGTCTCAACAGCAGCAGATCGAAAAAGCACAAAAGCTGATTACAGAGCTGCTGCCCTGGGTTGAACTGAAAAATGCCCGCTGGGCCTGCTTTCATATTAATCGGGCGGAACCGAAACAGTCATCACTCACCCGGCCCGACGCTGCATTTGCCCAAGCCGCCGGCAACTGCATTATCAGTTGGCCCACCAAGCTGGCCCTGGCTCCCGATCTGGCCGATCAGATACTGACCATACTGGATGAGCAGAACATTGTCCCTGAAAACAGCGCCGATACCGTTATCACCGATCAGTTGCCCCGCCCCGAAATTGCGGAACCGCTATGGGAGACTCTGTTTTGCTGACACTGAGAAAGATCGCCGGTACTGACCTTAGGGTAAGCCCGGTCGGGCTTGGTACGGTCAAACTGGGACGGGATAAAGGGGTAAAATATCCCACTGGCTTTACTATCCCGGATGATCAACAGGCACGCAGACTTCTCGACCTCAGCCGGGATCTGGGAATCAACCTGCTGGATACCGCGCCCGCTTACGGTAATAGTGAAGAGCGATTAGGACCGTTACTGCAAAACCAGCGAAATCACTGGCTGATCTGCAGCAAAGTGGGCGAGGAGTTTAATCCTCAGACAGGCGAATCCCATTTTAACTTTACACCTGAGCATGTTCGATTCAGTGTCGAGCGGAGTCTGAAACGACTGCAAACCGATGTCATCGATATTCTCTTAGTGCATTCCGATGGTAATGATATGGACGTTATCCAGCGATACGGCATTCTGGAACAACTGGAACTGTTAAAATCTGAAGGCAAGATTCGCGCTGGAGGAATGTCGACGAAGACGATCGAGGGGGGGATAGAAACACTCAAGCGTTCAGATATCGCGATGGTGACTTACAACCTGGATTACCGGGAAGAACTTCCGGTCATTGATTATGCGCTGGCGGCAGATAAAGGGATCTTTATTAAAAAAGCCCTGGCTTCAGGACATATCTCCCAGGGAGCCGATACCGATCCGGTGCGTGCCAGTTTCGATCTGGTTCTCGGCCATCCCGGAGTCAGCAGCGCTATCATTGGCACCATCAACCCAGACCATCTGCACGCCAACGTCGTTGCCGCAACAGAGAGCCTGAGCGAAGGCCCGCAAAAAAATTAATAACAGGTTTCAGCTGCCCTGTATCTTCTCAACTATCGCGGTAGTGGAACAGTTATCGAGAAAAGACAGCACTTTTACCTCACCGCCATAACTTTTCACAAATTCGCCACCCACCACCTGATCGAGACCATAATCGCCGCCTTTGACCAGAACCTCCGGACGGATCTGCTCTAACAGCCGCTCAGGGGTGTCCTCGGCAAAACTGACGACCCAGTCCACCGCTTCCAGCCCGGCCAATACCGCTTTACGCCGCTCAACGGGATTAATAGGACGACCCTCGCCCTTCAGCCGACGAACGGAATCATCATCATTGATCGCCAGCACCAGCCGGTCACCCTGCGCTCGGGCCTGCTCCAGATAACCCACATGTCCTGCATGAAGAATATCGAAGCAGCCATTGGTAAAGACGATCTTCTCCCCGGCCGCGCGGGCATCCTCCAGGGCAATCAGCAGCTGTTCGTCACTGACCACACCCCGCTCGGATCCCTGGGCCTGATTAACCGCACGGCGCAGTTCCGGCCCACTGATCGCTGCAGTACCCAGTTTACCCACGACAATACCCGCCGCAATATTCGCCAGCCCGGTGGCAATTTCAAGTGACTCCCCAGCCGCCAGTGCTGTCGCCAGCGTCGAGATCACGGTATCGCCAGCACCGGTCACATCAAAGACCTCCCGGGCATGCGCAGGAAAGTGAATCTCGTTCTGTCCGGGTTTTATCAGTGTCATGCCCTGCTCACTGCGGGTCACCAACAGAGCATCCAGCCCCAGCTGAGCAACCAGTAACTGAGCTTTTTCCACCAGTTCCCGCTCCGAGTGACAGCGTCCTGCGACCGCTTCAAACTCACCCATATTGGGGGTCAGCAGGGTTGCTCCCCGATAGCGCTCAAAATCAGTCCCTTTTGGATCAACCAATACCGGAATCCCGGCCTTTCGGGCCGCGCCGATCAGCAGCTGCGGATCACTCAGAGTCCCCTTATCGTAATCCGATAACACCAGCGCGCTGACAGAACCCAGCAGCGATTCAACCTGCTGCTGCAATTCGAAACGATGGCCGGCACCGAAACGTTCTTCGAAATCCAGACGAATCAGTTGCTGATGACGACTGAGTACCCGGAGTTTAGTAATGGTTGGCTCAGTGTTACTGATACAGAACTGACAGTTAACCCGGGCTGATTCGAGCTGTTGTTGCAACGCCTGGCCCGCTTCATCCTGTCCGACAATGCCCACCAGAGAGACGCCGCCCCCCAGCGCCGTAATATTCAGCGCCACGTTCGCAGCCCCTCCGGGACGATCCTCACGCTGATCCACTTTAACCACCGGCACCGGTGCTTCCGGCGAGATTCTTGAAGTGGGGCCATGCCAGTAGCGATCCAGCATCAGATCACCAACAACTAACACCTGTGCCTTATCTAATCGTGGCATTACCAGTTTCATTGCTCGGGTTCCTGACCAGTCATTTGTTCGGTTTCAGTGACAACGGCTGCTTCAGAAAACTGCAGGCTATGCAGATTTGCATATACTCCCCCTTTTTGCAGTAATTCAGCATGGTTGCCCTGCTCAATAATCCTGCCGGAATCCATCACCAGAATCCGGTCAGCACTCTCTATAGTCGACAGTCGGTGGGCAATCACCAGTGTCGTTCGTCCCTGCATGACATTTTCCAGGGCATCCTGAATATGCCGCTCCGATTCAGTATCCAGCGCAGAGGTCGCCTCGTCCAGAATCAAAATCGGCGCATCCTTGAGAATGGCACGGGCGATCGCTATGCGCTGACGCTGGCCACCGGACAACAGCACGCCATTCTCTCCCACCATCGTATCCAGGCCCTCAGGCAGGTGTCGGACAAATTCGGCAACATGAGCAGCCTCTGCCGCCGCTTCAATCTTCTCCCGGCTACAACCGGCCATTGCGCCATAAGCAATATTGTCAGCAATCGTGCCGTTAAACAGAATAACCTGCTGATTCACCAGTGCTATCTGACTACGAAGATTAGCGAGCTTATAGTCCTGGATATTGTGGTCATCGAGGAGGATCTCCCCCTCCGTCACATCATAGAAGCGAGGTAACAATCCGGCCAGAGTCGATTTACCACTACCGGACTTACCCACTAACGCAACCGTTTCACCGGATTTAATATCAAGATTGATGTTATCGAGCGCCAGCTTTGCATCAGCCTCATATCTGAAACTCATATTACGAAAGACAAGCGCACCCTCGACACGGTCTGGTGCAAAAGTACCATTATCTTTTTCCGGTGCAGTATCAACCACTTCAAAAACACTTTCCGATGCTGCCAGGCCCGACTGAATCATGCTGCTGATCTCTGTCAGCGATCGCACCGGTTTTGCCATCAGCGCTGCGGCAGAGATAAAGGCGATAAACTGTCCGGTACTCATCTCCTTGATCAGATCGGGCTCCATTGCCAGGAAAGTCATCAGCGCAATTACACCCGCTACCATCATCTGAACAAAGGGTGTGGCTACCGATTGCGTCACCACCATCTTCATCACCTGACGACGATTTTGCTGGCTAACCTTGATAAAACGATCCGTCTCCAGCTCAGTGGCGCCAAAGATACGCACCACCTGATACCCCTTTATCGCTTCAGAAGCGGACGAAGTAATATCACCGACACTCTGCTGCACATTCCGGCTGATACCCCGCATCCGGCGTGCCGCAATACCCACCACAACCCCGACCACAGGCCCGACCACCAGAAACAGCAGTGTTAGCTTCCAGTTAAGGTAAAGCATGTAACCAAACAGACCGATAACTGTAAATCCCTCACGTATCGCAACCTTCAGTGCATTGGTAGCAGCACCGGTGACCTGCTCAACGTTATAGGTCAGCTTGGCCAGCAACTCTCCGCTGGAGTTTTGATGATAATAGCTGCTTGGCAGCAGCATCAGATGTCTGAACAGATCGCATCGCAAATTATGAACAACATGACGTGCAACATAAGAGAGCCCATAGTTCCCCAGGAATGTACCGAGCCCCCTGACAAAAAAGATCCCCAGTACCGATAAAGCAAGGATCCCCCGGTTATCCAGTTGACCAGAACCGACTGAATCAACAAAGGCCTCAAGCCATTTTGCGGAGGCCGTCTGTGAACCGGCATAAATGACAAAACCGACAACACTGAGTAAAAAAGCTGACCAGTATTGCTTTACATATTTCAACAGGCGCAGATAGACCTGCATACTATTTCCATTTTTCACGAATGAAAAAACTCTCGCATATTTTTACAGCCATAGCAATTCAACCCGGCGATACGCTAGTGTTGCAAAGCTACAGACATTACAATTGACAAATTTTACAGTATCTTAGCCGATTATGGGTAACAAAGGCATTTAATGGCTACACATTTAGGAACGACAAGACGTTGTCATTCAGATGAAAGTTATCCTACTATCTCAATTCTAACATTGACTTGTGATTTATAATGCAAAAACCGATCTCCATAGCCATTGTAACACCGTCATTCAACCAAGCCCCCTTCATTGAAGAGACCATTCGATCTGTACTAGATCAGCAGTACCCGGAAATACAATATGCCGTGATCGACGGCGGCAGCACTGACGGATCAAAAGAGATAATCGAGTCTTACTCTGATCAACTTCATTATTATGTTTCTGAACCAGACCGCGGTCACGCCCATGCTTTGAACAAAGGTTTCTCAAACACCGATTGTGAAATAATGGCTTGGATAAACTCAGATGACAAATATACGCCAAGGTCGCTTCAGACAATTTGCCAGATTTTCGAACAGTTTCCTGAGGTTGAATGGATTACAGGTTTTAATGCCTACTGGAATAAAGATGGGGTACTGACGACAGCACAAAGAAATACAAAAAATATTTATGATTACCTGACAGGAAACTTTCGCTGGATTCAACAAGAGTCTACATTCTGGCGTAGAAGCCTGTGGCAAAAGGCAGGTGGTTATATTGATGAAAACCAAAGATATATGATCGACGGAGAGCTTTGGAGCCGTTTTTTTCAACATGCCGAACTCTATTCGGTAGATGCTATTCTGAGTGGCTATAGAATCCATGACGCAAACAGAGCTCATCAGCATGCCTCTGAATGCCAACTAGAGATGGCATCAATTATAGACACAATGAAAACAAAGCTCCCAGCGGGCATAAATAATACTGCAAGACTTATAAATAAATTAAAGATAATAAAAAAAATACCTGTTATTAACAATTTCAACTTTACCAAGCTAATACCAACAAGTCACTTAGAAAAACATTTCCAAGACATTAACTACAAAAACATTCATTACAATAATAACAGGTGGAAACTTCGCACCTTGCCTTTTAAATAGAGTTCACTATGTCCATAGTCCGAATATTTCGCTGTTGGGAAGAGCCTGATATATTGAAATTATTACCCGGTTACTCCCGAACACAACCGACTAACTCAGGATATATGGGGGAGCATACTTTTATCTGTGAGGAAGACGGAGAGTGTGATTTTGCAATTGTATTTAACAGAGTAGGTAGGAGCAACAGATATGTCACCTGCCCTCCTGATAATATATGGCAAGTCATTCAAGAACCTTTCGTATATCATATACATGATTGGATGATCGACGATCAAGCGCATTACAGCAAAGTTTTTACACACTACATTCCCCAAAAAACCTCTAAATATATCAAATCATATCCTATGCTATCCTGGTACATTGACAAGACATATGATGAACTTATAGAAACGGACATTCCTGAAAAAAACAAAAATATTACGTGGATATCTAGTAACAAAAGGATCTTTCCAGGACATGGAAACCGCCTTAAATTTATGGATTTTATCCGGTCATCAGACCTAGAGTTAGACCTATTTGGTTCTGGTATAAATTTCATAGAGAATAAATGGGACGGAATGATAGATTACCGATACTCATTAACAATAGAAAACACAGTTCATGAAGATTACTGGACAGAAAAACTGGCTGATAGCTTCTTAGCATATTGCCTGCCAATCTATTATGGCTGCCCTAACATAACAGATTACTTTCCTGAAGAGTCATTCATTAGAATAGATATAAACAAACCCAAAGAAGCTTTAGAAATAATCAATAATGCAGTAAAAAACAGGGAATGGGAGAAGAGAATCTCTTCTATAATTGAAGCAAGAGAACTAGTACTACATAAGTACAATCTTTTTTCTCAACTGTCTGAACACATTTCAAACAGTACAAATACAATTAGAAAAGAAAAGATTGTACTCCCACCCTATAAGCGCACAAACTCAAGGCGAGTAAAAAACAAAATACTACAACTACAGCATTATATAGGCACTAAAAAGCTAGCTAAAAAAATCAGTTAGTTACCATATATACATATAGCCTTAATAAGCTTTCACTAACTAATATAACTTTTAACGTTGGATTAAATTTGAGCTCCAAAAAACAAACACCGCCGAGCTTTATCAACCCCCGTTACTGGCCGATATGGATCGGCATCGGAGTTCTTCGTCTCGTTTGCGCTCTTCCACTACGCTGGGGTTTTTGGGCAGGCAAGCAACTGGGACGAGTTCTCTATCGCCTGATGGACTCTCGCAGACATGTCACCGAGGTCAATATTCGGCTCTGCTTTCCTGAGCTCACACCAAATGAACAACAGCAGCGGGTAAAAGAGGTTTTTGAGAACAATGCAATTGGACTCATCGAAACAGGCTGGGCTTATTGGAAAGATGAAAACGTCTTTCGCAAGATAACAGAGTTTCGTAATTTCGACCTGCTTGACCAGCAACTGGAAAAAGGTAATGGCATCATCCTGATGGGCTGGCACTTCTCCTGCCTGGACCTAGCCGGACTGCTGTTTTCACTGTGTGGAAAACCCTGCAGTACACTCTATAGAAAACATGACAACCCGATGCTTGAATGGTTCTTTACCAGAGGACGTAGTCGTTTCAGCCATCCGGTCGAGCGGGGAAAAACCCGGCAAATGCTACGCGCTATGCGTAATAATCACTGTATCTGGTATGCTCCGGATCAGGATCTGGGGCGAAAAGGTACAGCATTTGTCTCTTTTTTTGGACACCCTGCTGCGACCACATTAGCCACAACAAAAATGCATCAGTTGAACAACGCTCCTCTGATTAAACTGGACTGCTGGCGCAAGCCGGATAACTCAGGTTACATTCTTGAGTGTAGCGATGTTGAAGGATTTCCTTCAGGCTCTGAGGAGCAGGATGCTGCTCTGATTAATAAAGCGATCGAGCAGGGTATCCGTAAAGCGCCATCCCAATATATGTGGGTTCATAAGCGCTTTAAGACCGCACCTCCAGGTGAGACGAATATCTACAAAAAGGTTAAGCGAACGTGATTAGAAAGCTATTTGATTACTGGATTCACCGCCTAGTACATAAAGGTGAATTAAGATTAGGCATGTCAATACTTGCTAAAAATGAAGCCGATATCATTGAAGATAATATCCGTTATCACAGCAGTGTTGGCGTTGACTGCTTTGTTGTTATGGATAACGGCTCAACAGATGGTACAAGAGATATACTGCAAAAGCTTAGTCATGAACTTGATCTGCATATCATCGATCAGCCAGACACAAGATTTCAGCAATCACAATGGGTTACTGAGATGGCAATCTATTGCAAGAGAAAATTAAAGGCCGACCTGGTAATCAACAATGATGCAGATGAGTTCTGGGAGCCGGATAATGGGATGTCTCTTAAAAGCTATCTATCCGCTAAAGACTCCGTGGTCACCGTAAGAAGATATAACACCTTACTTCCTAAAGAAGCCAAACATGAAAACTTCGACTATAGAAATTCAAATATAATCATTTGCAATGGTATTAATTCAGAACCTAAATCAAAAAAAACCATCGAGTCAATGCTCTTAAACTCCCCTTCACCTAAAACAATCATAAATCCGTACGGACTAAAAAAAGTTAAAACAGGAAATCACAGAGCTAGCCATGTATGCAGAATATTTAATGGCCGAACCGAAGACAAAATAAAAATAGTTCACCTACCAATTAGAAGCTACAAACAATTCAAAAAAAGATTTGAAAACAGGTCTCACATTTCTCAGCTAAACTTTTATGGCCTTTCAGATGAAACAAACTATCTAAACAAAGAAATAACAGAAGAGCATATAAAGAAAATTTATGAACGCTTTATTTTAAGTGATAATATAATGGAGTTCCTTAATAAGGCAGAAATCATCACAATCCATAAAAACAACATTAATAAAAAAATCAGCGTATACAAAAATAAAAAATAATAAGCTGCACTTTTTATCAACGGCCTTTCTCAATAATGACGGGCTGCATGCTATAATTGCCCTTTAGGGCTTTATAACACAACTTCCCATTACGATTAATAGCAGGCCACTACCCATTTAGAGGCTCATACGATCAGATATTAAAGTTAATCGCGGCTACACATATCAAACCGTCCCATTAACCAAATATGCTTTTTCCCAGACAATCTGCTGCATCTTTTGCCGCCTGCCTGATCAAGCATGACACCTGCTTATTAGCAGAGTGGCTTTTTAACTTTAAGTCAACCGTTTCTACCAGGTCAGAATTCCCAAAAATCGAAATACTTTCCCAAAAAACATAATAATCCTGAAGAAAAAAACTTGAGAAAAGTATTTCTTTTTTCTTGCTTCCCAGGGTCATTTTCTCATGTCTTGCGCCATAACCGATTAAGATAACTGGAATTCCCCGTGCCCAGGCATTTACTGCCAAGTGATAAACATCAGTTATTATAAAATCATACTGATATAGACTCTTGACCACTTCTGAAGATTTTAGTCTTTCACCACTAACGGAACCACTTATTAAAAAGGATAGACGTTTATCACGCGTTTTTCTTGGAAACCATTGAATCCATTCAACGTTTTTCTTTATCTTCTTTTTTATCGACCGTGCAAGAAAAACAAACTTCAGCTGCTCAATTTTTTCTGATCGCCCGATATAAACACCTACTCTATCATTTCCACCTACCCCGAGCGGGTACTTATTTGAGTTAAGCATCGCACAGTCAGGAGCTAATTTTAGAGCCGGGCTACCTAAAAATGTAAACCTTGCATATGATAGCGCATCTCTAAAGCATACAAGCCTGGCCTTTTCAATAAGCTTACACATCGACCTGAAGTATCGCCCGCAGCACAATGAGACTGAGTCATCAGCAACAATAGTAGTCCCATAAATGATTACTTTACTGTAAACTGAATCATCCGCTCCCTCTAGCATAATATATTTATATAAGAACTCAATCGCGCTTTCAAAGTCCTTCGCTATTCCATGTGAAATCATTCTGGGTATTAAAGCGCTTATCCAAAAATCATAAGAATAAATAAAGTCACCCCAGAACAAAATAACATCAGAAGATATAATATCTTCATAGCTATCCGCTATTGAATTATAGGCAACATCACCTTCACCATCTCTGAATCTATTAACATCTCCAACTATATAAAACACCAAATCGACATCAGAGTAATCTTAAAAAAAATCTATTACAGCCTTATCAACCGTATACATGCCAGTATTATTAGGATTATATGCACATATAACAGAAATTATCATAAAAGCCCTCTATAAAGACTTAAAAAAGTCATTCTTAGCCCACTTATTTAGAATACCAAACCTATCTTTATCAGTTATAACTATTGAACTCGTATCCAAGTCGATACTCTGGTGTTCAATAGAAGGATATTCCCCCGTTAGCTCATATAGGTATGAGTTAAGATTTTCTATTTTGATTATAAGATCAGGACTGGTTTTTTTCACCCACCATTCCTGAGACTTAAAAAGATAATTACTAACAGACTCATCATCTTCACATAAATAATCAACAAATTCTGAAAAGCTATCACACATTTCAGCAATCTTGTGGTGAATTTCCTGTGACTCTCTACTAACAACTTTACGTTTTTCTTGATGCTCTCTTAAGACAATATCTTTATATAATGAGACAGCTCTGTCCACCGGATCACGCCAAACCATGACAGTTTTATATCGTTTCAGCGCAAATAAATATCTGGGTATTTTCCACCACCTAAACTCATGATATTTACCAACCCTTCTTCCACTCCGTCTTTCTAAATGATTATAGACAGTATGAGTTCCATTCTTAGGTACACTAACAAAGCATATTTTATTTTCATCTAAGACAATCACTTTTATAAACTCCCATCAAATACTTTGATAGTCGAGGTCATCCTCAAGCCCCTTTTCTTCACATTTAGAATAGTAAGAAGTTAATAAAGCGGTCAAAAAGAGGAAGTAAAATGCTAAAGAATATGCGTGCCCCAGATTGTTTTCCGTTAGCCCGGTCAAAAGATAGGTTAAAGATATAATAATAACAGCCTCCCTACCCTTAAATCGCTTAAACAATGCTAACAGCAGCGGATATAATATCATCAGAAAATAAGCTAATACTCCCAATACTCCTTTAGATACCCAATACTGCAGAAGGCTATTATGAGCAGAGTTGTAATTTCCTATTTCAACGGTACTTTCTCTGGTTATACCACTATCAGCTTCAAGCTGAGAAAATAATTTACTACCATATCCAGAATAAGGGTTCTCTTTTATTAGCTTCAATGAATACTTCCACATCTCAAACCTGAAACCTAACGAAGTAGATTTATCTTCAACCGAAGAACTCTCATCCAGATAGACTGAAACACTAGAAAGTGTTTTATGATATCTTTTTATTAATACATCACTCACACCCACACTAAAACACAAAAAAATTACAACCCCAAAAAAAGCAACATTCCACTTCTTTTTAACCAAAGAGTACAAAACAGCTATTAACAATGAAAAAATCAAAATAGCTATGCAACTTCTAGTCCCTGTTGAAAAGACGCCAATCGATCCAAAACAAAAAGAGATAAGAGAAAACCACTGCCAACGGCCTCTAAAAAAGCAAAATCCGTAATAAAGAGAGACTAAAGTGGACGCAAGCATGGCCGCAGCAAAGAAGTTCAACATTCGAGTTCCAATTGAAATACGTGAATTAAAGTCACTTCCCCACCACTCATAAAGACTAACAACACCACCCAACAGAGAACATAAGAAAACGCAAGCCAGCACATGCTCAACTTTGAACTTAGAAAAACCTTTGAGAAAAAAACTTAAAATTATTGATATACCAGAGACTCTAAGCGCATCTAAAAATAAATCAAAATCTCTTTCCTGATCATGAACAAGATAAGTAACAAAGCTACTAATGGGAATCATAAGAAGCACTAAAACCCAAAAAAACCGTTCTTTCCCTGAAAAACATACAGGCCTGAATAAAACACAAACAACCATCAAAACTGAAATAACGTTAAATAACTTTTTAGCATCCCCATAAAAAACCAAAAACAAGCTTAAACCTAACAACAACAATATATACAGTGCTCTCTCAAGGGAAGATACAAAAAAACAAAAACCTGAAGACACCTTCCCTTTAAAATCCATTTAGTATCCCTTTATACTTTAACAATTTTATTCAATTCAGTGACTCGCTTTATTCTCCGATTAAGCATTTCCTCACTCTCAACTTTCAGGTTTAACAGTCGCTTAAGCTTATTTTTAATACTCCTCATCTTCCTTCGGCAATAGATCTCCCGACTGGCCTGAAGGTGCTCAATGATGGGCCGTTTCACCTCATCATAGACACGGTCAAAGATATAGGTAAACGCCGCTGAAAGGCGGTATACTGTCAGTTCCCCCTCAAACTGATGAACCGCAAGCTGTAGCGACTGCTGATCATTCAGGCCGGGATTTTCCTCTCCGGTTTGCATCCATGCCTGCACCAGAGAGATCACCTTTTCGTTGTAAGCAAAATAAATGGTGCCTGATAACAGCTCTTCCTCTCCGGTTTTCTTTTGCAGGTAGTTGACCGCAATATCGCAATCTTTATCTGAAAAATACTGCTCCAGATTTTCATGAACAAACGCATCGACATCCAGATAGAGAACCGGCTCCCGGTATTGTTGTAGTTTTTCAAGAACGATACGGGGCTTCAGGTCGGTAACGCTTTTCCAGTCGGACGGAGGTATTGCCTTAAAGTCATAACGGTGACCAACCCGCTCTAAAGACTTAATTAGCAGTTTAAAGCACTCCTGATAAACCGGATCGGTTGTGTAATAACCGATAATAATCATAGCGATCTCTCTTGTAGCAATTTACTGATTACATCCTTAGCCGACCGGTCTTCGGCTAACACACCGAGATCAAACAGAGCATGTCTATTCTGCTCAGTAACGGTTAAACGGTTCAGCTCCTCTTCTATCGCCCCTTCCTGATACATGCTGACCCAGCGACGGTAGTGATCGCCCATCTTTGTCACGCCGGCATCCAGCAATGCTTTGCGATTTTCAATGTTCTGGATAAATTTTTCTTTCGAGCGAATCGGGTAGTGATACACACTGATATTTTCAGAGATGTGCTTATTCAACCACCCCCAGGCATGCCATGCCCGGTGATTGCCGCCCTTCACCCGTAAAAGTCCACGGGAACGAACCGCAACCTTTCCATGAATCTGTCCCAGCATAATGGAAAGATGAGGCTGATTACACTGTATACCCTTGGGATAGTTTATAGGATATTGCACTTTGCTTGTTTGCAGATAGTAAGGTACTTCCTGATCAAAAGCACTTCGGTCATACAGCATATTGTAGCGGGGACACTCAAGAATTGATCCCGAGGATTTCATCTCTGTTTTCAGGTTGCCATCTTTCGGAATCCAGAACTCATCAGCATCATTGGCAATACTCCAGTCAGCGCCTAACTGCCGTGCTGCTGTTTTGGCCATCTCTGTTTTCCAGTTACTTTGCTGATAGTCCAATAGCGGCCGGTCAATAATGATCATCTCATATTGATCTTTGACTGAGTCCAGCAATTCACGGGTATTATCAGTGGAGCCATTGTCGATAATAACAAAACAGTCGGCACCCAGTTGAGCATGCACTTTAATATTATCAAGAATGATATCGGCCTCATTCTTGATGAGATAATTCATAGCCAGCTTCATCGCTTTTCCTTAGTACGCCTGAGCGTATTAACGCATCTGTATTCCAAGATCACTAAACAGTTGCTCAAACTTTTTATTTTCAGTTCCGTTACGATAAGAGATCGCCTGAATCTCCGGCCTCAGCCATCGGGTCAGTAACAGCGTTGAGGATACATCACCGATCACCATCGCCTCACTTTTCAGCAAGGGCAAAATGGCCTCATAGCTGACAGATGAGGGCAGAAGCTGAACTCCATATTGCTGCAACCCGAGGGCATCTTCGCCGCTATTCCGCGGATGATACTTGACCGCGACCGCGCCCTTCAGCTCAGCAATCAACGTCAGTATTGTTTCTTTATAACCGCTGTTTTTCTCAAACAATGATTCATGGGGAAGGGTTATCAATACATCCAGTGATCCGATCTGAACCTCAGTCACTCCATTTTCCTGAAGCATCATCTGAGACAACTGTTTCAGCGCATCCGATTGAAAACTCTGCGCTGAAAGGCAGTGTACGACTTTGCTTTTCAGGCGCGGGTCAATCAGTTGAGGAAACGCAACATGAATCTCTTTAATCCAGGCTGACTCGCCAACCGTCAGAGGATTTTTCCACCATACGCCGTAAAACAGTTTTTTCAGCAGGTTATCCACAATTACATCACCAATGCCGCTGGATGCCTCTCGTCCGACGTAGGTGAATGTGCCTTCATCCATGTAGTGACCTACAGTCTCCTTGCCCGACAAAGACGCAATATGCATGGCATACTGAAACTCTATACGGCGATCATTCCCGACAAAGATATGATCCGGTTGCAGTCGCTCAATCAGCTGTTTAATGCCATGAAACAACAACCGCCTCTTTTTCAGCTTACTTATTCCACCTTTCAGGCGGCCATAAAACAGGTGTTGTTCCACAAAAGGGGACAGTTCCCATTGCTGTACAAGGTTAAACACCTGGGGAACCCTGCCTTCGGGCTGGTCGATAAACACCAGGATCGCATTCTCATCTTTACGCTCTCCCGCAATTGCAGTTGCAGTGAAAAGATGCAGCAGAGTCGAGACAAAATAAACTGAGCTATGCACTTGTTACTCCCCGGCCTGTAAACACTGAGCTGTCAGCGTTTGCCACACAATCTCAGGCGTCAAATCGGCAAATACCGCGGGCTCTACATCACGCCCGCTCTTAGCCTGTGCTTTCGCTTCCAGACAGATCTGATCTTTACCATAACCGCCGACAAGCCCCGGATCTGTCGGACCAAACAGAATCACATTGGGACGATCCAGCGCAGCGGCCATATGGGATAAGCCGGTATCCACCGATACACAGGCGGCAGCTCCCGCCAGCACCGTGGTTACCTGAGCCAGATTCAATTTCGATAACACGTCAACGTTACGATTCTCCCGGGCAAGCCTTTCTGCACGGGCCTTCTCGTCAGGATTACCCCAGGGCAGTTTAATCTTCCATCCAGCGGCCGTTGCTTTATCAATAAGCTCCTGCCAATAGATTTCCGGCCAGTGTTTATCGAAGCGGGTGGTACTGTGGAGAAACACCAGGTAGTCAGATATCGTGTTCTGATCAGGAATGAAGTGACTGCGAATTGCAAAATCCCCCCGCCCGGCAACCTGATAGCCCAATGCCTGAGCAAACAGCTGACGGGTTCTTTCGACCGCATGCTGCTGTTTATCGACACTGAACCGGCGCTGATAAAAGCGCGCAGCAAGCGACTCTCGCGCTGAATGCTTATCATAGCCACAATGAATACCCCGACTATAACGCGTCACCAGCATGGCGCTTTTCAAAAGCCCCTGAGCATCAATCACCAGATCATAGTCAGTCTCAGACAGGGCCATGCGATAGCGTTTCCACTCTCCGCTGGTGAAGGTTTTCCAGAGATTTTTTCTCCAGCGACGAATCGCTACGGGTATTACTTTATCAACCGCGAAGTGCCAGCCAGGAATCTCAGCGAACCCTTCCTCGACAACCCAGTCAAAGCGAATATCAGGGATTGCGTTCACTGCGTCGGTAAGCGCCGGCAGGGTGTGGATAACATCCCCCATGGATGAGGTTTTCACGATCAGAACTTTCAAGGGGATTCCTGTCTGTCAAAAATAAGGCAATTCAATAAGGTCGCAGTATACCATTTATCATTAACACTTCATCCATAGGGGGGTCTGGCTCGGGCGGTACTGAAGCTACACATATATAATTTTGCGTTTCTCCCGGTTTTCTTAATTTTCTCCGCGTTAATTGTACGGTAGCCGATTCCCTTTTTAACCATTGCTGATTACAATCATTGGCCTGAAAATTTCTCTGAACCACACTGCGTGCAACAGATCAATCAACTTTTTATCTTTTCGAGGTAACCAATGGCAGCTTTTGGAACTGTGTTTATGCCGGAAATGGCAATCTCCTGGTTTGATGGCAATAGCTGGAGCAAACCAGAGGTCGTCAGCAGCGAGAGTATACAGCTGCACCCGGGAGCACATGTATTACACTATTCCAGTACCTGTTTTGAAGGCCTCAAGGCGTTCCGTCATCAGGATGGGTCTATCAATATCTTCAGGATGGATCGTAATATTGAACGCTTCTCCCAAAGCAGCGAGCTGCTGGCTCTGCCAGAGATAGATAAAGCCACAACCGGCAAGATGATTATTGATATTGTCCGCCGTTTTAAAGATGAAGTGCCCGAGCCTCCTGGCTCTATGTATATTCGTCCGACTCATTTTGGAACAGAGCCCGCAATCGGAAAAGCGGCGACACCTTCTGTGACCTCATGCCAGTATGTTCTGCTGTCGCCGGTCGGTGATTATTTTGCCGGTGGCGATACGACTCTGCGCCTGTTGCTGGAAGAGAACGGTGCCCGCTGTGCTGTCCATATGGGGATGATCAAGAGTGGCGGCAACTACGCCAGCGCGCTCCGCCCGATCATGAAAGCCAAACAAGAACTGAATGCTGACCAGGTGCTGTTTTGCCCCGGTGGTGATGTTCAGGAAACCGGTGCGGCTAACTTCCTGCTGATCGATGGCAATGAAGTCATTACCAAGGCACTGGATGAAAGCTTTCTTCACGGCGTTACCCGCGACTCAATCCTGACCATCGCACGGGATCTGGGAATGGATGTTCAGGAGCGTCAGCTCACGGTAGACGAGCTGCTGGAAAGAGCTTCCAAGCCGGGTTGTGAAGCGGCGCTTTCAGGTACCGCAGCTGTGTTGACTCCGGTCGGTACGCTGATTCATAACGGTAAAGAGTACCCTGTCGGTAATGGCGGCATCGGCGCAACAACCCTGAAACTACGTCAGGCGCTGAACGATATTCAGTGGGGTAAAGCAGAAGATAAACACGGCTGGCTCACTCGTATCTGACACCTGCTTTTCAAAAAAAGAAAAAAAGCGCTACGGCGCTTTTTTTGTTGCTCCGGGAATAAATAGTTTACACTTAGCGGATGATATGGATTTCATAACCTGATCACGGATCACCAAAACGCCAATGCAAAGAAGCTATTTCCCCTTCATCACCGCGGGCTGGCTAATACTTACCCTGATTATGGCAGGGATAAGCCTGTATGCCGATTACAGCAGACTGAAAAAAAACATCAGTAACGATGCCCATTTCGTCTACTCATCGATCTACGAAAAAGCCTATATTAATGAAGTACTGCTGCAGAGTTTTACCGTACTGGTCTCATCAACACCGAACGATCAGAAGTCGATACGCAGCTTTGCCAACGAGATGCGCAAGCGTTATCCGCACATAGAAAGGCTACAAATTCAACATCAGCAAAAATCAGAGGGTAGTAATTTTGGCCGAGCGGAAAACTTCCACATAGACCCGACCAAAAATGATTTCAATGACCGTTTCCCGATCACCTTTATTGAGCCTCTAAATCCGGATACCCGCTACCTGCTAAACAAAGACCTGCTGGCAGACCCTGTTTTTACTGAGACCATCCGTTTTGGCCGCAAATACCACCAGCCGGTGACATCTCCTCCTTTTTTGCTGGATAATAACAAAATCGGTTATGCCCTGTTTCTGGCGTTCTTCGAACGCAATACCGCGCCGTCGCCCGATAATCTTTATATCGCATCACTGGTCATTAATACCGAGGGGATGCTGCCAAACACCAGTTTCCTTTCCGAACATACCAGTATCAGCCTGATGGATGAGAATGGTGAAATTCTTGATCAGCACCTGTCAGCGTCAATAACAAAGCTTCCCTTCTGGCTTCCAACGCTTGAAGAGCATCGCACCATAAACCGTTTTGGTCAGGCATTCCAAATAAAGATTGTGCATCAATTCAGCCCCAAAAATATCAACCTGGGGATGCTGCTTATTCTGTTGGCAGCGTCGCTGGCTGTTTATTTTATGCTCACCGCGTACCTGCGACAGAAAGTCAAAGCGGCCGTGGAGCACTCATCAATCTATGAAACTCTGAAAAATGCTCGCCAGCAACTCGAGGTTCGTATTCATACCCGAACCCGGGAACTCCGGGAACAGTTGATAGAAAACCGTCGACTGACCCATCAGGTACTCGCCGTGCAGGAACGGGAACGGCGCAACCTGTCACGGGAACTGCATGATGAACTGGGACAATCACTGACAGCGATCCGAACCGATGCCAAAATTCTCAAGCGAATTCATCCAGAAGAGAATAGCCTGGTCAATCAGACCGCTGAATCAATCGATGCGATCGCCCAGAACATCTATGATGTAACCTACGGGATGATGCGGGCATTACGCCCGTCTGCACTGGACGATCTGGGTCTGGTAGATGCGCTTCAGGAGTGCATCGTCTCCAACCGCTTTACCGAGCACGGCATCTCACTGCATCACGATTATCGCGGCGCACTCAACGAGATGTCCGAAGATTACAACATCACCCTGTTCCGCCTGGCGCAGGAAGCATTTAGCAATATCATCAAGTATGCTCAGGCCCGAAACGTCTGGCTCGATATTCACAGAACCTCAAAGGGTCAGCGCAGAGAGATCAGTGGCGACCGCCTGGAGGTAATGATCAGCGACGATGGCTGCGGTTTTGATATCGAAAGCGACGCCTTCAAAAAAGGTTTTGGCCTGATCGGTATGCGCGAGCGGGTCAGAGCGTTGGGTGGTTTCTTTCAGATCAGTAAAAATCACGACAGAGGCACCCGGATAATCGCAATTATCCCCCTTGGCTCAGGGGCTGCAGCAAACGATCCAGAAACGGCCACACCTGATCAAGAAGAGCCGGCTGCGCCTGTACATTAGGGTGCAAACCATCCGCCTGCATCAGTTCCGGCTGCAACACCACTGAAGCAAGAAAGAACGGCACCATCGGCACGTCCTGCTGTTCAGCCACCCGGGTAAATATCGCGCTGAAGCCATCGCTATAACGTTGACCGTAGTTGGGAGGAAGACGCATCTCCAGAAGCAACACCTGCGCCCCAGCAGCCCGGGCCTGACTGATCAGCCTGTTCAGATTCTTCTCGATGACCGGCAGCGGAGCCCCCCGTAAGCCATCATTGGCACCCAGTTCCAGCACCACAATATCAGGTTTGTACTGATCCAGAACCGCGGGTAAACGCGTAATACCACCATGGGTCGTCTCGCCACTGATACTGGCATTAACCACCTGGTATTTCAGATTGTTCTCATCCAGACGTTGTTCGAGCAGTGCGACCCAGCCCCGATCCTTAGGAATTCCGTAAGCCGCAGAAAGGCTGTCACCCATGACCAACACTGAACTGCTCCATGCTAAGCTAGACAATAGTAACAGACACATTCCAAATAGAGATGACATGACGACTCCCGAACCTAGTTCTGTTTTGATTGCCACCGCGCTGGCGAAAACGTTCCCGGATCAAAACGGTGGACTGGATATCTTTAATAATATTAGCATCCACGCAGAGGCGGGCGAGAGCATTGCCATTATCGGCCCATCCGGTGCCGGAAAATCTACGCTGTTAAGTATTCTGGCAGGATTAGATGAACCAAGTAAAGGCTCCGTTGAACTGCTTGGGCGTCCCCTTTCCGGATTAGATGAACAATCCCGGGCAGAACTTCGGGCCAATCATATCAGTTTTGTTTTTCAGTCTTTTCAGTTGCTGCCGGAGCTAACCGCACTGGACAATGTGCAATTAGCTCTGGAAATCCAGGGCCATCCACATCCTGAGCAACAAGCCGGATACTGGCTTGACCGTGTTGGCCTGAAACAGCGCCATCACCATACACCGGCACGGCTTTCCGGCGGAGAGCAGCAACGGGTGGCAATCGCCCGGGCTTTTGCAACGGAACCCAGTCTGCTGTTTGCCGATGAACCCACCGGCAATCTGGATGAACAGACTGGCACAGAGATCATTGACCAGCTGTTTGAGCTGAATCAGCAACTTAACACCACACTGATTCTGATAACCCATGATGCATCTCTGGCGCAGCGCTGTCAGCGACGACTCTACCTGCATAACGGAAGCTTGCAGGAGCACTAAGATGAAATCATCGCAACTTATCCGCCTGGCCCTGAAACAGAGCCGCTCCGACCTGCGGACCTTCGAGTGGCGGGCGCTGCTGCTTGCCCTGTTACTGGCCACTACCTTGGCGGGCTTCCTCTCTCTGCTGGGTAATCAGCTGGAGAAAGGCCTGAACCGACAAAGTGCCTCCATGCTGGGGGCAGATCTCAGTCTCAGCGACAGCCAGCCGGCCCCGGCTGAGCGCCTTGCCGCAGCGGAGAAGGCAGGCTTGCAATACAGCAACATCATCCAGTTCTCCACCATGGTCAGTACCGATACACAATTACTACTGAGCTCTGTCAGGGCAGTGGAAGCCCCTTACCCGCTGCGCGGAGAGGTCGTTACCGATCCACCCCAGCCTGATCAGATCCCCGCACCGGGAATGGCCTGGGCTGAACAACAGTTGCTACAACGGCTGGGAATCAGCGTCGGCGAAACCATCACGCTGGGTTACTCACAGTTCAAAATCACGGCGGCGGTTATCAGCTCGCCAGACCGGGGCACCGGATTTCGCAGTTTCAGTCCGCAGCTTATGATTAACCGGAAAGATCTGGCCGCCACCCGGGTCATTCAGCCGGGTAGCCGTATAGGTTACCGGACCCTGTTCAGCGGCTCAGAGCAGCAGATCAAAAATTTCCACGCCCAGCTGCGATCCAACCTGACGCCTCAGCAGCGCCTCTGGTCGGTCTATGAAGACCAGCCGCTGGCATCCGGCGCGATGCAAAACGCATCAGGCTTTCTGCGCATGACCTCCCTGTTCGGCATACTCCTGTGCGGACTGCTCATCAGTCTGAGTCTCAGACGCTATAGCAGCGTTCAGTATCGTCGCAGCGCCCTGCTACAGAGTCTGGGCTTGAGACCGCGACAGATACTCCAGCTGTATCTGTTAAAACTGCTGCTCGGCTGGCTGTTTGCTGCGCTGGTCGGGGTTATCGCCGCTCTGCTGTTGCTACAACTAACCGGCTCGTTGCTGCAAACACTGCTACCCGCCGGACTTCCGGCCCCCAATTACCGCTTAACCGCAACCGGTCCGTTGATGAGTCTGGCGTTACTGTTGGTCATAGGTTACTCGCCGCTGCTGCAGATTAGCCGGATTCCGGTGATGGGATTACTGCGGCGTGACCAGCTCAGCCATCAGGCACTGAGCTGGCCAGCCCGACTGATTATCCTGATTCTGTCGGGGGGCATAATCGCCCTCTATCTCGGCTCAGTCAGCAATGCCATTGCCGCCATCCTGCTGAGCGTCGCCACTATTATGCTTGCGGGCCTCTGTGCCAGCCTGCTACTGCCTCCGGCAGGCCGACTGTTAGCACGGCGCTTTCGGCTGGGGCGCCTGCTCACTTATCGCATCCGCCAGCAACGCCAGTGGCACCGGGTGCAACTGGGAATTATGTGCCTGTTGCTGACGCTACTAAGCAGTCTTCTGATCAGCCAGACCGAGCTGGTTAACCGCTGGCGAACGCAGCTGCCGGTTAATACGCCGAATCAGTTTGTGATTAATATCCAGCCCTGGGAACTGCAACCACTGAGTCAGTTTCTCAAAGACTCCGGCATAGAAACCAACCTTTATCCCATGATACGTGGCCGGATTACCCTGATTAATGGTCAGCCACCGGAGCGGGTGCTGGATCAGGCACAGCTGGAAAACAACGCTCTGAAGAGGGAGCTGAATCTCAGTTGGTCGGCCAGCGCCCCGCAACACAATGAGCTGACTGCCGGTTACTGGTGGCCTGACGATGTTCAGGAAAATCTGATCTCAGTTGAGCAGCAACTGGCAGAAAATCTTGGTTTAAAGCTGGGCGATACGCTCAGCTTTGAAGTCGGCGGGCAGCAATTCAGCGCCACTATCCACAACACCCGCAAAGTAGAGTGGCGCTCATTCCGGCCAAACTTCTATATGATTTTCAGCCCCGGAGTGCTGCAAAACTATCCACAGACCTATATCACCAGCTTCCGTTTATCCGATCAACAAACCGGCTTAAGCCGTGAACTGCTGAAGCAGTTTCCGTCGTTAACCCTGATCGATGTCAGCCAGTGGATTGATCAGGCCAGTCAGTTGATAGACCGGCTGATTCAGGCGTCGACCCTGATCCTCGGGTTAACCCTGTGCGCAGGCTTCGTATTAGTGCAGCTTCTGGTCTCACAGGAACTGGAGCAACGGCGGCACGAAAATGCCCTGTTACAGGTGCTGGGCAGCACTGAGGGACAAACCCGACAGCTGGACATCCTTGAATTCGCCTTGCTAGGGCTTGCCAGCGGCGCCATGGCCGCGCTGCTGACAGATGTTGTTACCGGCCTGATCAGCTATCGGTTATTGGATCTGCCGCTGATACTCCACCCCGGGATCTGGCTTATTCTGCCACTGACAGGGATGTTGCTGTTTACCCTTTCGGCGCTGGCCAGCCACCGCCGCAGCGGTTACCGCCAACTGCAGCGCAACTGACAAAGCAGCGGCTCTGTTAAAGGCCAAGGGTCGCGGCAGGAATCGCCTCTGGATCATTCAGCGCCGGCACCGGGAAACAACTGAACAACCGTTCTCCCGGTATTTTTACGGTCAGTTGCTGCTTAATCCGGTCTGAGCGCTGTTGCGCCAGAGCCTCCAGCTGTTGCTTCTCCAGTGCAGCCAGCTCCTCCTGAGTAAAAGGTTTGTCGCGTTTTTTATTGTCGGCCTCCAAGCCGGTCCGGATAAGTACCTGATCCTGCTGCACTGCCTGGCCGCAGATGTTCAGACGCATGCCTTTACGTTCAGCCATCATTGATTCAATTTTATTCAGATACCCCAATGCATAGTCATCCAGATCAGCATTGCCAGGAGCAAAGACAACCGGATCCAGGGAGATAAAACTACCATCCTTCGCCGCACTCGCCGCCAGGCTGATCAGCGTGCCGTAAGGCTGTAGAGATTTCAGCAGTATACTGAACGCCGCCTGTTTAAGTCCTTTACCGGCGAGCAAGGTAACAACACTCTGCAAACCAAAATCCGGGTCTTCCAGTGAACCACTGATGGGCACATCCAGATCGATATTGTCATCACTGTCCTGCAAGACAGAAATCGCCGTACCTAACGGCATCGACAGCTGCTTGCTGAATTTTGCCATCTGCTCCTGATCTGCCGGTTCCACCTCTAAACGGTGGATCTTAATCTCATTTTTACCATTGATCTTGCCACCCTTTAACTTACCCGAGCTGCTCAGTTGTAGCTGACCATTTTGCAGGTAATAGCCGGTATATTCGATACTATAGGGGCTCAGACGGGGCAGCTCCAGCTGCTTCAAATTGCCTTTCCAGCTGGCGTTGTCACCCCCACCGGCGAGATCGGTATCACCGCTCAGCTCAAGCGTGGTAAAGCCATTGAGTTTCAGTCCCAGATCAAATACAGCCAGATCCTGGCTGCCGCTATCCAGCCCCTGCAACAACGCTTTATCAATCAGGATCTCTGAATTAAACGGGGGAGAGGTTGAGTTATCTGTAAACATGATTTTGCTGTCACCGGTGACCACCAGCTCCTTCACCTGCACCCGCAGTGGCGGCTCACCATCCGCCGCAGAACTATTATTCGCAGTCTCTCCGCTGCCCTCCGGAGGAGCCATACTGTTAATGCCCTTCTGCAGCCGCGATACACTAACAGGCTGCTTATCGGCCGTGAGCTGCTCCCTGAGTTGAAGATTCTGCAGTTCTACTCTGTTGATAACGACCGCTTTGCCCAGAGCAAAAGCCACATCACCGATATTCAGATTCAGCTTAGCCAGGGTGGCATCACCCTGCGGTGACAGCTCCAATGCCGTCGCGTTGAGCCCGCCCAGACTTAGTTTTTCCGGCAGCGCCAGGTCGATATTACTCAGCTGCGCCTGAGACAGCGTTACCAAAGTCTGATCCTCCTGCAGCGCCTTCACCACGACTCCGCCCAACGCCAGCTGTCCGTTCTCGCCACTGATGGCAACCGGTTGATTCTGCAGAGCCAGCGCCAGGCCGCCCTGCCAGTCAGCAGTATCAACCCGGGCCTGAAGCCGCTCAGCCATCTGATACACTAACTCACTGGTTTTCAGTCTGCCTTTGACATCAACCCGGTCAACGCCAGTCGCATTAAAATTCAGCCCGGTATTCCCCTGCCAACTACCCTCGTTCAGCTGCACCAGCGTTTCCTCACTGACAAGATCCAGTGCCGACAGACTCAACTGACCGGCCACATCGACGCTATGAATGCCGGCATCAGCGAATGCCAGATCAGTACGCCCATGCCAGTGCCCCGTATTCAGAGCCACTTTCAGTGCATCCGCCGTGAGTCCCAGTGCCGCCATATTCAGCTCACCCTCAACCGTCACGGACTCAGGCTTACCGGCACTCATTTTGAACTCAGTTTTGCCATCCCAGGTCAGCAGACGCTGACTCAGACCGAAGCCAGTCTGTTGCCAGTTGAAATCATCGAGCTGAACAGAGCCACTCTGGGTGATACTGATCTCATCGCCGGCAACAATGGTCAACATCAGGTCAGTCGATACTGTCGCCTGCAACTCCGGCACAAATGGGGCCGTAAACGAGTGGAGCGGTAACTTATCAAGTTTAAGGTGCAACTCCGAACGCTTGGTGTCCGGTAACGGTTGCCCCTGAGTACTCAGACTAAACCCGGCACCATTAATTGCGCCCTGCAGAGCAAGGTTAGTAATCGCTTCCTTCTGCCAGGTGTAAAAAGTATTCAGCTCGCCCTGATCGATCCGCAACTGATGATTCCCCTCCTTCAGTTGCGACTGCCAGCTAAAATCGGTAATACGGAAGTGCGCCAGACCAAACTGCCATGCGGAAGGTTCGGCGGGAGCCTCTTCAGGCGGCTCAGCAGTACCACCCGACAATGCAACCGGGCCAAGATAAAACTGCCGGGGTTCGGAATCAGCCTGTTCATGCACATACAGGGCAACCCCCTCCAGTGTCAGGTCACTGATCAGAATATGCTGTTCCGCCAGTGCCCCATAGTCCAGATCCAGCTGAAGTTTGTCGAGGCGCAATTCAGGCTGATCCGGGGTAACCACCGACACGCCCTGCAGGGTTATCCGGCCGGTAAACCAGTTGATTGATAATGAATGGATTCCTGCCCGGCTCGCCCCCTGATCAAGCAACCACTGAACAGCATAATCCCGCCCCAACTGGACCGCTGTGTGTAACCCTAACAAAACGACCAGTAGGGTAATAACACTGCCACGCACAATCCTTTTCACACTCATATACCAATCCGCTGCTCTTCTGATGCGATTCTTTAGATATTAGCAGGTTGTCTCAGGGTCGGGAAAAAGATCTGATCTGACGAACTCTGATATCGACTAAGATGCATGCTCCTTGATTAAACGCATACGTGTGTCATACGGATTAAGACCAATTATAGCTACCCGGAAAAGCGTGTTACTGGTAGAATCGCCCCCCGAACCGTTCATAAAAGATGCCCTAAGGCACGTCGCAGTACGGTTCACAACAGTTCTATCAATGACTACGGGTGAATAATCATGGCAAACCATGACGAAAACTTCCGTGACAGCTCAGGTCCGATCTGGCTCCTGATCAACGCTGGCGCTTTGGCATGGATCTGCATGCCTGCCATTATTGGCTGGAGCCATGTAGTACAAGCGATGTAATAACAAGCTTGTAGTACCGTTGAAGCCGTTACGGTTAAACATAAAAAAGGCCTTCATAATGAAGGCCTTTTTTATTGGCTGATTGATACCGGGTAAGGGTTACCGGGTAAGGGTTTGCACCCCATCAGGAGTTGCCATCAGCACCACGTTGGCTCCCCGCCGGGCAAACAGCCCGTTAGTCACGACGCCGACAATGTTATTGATGTCGGTTTCCAGCGCTTCCGGTTGTTCAATCTCTAAACCGTGCAGATCGAGAATGATATTACCGTTATCCGTGACAAACCCTTCCCGGTAAACCGGCATACAGTCCAGCTGCACCAGCCTGCGGGCAACCTGTGAGCGGGCCATCGGTATCACCTCGACCGGGAGTGGAAATTCACCCAGCAGATCAACTTTCTTCGTTTCATCAACAATACAGACAAATTCTTTGGCAACGTCTGCGACGATCTTTTCACGGGTCAGTGCGCCACCACCGCCTTTGATCAGATTCAGTCGGCTATCAAACTCATCCGCACCATCGACATAGACCTCCATCTGATCAACAGAGTTCATATCATACACTTCGATACCATGCCCTCTGAGACGTTCGGCAGTTGCCTCTGAACTGGCGACCGCCGCTTCAAACAGATGCTTAATCTTTGCCAGCTCATCAATAAAAAAATTTGCCGTGGAACCGGTGCCTACACCAACAATAGAATCGCGGCTCAGCTTCGGCTGGATATAGGTAACTGCAGCCTGTGCGACTGCCAGTTTCATCTCATCCTGTGTCATATTATGGGAAACCCCGTATAAATGTCGTTAACTGGCGAGATTATACGCTGATTGATCGATATCTTATAGACGAAAACCATCTCAGCGATTACCATTTAACGCTTTATTCACACTGCCTCCTACGCCGGATCGCAGCAACACATTGAAAGCACCCGATGGCTCACCGATATATAAAGAAAATTCTCGATGCCCGCGTCTATGACGCCGCCATCGAAACCCCACTCGACGAAGCAACCAACCTCAGCAGCCGACTGGGCAACCGGGTATTGCTGAAACGGGAAGACCTGCAGCCGGTATTCTCTTTCAAGCTCCGCGGCGCCTATAACAAGATGGCGCAGCTGACCGAAGAGGAACGTAAGCGAGGCGTTATTGCGGCATCTGCAGGCAACCATGCGCAGGGACTGGCGATGTCGGCCAAAATCCTGGGCGTTAAAGCCACCATTGTGATGCCCAAAACCACGCCGGATATTAAGGTCAACAGTGTCCGTGCGCGGGGCGGTAAGGTTGTTTTACACGGCGAAACATTTGATGAAGCGTCAAAACACTCATTCAAACTGGTTGAAGAACAGGGCTTAACCTACGTCCACCCCTACGATGATATCGATGTTATCGCCGGTCAGGGCACCATTGCGATGGAGCTGCTGCGTCAGGAAAGCGGCCCGATCGACGCGGTATTCGTTCCGGTCGGTGGTGGAGGCCTGATCTCCGGCATCGCCGTGTATATCAAATACCTGCGGCCTGAGACAAAAGTCATCGGGGTTGAATCGGAAGATTCCGCCTGCCTCAAGGCGGCACTGGAAGCCGGCGAACGGGTTATTCTGCCTCAGGTCGGTATCTTTGCCGACGGCGTCGCTGTAGCCCAGATCGGTGAAAACACGTTCGAACTCTGTCAGCAGTTTGTTGATGAAGTGATTACCGTCAACACCGATGAAATCTGTGCTGCCATCAAGGACATCTTCGAAGATACCCGTTCAATTACCGAACCGGCCGGAGCCCTTGCCGTTGCGGGTCTGAAGAAATATGTCGCCCGGGAATCAGCAAAAGATAAGACGCTCATCGCTATCGACAGTGGCGCCAATGTTAACTTTGATCGTCTGCGCCATATTGCTGAACGCTCAGAACTGGGTGAAAACCGCGAAGCGATTATCGCCGTTAAAATTCCCGAAAGACCGGGTAGTTTTAAAGAGTTTTGTAACGCCCTTGGAAAACGCAACATCACCGAGTTTAACTACCGCTATGCCGATGATGACGATGCTCAAATCTTCGTTGGTGTGCAGTTACAGGCTGGCACCGATGCCCGTACAGAACTGCTTTCTGAGCTGAAATCCGAAGCCTATAAAGTTATTGATCTGTCAGATAACGAGATGGCGAAGCTTCATGTGCGCTATATGGTGGGTGGTCATGCTCCCGATTCAGTGACCAATGAGATTCTCTACCGCTTCGAATTTCCTGAACGTCCCGGCGCATTGATGAACTTCCTGAAAAAGCTGGGTGGCCGCTGGAATATCTCTATGTTCCACTATCGCAACCATGGTGCGGCCTACGGCCGGGTGCTGGTAGGGCTGCAGGTGCCGGAAGATGAGCGTCACCAAGTGACTGAGTTTCTCGAAGATATCGGTTACAACTACTGGGAAGAAACCGATAACCCGGCCTATAAACTGTTTCTGGGCTAGTCAGAAAGCCACAAAAAAACGCACCTTAGGGTGCGTTTTTTATAGCGGCTAGCCTGCCAATTGAATTACGGCACTTCTGGCGAATGGCTGAACTTATCGGTAAAAAACGCCTGCAGCACAAACAGTAAAATCGATATCGTACCCCAGCTCAGCCCCACCACAACGCCGAAATCAATAATACCCCGCCAGGGCTGCTGTAACATATGCACCAGCTGTACCAGCACGATGATACCCAGCAACAAGCAGTAGGTAACGATCATCCGCTGCCGTCTTATATGAAAAAAGCCCATGCAAAAAAGCGGTGCCAGAATCAGGCGCAGTGGCGTTACATTGTCCCGCAAATAGAGCAACCGGGCCGCCACCCTGGGTGAATACCCCCGCTGAAAGCCTCTATAACCCTCAGCAAAACCCATAAATAGCACACTGGAAACCAGTGCCGCCCAGTGATACCAGTTCAGCGAATAAGTAAACGTATCCAGCCCTATAGTACCGATACGTACAATGGCATTACCAAAGATAAAGGTAATGCCGATAACCCCCCAAACAACCGCAATATAACCCAACACCATTAATCCATCGCTGATTGATAAACTGGGCGGCAATTATAATGGATTTGAGATTTTCTGACGACATAAAAAAAGGCCGCACATTTAAGACAATGTGCGGCCCAGAACAGCTATCAATCCAGATTGGGTGGATTAATCGCCGGTGACAGACTAATACCCATTTAGCTGATCAATATATTCCGGCAGGAACAGCGAGATCTGCGGCACATACGTGATCAGCATCAGGAACAGCAACAGCAGGCTGAGCCATGGCAGACATGCCTTGATAACCCAGATCATATTCTTCCCGGTGATACCTGCGGTCACAAAGAGATTGAGCCCTACCGGCGGTGTCAGCATCCCGATCTCCATGTTCACGACCATGATGATACCCAGGTGAATCGGATCAATACCCAGCTGCGTCGCAATCGGGAACAGAATCGGCGCCATAATCAGCAGAATCGCCGAAGGCTCCATAAAGTTACCGGCAATCAGCAGGAGAATATTCACCACGATCAGGAAACCCCAGGCAGGCAGGCCCCAGTGAATGATGGTTTCAGCTATCTGATGAGGGATACGTTCAGTCGTCAGTACGTGCGCAAACAGCATTGCGTTAGCGATGATAAACAGCAGCATCAGGGACACTTTAGAGGCGTCCAGAATAACCTTACGCACCTCCGGATGACGAATCGATTTTGGTATCGCCCAAAGCATCTGCAACAGGTTGCGCGCTGTGGCTGAAGCTATCGCCTCGCCCTCATTGCGCCATGCGATCCCTTTCATCGGACCAATATCCCGATACCCCAGCACCGACACCATATAAGCATACACAGCCGCCACTGCCGCCGCTTCAGTCGGACTGGCAATACCGCCATAAATAGAGCCGAGAACGATGATGATCAGCATCAGACCACCCAGGGCGATCATTAACGATTTACCCAGCTTGGCCACACCCGGGAACGGCTCCGCCGGAAGCTTCATAATCCGGGCGGCGATATAGATGGCAATCATCAGAATACCACCCATCATCAGACCGGGGATAAAGCCGGCCATAAACATCCGCGAAGCAGATACTTCGGTCGCTGCGGCATACACCAGCATGACGATTGATGGCGGAATCAGAATCCCCAGGGTACCGGCATTGGCGATAACACCTGCGGCAAAAGATTCCGGATAACCTGAACGCACCATACCCGCGATCACGATGGTGCCAATCGCAGCCACCGTAGCCGGAGAGGAACCGGACACTGCAGCAAACAGCATACAGGCCATCACCGATGCCATCGCCAGGCCACCGCGAATATGGCCGACACTGTCGACGGCAAAATTAATCAGTCGCTTCGCCACCCCACCGGTAGAGAGGAATGCCGAGGACAGAATAAAAAACGGAATCGCCAGAAGCGTGTAATGTTCTGAGGTTGCTTCAAACAGCTTCAGAGAGATTGACGCCAGCGAGTCGTTGGAGAACATCAGAATCGTTGCCACACTGGACAGGCCCAGCGCGATAGCGATCGGCATGCCCATAAACATACAGGCAAACAGGATAATAAATAGTGCAGCTGTGGTCATGACCGCCCCTCCTTATTGTTTGCATCGGTATCCGCATTGCCAGTCTTGTCCTTTGACTCAAGCTCCTGAAGCTCTTTGGCAAGTTCCATACTCTCTTCAGCTTCATCGCTGAAGTGAAAGCCATCGGCCTCTTTGGTTATCACTTTCCAGCCAAGCTGAAGAAAACGCATAATCAGCATGGCAAAACCGATCACCAGGATACTCATTGCCAGCCACTTCGGCACCGGCATATCTTCCAGCTCAATCCCGATCATCTTCATCTTGCTCAGATAGATCCAGGAACCGTACAGAAACAGCCCGCAATAGATCAGACACAGGACGATCGCCAGAAGCGTGAAAAAACGGTGCGCTTTGGTTGGTAGCAGTTTTACAAATACATCAACACCGATGTGAGCGCCCACTTTGACACCGTATGACGCCCCATAAAGGACGAACCAGGCAGCCAGCAATAGGGTCAGTTCCTGAGCCCAGTGGATACCGGAGTTAAATCCGAAGCGCATTACCACCTCGGCAAATACCAGCAGCGTCATCGCTACCAGCAGCAGGGAGAGGAATGCCTCTTCCAGTTGTGTGATCAGATTACGAACCATAACGGCCCCCTTGGAACAACAGAGTAACGTTCAGCGAACAGGACTACTCTGTAAATCTTATTACTGTGCCTGCATCACAGGACAGCCTTGCAGCAAACCAGCAAGACCCGCCGAGCCGACGTGACTCTCCTGTGTAGCCTCACAAGTCGTTTAGAGGATTGAGGGGGCTGCAGCGGGGCCTATACCTCCCGCCGCAGCAGAGTACCGGTGTTCCCGTACAGGAACGCCAGTGAGCAGATTACTGGTTAGAGGCTGCAGCCGCCTTGACCAGATCGGCACCGATCTCATCAGAGAACTGATCCCAAACAGGTTTCATTGCGGCAACCCATAAAGCACGGTCTTCAGCAGAGATTTCGATTACTTCTGAACGCTTAGAATCGATGATCGCCTGCTTATCACTTTTGGCTTTTTCAGCAGCGATGTTATTACCGTATGCGATCGCTTCATCAAGCGCGGCTTTTACTTCAGAGCGCAGATCAGCGTCCAGGTCATTCCAGAACTCAGCGGAGGTGACCACCATATAGTCAAGAACCCCGTGGTTAGACTCTGTGATGTATGGCTGCACTTCGTAGAACTTCTTAGAAAAGATGTTGGACCAGGTATTTTC
Source organism: Amphritea atlantica (assembly GCA_024397875.1). Classification (NCBI taxonomy): domain Bacteria; kingdom Pseudomonadati; phylum Pseudomonadota; class Gammaproteobacteria; order Oceanospirillales; family Oceanospirillaceae; genus Amphritea; species Amphritea atlantica. The sequence goes on from CP073345.1 coordinate 258,526, forward strand.
CTGACCATCAATTGCTTTAGTTTGCAGCAGAGTAAACACCTCTGAGAATGGCTTCTTCAAAGGCACCGCATCCACCGCTTCAAACTGCGCCTGAAGCACATCAGAAGTCATAATACGGAATTTTTTACCACTCGCATCAGCAGGCACTTTCAACGGATCGCTGGCAGACAACTGTTTCATACCATTGTGCAGATAACCCAGTCCCACCAGCCCTTTAGACTCCAGAGAGGTCAGCATTTTCTGACCATCAGCACTCCCCTGGAAGCGCTCAACTGCGGCCATATCCTTGAACAGGAATGGCAAATCAAACAGCTGCAGTGTTTTAGTATATTTCTGGAACTTTGACAGCGATGGCGCAGCCATCTGCACATCTCCCAGCAGCATCGCTTCCAGCACTTTGTTATCACCAAAAAGCTGTGAGCTAGGAAACACCTTAACTTCAACCTTGCCCGCCAGGCGCTCAGCTACCAGTTCAGCAAACTTGTTTGCCATCTGGCCTTTCGGGGTGTTTTCCGCCACCACGTGTGAGAATTTGATTTCAATCGGGGCAGCCATTGCAGAGGTTGCACCAAGAGTCAGAGCCATTGCCGTAACGGCAGCAGAAAATAAACGCATATTGCTTCTCCAGTTTTGTAATTATTCAGGCGCTTTTTCGGGTCTAACAGCAGAACCCACGCTCAGTTATTCACTCAACACTACAGCTGCAAAGTGCAGGCCAATTGCATTTTTTCATGAGAAAGTTTTTTTATTTTATTAAAAAACAAATAGTTAAAATTCTTAACCTTAATTGTGTTTAGACAGGCTGATTTCTTAAACGGGTGGGAAACCACCCAAAACCATGGTCGAACATGGGTGAATTCCCATCCAATCAGCATCAAATCCATTTCAGATCAAAAATCAAGGCCCCAGCCCCGACTGCCACAGATTTATACTCAAAATGCTGACATAGGCAGTCGCACCAGCTGTTACAGTTAGGGTATATTAAGGACAAATCTAGAGCCGAAAATCATCCGGATAACAAAACATGGCGATCCAAACGAAAGTTAACCTAAGTCTGGCATTTGTTTTTTTAATTGTTCTTATCACATCGGTTTCAGTCATCTATCGAAGTGAAACTAACCTGTCTTCTGATATTGCACTGAAAAACACCCAGAATACTGCCGAAGCCTACTTCGACAGCATCAACATCATGATGCTGAGCGGCGCAATGGCAAACCGGCAGACACTGCAATCAAAGATCCTCGCCAATCCGGAGCTGACCGAAGCCCGGATTATTCGTGGTGAACCGGTTGCAGCCATGTATGGCGAAGGGACTCCGGATTCCAATATTCAGGATGATCTGGATAGACGGGCGATGAACGGTGAAACGATTGCCGTCGAACTGGATGATGAGAAGGGTCACCGTATGACCGTTGTGCGTCCAATGCTTGCCAGCTCTAATTATAAAGGCACCAACTGCCTGACCTGCCACATTGTCGAAGAGGGGGCAATTCTCGGTGCAGTGCGGGTAACCTACTCCTTCGAAAAAATTGATCAACATATCTTTACCAACATCCGTAATATAGCGCTGGTTGAACTGGGTATGTTTATTGCGGCGCTATTTATTGTGGGCTGGATGATTCACCGCATCGTGCTGAAACCGATCAATAAAATGAATCAGACCATCCGCGATATTGAGCAGAATGCCGATCTGACTCAGCAACTTAAGATTGAGTCCAATGACGAGATCGGACAGATGTCTGCTTCATTCAACAGCATGCTGAGAACCTTCCACGACAGCATATCGCACGTCGTGCAATCCATCGCAATGCTGGGGCAGTGTAGCCAGCAGATCAAAGATGTGACTGAAATGGCTAACATTGGCACGGCGAAACAGATCAGTCGGGCAGAAGCCGTTACCAATGCGATGATCGCGATGGATGGCGCCACCCAGAACGTTTCTGCCACCGCCGATGTCACCATTAAAGCATCTGATAAAGCGCTGCAGGAAACCCGTAACGGTGTGGATATCACCACCGGCACCGTGAAAAAGATTGAAGCGCTGCAGCAGCAGATTAAACACGCCACTGACGTGATTGTTCAGCTGGAACAGCAAAGCTATAACATTGATGCGGTACTCAGCGTGATTCAGGATATTGCCGAACAAACCAACCTGCTGGCACTTAACGCCGCCATTGAGGCCGCCCGTGCCGGTGAGCAGGGACGTGGTTTTGCGGTGGTTGCCGATGAAGTACGTACGCTCTCTCAACGCACTCAGAATGCGACCGTTGAGATCAACGGTATTATTGGCTCACTGCAGCAAAACGCAAAAGGGGCGGCCCAGGTTATGGGGCAGGCAAGCGCTGCAACCGAATCAAACGTGAAGGAGATACAGGAAACCTCCGCGGTGCTCTTTAACATCCAGAAAGAGATGGAAGCGATTACGGAAACCAATCACAGCATCTCCGAGTCGGTGAAACAGAGCGGCGCAGCGACACTGGAGATCGAAGGCGCGGTCAATGAGATCAATGAAGGCAGTGACCACGCCAAAGACCGGGTGGTTCGTTTATCCGCCATCTCAGGACAGATCAACAGCCTGGCTGATGAACTGGAAAAACGCGCCCGTCAGTTCAAACTCTGATCTGACCCAACCTTTTTAACCCCGCTAAACGGCGACCATCAGGTCGCCGTTTGTTTACCCGCTGGCGGCGAAAAACGCCTACTTGAAATCTTTCTTATCCAAACCGTATTTCTTCATTTTATCATACAGCGTCTTACGGGGCAGACCCAGCTTCTCCTGTGTCAGTTTCAGCGAGCCACTGTTGCGGGACAACTCCTCCTCCAGCACCAGCTTTTCAAACTGCTCGACCTGGTCAGGCAGGGTCATATGTGTCGAGGATACCGGTTCTCCCGCCCCCCCGACTTCGAAGTGATAAGCAGGCCCCAGCAGTACATAACGTTCGGCGACATTGCGCAGCTCTCTGACGTTACCGGGCCAGTGGTGCGCCACCAGTGCCCTGATATTCTCCGCACTCAACTGCGGCACCTCCTTCTGATACTGCGCCGAAGCGATCAGCGCAAAGTGCTGAAACAGCATCGGAATATCTTCCCGCCGCTCTCTGAGGGGAGGAATCTCCAGACTGACAACATTGAGGCGATAATACAGATCTTCGCGGTAGTCCCCCCGCTCACTCAGATCCTTGAGGTCCACCTTGGTGGCAGCAACCACCCGTATATCCAGTGGTATCAGTTCGTTAGAACCCAGTCGCTCAATTTTCCGTTCTTCCAGAACCCGCAGTAACTTGACCTGCAGGGAGAGCGGCATACTTTCAATTTCATCAAGAAACAGAGTGCCGCCATCAGCATGTTCAAACTTGCCGATCCGGCGACTCTTGGCATCGGTAAAAGCCCCCTTCTCGTGACCAAACAGCTCACTCTCGATCAGATGTTCCGGCACGGCACCACAGTTGATGGCCACGAAGTTTTTATCCCTGCGATTGCTGTGTTCATGGATATATCGCGCCACCAGGTCCTTGCCCGAGCCGGTTTCAGCCTGAATCAGAATATCGGCCGGGGTATCAGCAATTTGCTGAATCATCGCTCTCAACTGCTGGATACGGGGTGAGTTACCGATAATCCTCGGACCGATCCCGCCCTGTGCTTCAAGCGCTTTACGCAGCGCCCGGTTCTCCAGCGTCAGGCGACGTTTTTCTGCAGCTCGGCGAACAACATCATTGAGCAGATCAGAGGAGAAGGGTTTCTCGATAAAATCATAAGCGCCATCACGCATGGCACTCACGGCCATGGATATATCCCCGTGTCCGGTGATCAGAATAACCGGCAGATCATTATCGATCGTCATAATCCGCTGCATCAGCTCAAGCCCATCGATACCCGGCATATTGATATCACTGACAACTACTCCGGGCCAATCCTGATCAAGCAGTGTCAGCGCTTTTTCAGCACTTTCTGCGCAGACCACCTCATAGCCTGCCAGCTCCAGAGTCTGTGCCGCCGCCAGGCGGATATGCTTTTCATCATCGACCAGCAGAATCTGGTGCGGTTGGAGCTGTTCAGCCGAGGCTTCAAGATTCATCAGTGGCTATTCTCTCTGAAAAAGGAGTCGTCATTCTAACCCGACAGCGGGCGCAGGCGCATCTGCAACCGGCAGGTTAATCGTAAATACCGCGCCACCCAGGGGGTGATTACCGACACTCAGATGTCCACCCATCGTCTCGATAATCCGATGAGAGATTGATAATCCCAGCCCCAGCCCCTGCCCCGCTTTCTTAGTGGTATAAAAGGGCTCAAACACCTTACCCAGTTCAGATTGAGGGATACCCGGACCATGGTCCCTGAAACTGATATTCAGCCGGCCATCCAGACGCTCAATGCTAATCTCTATCCATTTTTCAGTCCCGCCCTCCATCGCCTGTAACGCATTGCTGATCAGGTTAACCACCACCTGTTCCAGTCTGAGCATATCACCGAGAACGAAAATCTGATCCAGCTTATCGGGCCACTCTATTTTCACATTTGCCCGATCAAGCCGCCCATACATAATAGACATTGCGCCATCACGCACCGCTTTCAGGCTCACTAAGGTTGACTGACCGCTGGTTTTACGGGAAAACTCTTTCAGCGGCGCAATAATTTTCGCCATCCTTACAGTCAGCCCGCTGATCTCATGCAGGTTACTGCCCACCTTCTCCGCTTTCCCCAGCTTCAAAAAAGCGAGGGCATTGTCAGCATAACTGCGAATAGCGGTCAGTGGCTGGTTAAGCTCATGATTAATACCCGCTGACATCTGCCCGATCACGGCCAGCTTAGCCGCCTGAATCAGCTCATTCTGAGTATGCTTATGCTCCTCGACCTCTTGCAACAACCGCTCATTCGCCCGGGTCAGATCCTGAGTCCGCTCAGACACACGCAGCTCCAGCTGGTCACGGGCTTCACGGAGCTGCTCCTCATTCTCTTTCCGCTCAGTGATATCATGAATAGTGACAACAAACCGGCTGACGCTGCTGTCAGACATCCGCCCAATGATGAGTTCGACCGGAAACTGCGACCCATCGGCCCGCACACTGGAGACCTCCACCATCAGTTCGTTCGGCTGATTCTCCCCCCCTTCATGGGAAATATGCTGCCAGCAGACCGCCCGGTCCTGATGGCCGATCAGCTTGCTGAAATACTCCCCTACGATGATATCGGAGCGATAGCCAAACAGCTTTTCCGCCGTTGGATTAAACGATTCGATGATGCCATGCGCATCCAGCGTGATCAGACCGGCATGCGTATTATCTATAATCGCCCTGATCCGGGCTTCACTGCGCTCCAGCGCCTGGGTTTGCTGCAGCTTAAAGCGGGCCCGCTCGCGGGAGATTCGCCGCCGCGCCAGCAGCAGTAAAATAAGAAAAACCAGCGCGCTGTAGATAAACCCGGCCAGCAGTGCGTTATTCAGCACCTGCCTGTCAACCGGCTTCAGGTCCGCCAGAATCGACACATTGAATCCTGCCTCAGGTACCGCCCGGGTCTGCTGCAGATACTGTCGGGTCTCGATACCATCCAGCGCACCGTTATCGATCTTTTCCCCTTCGATCAGGGTAACAATTTCACTTTCCCGGAACTGTTTACGCTCAACGATCGACAGGGATGTCAGTTGGTGGTCGCCATAACGCAGGCTGGCGATAATTCTTTGCAGATCTGCCTGAGGCAACGGCTTAAGGGTGCGAAACTTCCACTCGGCCCGGGTACTGATAAAGACGACACCATCCTCATCGGTAACCAGGATATCGGTGAGCGGATCATTCCAGTCGGTCTCAATATCGTTGAGATCAATTTTCACAACGATAACCCCGAGAATACTCCCCCGGTATTCAACCGGATATGAGAAAAAATATCCCCGCTTCTTAGAGGTAGTGCCCAGTGCAAAATAGCGGCCGCTGCGTCCCTCCATAGCGTCCCGGAAATAGGGCCGGAATGAAAAATTACGGCCGACGAACGTCTGTGACTCGGACCAGTTGCTGGCCGCGAGAGTATTGCCCTGGGTATCCATCAGGTATGTATCTGAAGCACCGATGGTATCGTTGACCTTTTCAAGGTAGAGATTGGCGCCATGAATCCCTTCACTGCCGGGCAGAAGCAAAAGATTCACCAGTTCGGAGTGAGTGGAAAGAAGTTTTGGCAGATCTTTATAGCGATCCAGCTCTTGCTGCAGACTGAGAATATAGCGATTCAGATCGGCTGAAGCACTTTGCTGCAGATCATCCACCGCCCGTGAACGACTGATCGAAACAGTCTGATAGATCACCAGAATAAATAACGCTGCTAATAGCAGCATCAGTAACAGACGCAAGCGTGTTCTTATCACCATAAACCCTGTAACAAAATTACAAAAAACCAATAACAACTAACATATGCAAGTAAAATCGCGTAAAATAGTCGTTTATAAAACGCATTCTTGTAATATAATTACAAGATACTTATTAAACGCGGACTAACGCACACAAAGTAAGCCAGATGCTTGAAATACTATTGGCTGCACCTTATCTTGCAATAAAGCCACATTTAAAGTCTAACAGGTAATAGTCCACCGTCTACCGGATATCGTAATCATGTTAAAACGCACCAAAATTGTCGCCACTCTGGGCCCTTCAACTGATAAACCTGGCGTTCTTGACCAGATGATCCGCTCCGGCGTTAATGTTGTTCGTCTCAACTTCTCCCACGGCAGTGCGGACGATCATCGTCGCCGGGCCCGGGAAGTGCGTGAAATATCCAGCCAGCTGGCCATTCCGGTAGCGGTTCTGGGCGACCTGCAGGGTCCTAAGATCCGTATCGCTCGTTTCAAAGATGATCAGAAAATCAAACTGACCGTGGGTGATCATTTCGCACTGGACTCCTCGCTGGACACCTATGCCGGAGACCAGACTCAGGTTGGAATCGACTATAAAGCACTGCCGGAAGACAGCCGTCCCGGGGACATTCTGCTGCTGGACGATGGCCGGGTACAGTTTAAAGTGATCGATGTTCAGGGCACCCGGATTAACTGCGAAGTGATTATCGGCGGACCGCTGTCCAACAATAAAGGGATCAACCGTCAGGGCGGTGGCCTCTCAGCCGCAGCGCTGACCGAAAAGGATAAGCAGGACATCCTGGTTGCAGCCGATATCGACATGGACTACGTCGCCGTATCTTTTCCCCGCAGCTCTGCCGATCTGCATGAGGCTCGTCAGCTGCTCGATGCGGCCGGCAGTAGCGCAGAAATTATTGCCAAGGTAGAGCGGGCGGAAACGGTCAGCTCCACTGAGGCCCTGGACGATATCATTCTGGCCTGTGATGGCGTCATGGTTGCCCGGGGAGATCTGGGAGTAGAGATTGGTGATGCAGAACTGATCGGTGTTCAGAAACACCTGATCAAGCGTGCACGAGAGCTTAACCGGGTGGTCATCACCGCAACCCAGATGATGGAAACCATGATCCAGAACCCGATGCCGACACGGGCAGAGGTTTTCGATGTTGCCAACGCGATACTCGATGGTACTGATGCCGTGATGCTCTCCGCCGAAACGGCAGCGGGCGACTATCCGGTTGAAGTGGTACAGGCGATGACCAAGATCTGTCAGGGTGCGGAAAAGCACCAGCTGTCACGTCCGGCACCCACCAGCATCACCCAGCAATGCGAACATTTTGATGAAACCATCGCCCGTTCGGCGATGTATACCGCCAATCATCTGGTCGGTGTAAAGGCCATTATCTGCCTGACTGAGTCAGGCTCTACTCCCCGGTGGATGTCGCGTATCCGCTCAGGCGTACCGATCTACGCCCTGACCCGCAATGAAAAAGCGATGAGCCGCATGACACTGTTCCGAGGCGTTGAACCAATGCTCTTCGACGCCACGGAGATCGATATCAATGATCTGAACAGCCGGATACTTGATCACCTGAAATCAAAGCAACTGCTTGATGATGGTGATCTGGTACTCCTCACCCGCGGTGCAGTGATTGGTAGCGGCAGCACCAACTCAATGCAGGTACTGCAGGTTCAGTAGCACCTTATACAGCGGTATTCTCCTGGCCCGATAACATTTGTTAGCGGGCCTTTTTACAGCCAGAATTACACAGTGGAAATGACCGATTCTTTACAGGGTTATGTTTAGCGCATGCTGCGCTATAATAGCGCTCTTTTTCTCCGGTAAAGGTATGCTGATGTGTCTGAGGCACTCGAACAGAATCTGAAATTAATCACCGAAAAAGGCCAGATTCTGGCGTTTGACGGCATCCTTCATGGTATCGAGAAGGAAGGGCTACGCACTGATTCTATGGGAGCCATCAGCCAGACGGGGCACCCTGCCGCGCTCGGCTCGGCGCTGACCCATAGCCACATTACAACCGACTATTCAGAAGCACTGCTTGAGTTCATAACACCGGCATTCAAAGAATCCGCTGACGCGCTGCAGTTTCTGCAGCAGCTGCACTGTTTCACCTACCAGCATCTCGGTAACGAAGAGCTGTGGGCCGCCAGCATGCCGTGCCAGATCGATTCTGAAGATGCGATCCAGATAGCACGCTTTGGCAGTTCCAACGTGGGTCGGCTGAAATCTATCTACCGGATTGGCCTGGAACACCGTTACGGCAAGATGATGCAGGCGATCGCCGGAATCCATTACAATTTTTCCCTGCCAGAAACCCTGTGGCCGGTTCTGCGTGAGATCCAGGGAAGCCAGGACAGCCTGCAGCAGTTCCGCTCTTCCGGTTATTTTAAACTGATCCGCAACTTTAGGCGCGCCTCCTGGTTACTGCTCTACCTCTTTGGCGCCTCGCCTGCGCTGCCATCCAGTTTTATGCGCGGTCGCGAACACGACCTGGAACAGTGGGATGAAAACACCCTATTCCGCCCCTATGCAACCTCGCTGCGGATGAGCGATCTGGGCTACTCAAACAAAGCCCAGTCCGGCCTGAATATCTGTTTTAACCATCTTGATTCCTATATCAGGACACTGACTCAGGCAATTAATACCCCCTATCCGGCTTATGAAAAACTGGGCGTGAAGACCGATCAGGGATATAAGCAGTTAAACAGTAATATACTGCAGATCGAGAACGAATATTACAGCGACATCCGCCCCAAACGCGTCACTCTGTCAGGAGAAAAGCCGGTTCATGCATTGAGCGAACGCGGGGTGGAATATATCGAAGTACGCAATACCGATATCAATCCGCTACTCCCTCTGGGAATCGATCAGCAGCAGGCTGATTTCATGGATGCATTTCTGGTGACCTGCCTGTTATCAGATCCGGATGATGTGAGCAGTCCGGAATGTGAGCTGATCAACAGAAACAACAGCCTGGTGGTCAACCGTGGCCGGGAGCCTGGCCTGACACTCACCCGGGGCGATCAGCAGATCAGCGTGCCCGAGTGGGGCCATCTGATCCTGAGCGATATTCACAAAACAGCGACCCTGCTCGATCAGGTCGCAGGTGACAGTCGATATTCAGATGCGGTATCAGCACAGCAGACAAAGCTGGACAACCCGCATCAGACACCTTCCGCCCTGATTCTGGAAGCGATGAAAACCTCAGGGCTGGGATATGAAGCATTCATTCTGCAGCAAAGCCGAAAACACCGGGATACCATCCTGAACACGGGGCTGACAACGGAACAACAGCACTATCTGGAAAAGCTGACTATCAGCTCACTTGAGGAGCAGCAACAGATCGAGCGGAGCGACAGCTTAGACTTTGACACCTATCTGACTAACTATCTCGCGTAGTCATCTCTCGCTGTCGCTAATACTTAAAAAAAAGCCCCGCAGTGATGCGGGGCTTTTTTATCTGAATGCGGTCACTGAAGCCTATTGCAACACAAAACTGGTGAAGAACAGATCTGCGACATAGGGTTCTCCCTCCTCAAACAACAACACCTGCTGGACTTTCTGTAGCGCTTCCTGTGCAAGAATATGCTGCACATCGACGGTTTTCAGCTGACCTTCCTCCTTCGAACTTAACAGCATCAGAATTTCATGCCGTATCTCAGCTTTATGATAGTTAACCGCATGATGAGCCGCAGGGCTTGTGACCTGAATGGTGATTTCACACTTCAGAAAACGCAGCGTATCCGGACTAACAAAGTTGGCAACAAACGGTCTCAGCTCAATGTAGTTAACATAGTCCTCGGGAGCAGGCTCATCGGCAGCCCAAACAGGCTGTATCATCACCCCCAAAAACAGTACCAGCAAAAAACGTTTCAACATGCTTATGGTTCCCTATCCGGTGTCAGAAACACTTCCTGAAATGAAATCAGTGTATCTAATAAAATCATAATGTTAGCAACAGAGGGCATATTATCAGAGTCTGATACCCGGCGTATCTTATTGCTGCCGTTAATCCCACACTACGCCACACAAAATCGTCTCTCAGCACTGTTGTACCATCTTTATCAGAAAATATCAGCGTCCAGCTACTAAGTTTGAGTAACGCGATGCGAAAAGCCACTGAGCTATTGCCACTGTCATAACGATAGGATTAGTATTGGAGCACGCAGACAGCAAGTGCTGAACATATATAAGGAGGCCTGCTATGCTAGAAAAATGCCGTAATGCCCAGGAACGCTGGGGAGGTGTCAGCGAGATTATTGATAACTGGCTCGAAGAGCGCCAGAAACTGATCAGCTTTTTCGTGTCGCTGCCGCAACAAAATGTTCATGAAACACTGAATGATAAAATTCAGGAGTTCTGCCAGTTGATGATGGACTATATCTCCTCTGGACATTTTGAAGTCTACGAACAGCTGTTAAAAGAGGGCAGCGAGTTCAATGATGGCAGCCTGGAAAAGGCACAGGAGCTGTTTCCCAAAATTCAGACCAGCACCGATACTGCACTCGACTTTAATGATATCTACTCCGACTTTGAGGGCATTACACTGCAGGAGATGTATCAACTGACCTGCCAGTTATCATCCCTTGGAGAAGTACTTGAAGAGCGTTTTTCTCTCGAAGATAGCATGATCGAGGTTCTGCATACCGCTCACCGGGAACAGATATTTGCTGCAGCCCAGGCCTGACAAAGATTGAGGGCGGCACACGTTCGGAGGCTAGAGACACGATATGCAGAACAGGCTTAGCACTGCTGGCTGCGCACTTCTGGCCGCCGCCATACTGACTGGCTGCAGCGACAGCGACAAACCCGTTAAGTACGTTGAATACGCGCTTCAGGGAGCCTATTGCGGAATGCTGTCACCACAGGCGAAGTATGCTGTCATCGGTTCATTTAACCATGGCGGCAGCCTGTGGAACGTAAGCCAGCATGAACGACTGTATAACTGGAATCATAAAACCGGGGAATACAGCCTGATTGCCGCCTGTGCCTTCTCCCCTGATGAGCTCTATGCCGCCACCGCCAATCAGCAGGATCTGGTGCTGTGGAACCTGAGTAACGGCAAGCCGGAAGGCTTCTGGAGCTCTCCTGCCGAGATCCTTGCAATGGATCTGTCCCCCAATGGTGGTTATGCCCTGCTGGGACTGGCCGATCATAGTGCCGTCTATTTCGATATCAAACAGGGCGGTGTGATCCAGACTTTTCGCCATGAGGCCCGGGTAAAATCGGTTGACCTGAGCGAAGACGCCTTATTAGCCCTGACCGGAGATGATGCTTATAACGCACAACTCTGGGATGTCCAGAGCAACAAAGTTATCCACAGCCTGAAATTTGGCAATATCGTCGATACTGTGGCGCTCTCACCCAATAAGCAGCTGGCATTCAGCTCAGGTTCCCTTGACCGCGCGGTGATCTGGAACACTCAGGATGGCTCTGTACTACACACGCTGTCTGACAACCGGGATCTGTTTGGCAAACGCCTCAGTTTCCTCTCGGCCCGCTTCTCACCGGATAACAGTCAGCTATTGACCGGTACCGCCTCCGGTTCGGTGCAGTTGTGGGACACCAACAGCGGCGAAATATTGCGTAGCTGGGCACTCCACAAACGCGACCCATACGGCCCTACCAGCACTGCTGTATACTCGGTAGGTTTCGGTAACGGGATCTATTATGCGATCGGTTCGAACGGCATCATTAATGAGTTGAAATAAGTGGCTAGAACGTCGCAAAAAACGCGATTTGCTAGACGCTTCGCTTGCTAGAAAAAGAGTTTTAAAGCACCGTAGACGAATACGGCATTTGAAAACAACTGTGCAGAATATTCAGCCACAGCAGTCATTAACTTGATCGTGCCATTCTCACAGCGGACGCAATTTTATCGAAATGCTTATCCCAGGTTCCGCAGCACCCACCCCACATATCGACGCCCGAAAAGCGTCGAGCTAATGCTCCCATCATTTCACCCAATTCATCTGGGTCCCCCTCTTCGATATGACCAATTTTGCACAACGCCACCTTATCCATTTTGGCAGCATTTGGTCGAAACATGCGAAGACGATTAACCCAAGCACCATCACCCAGCGCAGGCTCGAATTCAACAGGGTGGGAGCAGTTAATTCCATATGAATCAGGCCGCGCGATTCCTGCTACTTTATCGGTTGTCTCTACCGCGTCCTTAACCGTTGGGCCTGATCTCAGTCGATGATCACTCGTCAGAGTCCAGCAGATGTTGATGGGAAGCTTCGCTCTCGCTGCGGCTTTCGCCAGGCCAACGGCCTCAGGGATATTATTGATCGTTGCAGCCCATACCAAGTCAACATCGCACTCCGCCAAAACCTCCATCTGCCAAGAATGATATTGCTCGGCACTTTCAGCTGTAACCTCTTTGTTTAGCGAGTACGCATCACCTCTAGGCCCTACACAGCCACATATTACGATACGAGGAAGTTGGCCAATATAAGGTCTAGATACCTCACGAAGGAAATCAATGCAGAGGTGTTGCATCTCGCGCAACGCCTCATCACTGTAGCCTAGCTTCTTTCCCCAATCCGGACTTAAACGGTAGTCAAAACCAGCCATTAAAGCCGCAAATCCATGCTTAGCCGCTACATCAAGATAACGACGATACATATCTCGAAGGTCGTTAACAGCAGCCGGGTTATGCATGAGCTCAAACATGGCAAATTCCCGCAATTCATGCCCGTACCTATACATTACCTCTGTCTCTGTTCCTCCCTCAGTGAGGTAAAGAACCCCCTCTTCTTGCTTCGAAAAAGGCACGCTTGCCGCTGCGAGTGTCATTTCAAGATCCTCACTGAACCAGAGTGGTTTTAAGCTTTATCATTGCTATTGCTACAGCCAGAGGAAGTGGTTCATGCATATATCCGCTGTACTCTCAGCTTAGCTGAGACTGACCCAGCCTCAAGTCGGAATAGAGCATCACTCGAACAAGTTCACATATAGCGTTCTATATTGAGCTGTGAGCATATCCGCTTCTGACACCAAGCAGTCATCATAAAATTTAAATGGCACTTTATTTTTTGCCCTTTCTCAGCAGAGAAAGTGACATTACCATCTAGCGACTAACAAGTTGCGCTGCAACGATCTAACCGCTTTCACGAAGCGAGTTGCGCGCGTCCCCGGTCTCCACCTGAAGACAGATAAACACAATACAAATCAACAACTTATATGAGAACATGTTTTTTACGACCTTCTATGGAGACAGTAATCCCAAACAGCCTTCACAAGAATAAATGTAACCACTTGATTTAAATGAATAAATAACGATTGGCACGAAGGGTGCTTTATAGGGATTATTCCGAACAATTCTTTTGTGACGGATCAATTAGTAACCTTAATGGAATAATCCAGGAGCTTTAACTATGAATATCAAAACCCTGTGCGCAATTACCCTTACTGCCGTTTCAGCCACAACGTTTGCTGCAGAAAAAACCGACTTTCAGGCCATCGATGTCAACGCCGACGGTTTTATCAGTCTGGAAGAAGCTAAAAGCATTGAAGGGCTGGAGCAGGTTTTCTTGGTCGCTGACATCAATAAAGATGGTCAGCTGGATGAAGCAGAATACGGTGAAATTTCTCACGGCTAATTAAGCCCCGCGCTTAAGCTTTTCAGAACATTCTGAAAGCATCGCTGGCCCGGCAAAATCTCTTCTGAGACTAGCTGCGGCCAGCTTTCTTTACATCGTTTACTACAATCTATCAGATCGGCTTTAAGTCACCTCTTAATGCCAGACCTGAGTTCATCGTTTAATACCCTACCGTTTAGCACTCATAGCCAGAGTATAAATACCATGAATATTAAGTATCTTCTTTTAGCTATTGCAATATGTTCAGCCGAAGTAAGCGCCAACTCCACACTAGATGCAGCCATTGGAGGCGGACTGGGTGGCGCTGTCGGCGCTGCCATTGGCAATGAACTCAGTGGTCGGGATGGCGCGGTTGTTGGCGGCGCTATCGGCGGAGCCGTTGGTACGGCGATCAACACCGATAATCGAGATAATCGTTCCGGCCACCAACGGTCAAGGGAAAGGGAATACACGCGGGTGATCGAAACTCATACCATCGAACACAGAGGATATCACTGCCCGCCAGGCCAGGCGAAAAAAGGCCGCTGTTAACCGTTCAGGAAACGGAGCTAAAAAAACCGCCCAAACAGGCGGTTTTATGCTTTTGCTAACCACTAGCAAGTCGCGAAGCGACGTCTGGCAAGCGGTGAAGCCGCGTCTGGCGACGGCCCTTAATGCTGAAGAATCTGACTCAGGAACAGCTGGGTCCGTTCATGCTGCGGGTTGTTAAAGAACTCATGGGGTTCGTTTTCTTCAACTATCTGTCCGCCATCCATAAAAATAACCCGGTCGGCCACGGTCTTGGCAAAACCCATCTCGTGGGTTACGCAGAGCATGGTCATCCCTTCATGAGCCAGCTCGATCATAACATCGAGCACTTCTTTGATCATCTCGGGGTCGAGTGCGGAGGTCGGCTCATCGAACAGCATCACATCCGGGTTCATACACAGCGAGCGGGCAATCGCCACCCGTTGCTGTTGTCCACCGGATAGCTGACCCGGATACTTCAGTGCCTGATCCGGGATTTTAACCCGCTCCAGCAGCTCCATCGCCTGCGCTTCGGCTTCTTTGCGGGGCAATTTTTTTACCCAGATCGGCGCCAGCACACAGTTTTCCAATACCGTCAGGTGCGGGAACAGGTTGAAGTGCTGGAACACCATGCCCACTTCCTTACGGATCGCTTCGATATTCTTAATATCTTCATTCAGGGGGATATCATTAACGATGATATCCCCCTTCTGGTGTTCCTCAAGCCGGTTAATACACCGGATCATGGTTGATTTACCGGAACCGGAGGGGCCACAGATAACGATCTTTTCGCCCTGCTTGACCTCCAGATTAATATTCTTCAGCACATGAAACTCGCCATACCATTTATTCAGGTCGCGCAGCTCCACCATCAATCTATCAGTAGCGTGTGTATGACTCATATCAAAATCTCTCTGTTATCGGTTGCCGTGGCCGGTATGTAGTTTCTTCTCCAGATGCTGCGAATAGCGCGACATACTGAAACAGAACACCCAGAACAACAGGGCAATAAACAAATAACTCTCAGTGGAATAGCCGATCCAGTCAGGATCCTGGTTGGCGGCCTGACCAATCGCCAGGACATCAAACAAACCGATAATCAGCACCAGGCTGGTATCCTTAAACAGGGCGATAAAGGTGTTTACGATACCCGGAATCATCAGCTTCAGTGCCTGCGGCATAATGATCAGAATCATCTTCTGCCAGTACCCCAGCCCCAGCGCATCGGCCGCTTCATATTGTCCCTTAGGAATCGCCTGTAACCCGCCCCGGATGACCTCAGCCATATAGGCCGACTGGAACAGGGTAATACCGATCAACGCTCTGAGCAGCTTGTCGAAGCTCATCCCTTCGGGAAAGAACAGCGGTAACATGACTGACGCCATGAACAGCACCGTAATCAGC
Organism: Amphritea atlantica; assembly: GCA_024397875.1. NCBI lineage: Bacteria > Pseudomonadati > Pseudomonadota > Gammaproteobacteria > Oceanospirillales > Oceanospirillaceae > Amphritea > Amphritea atlantica. Next base: position 274,397 of record CP073345.1, read on the forward strand.
GGTACGCCCCGCCAGATCTCGATAAAGGTCACACAGACCGATTTTACAATGGGCATATCGGACTGCCGCCCCAGCGCCAGCACAATACCCAATGGCAGCGACGCCACAATACCGACTACCGCCAACACCAGTGTCAGCGTTAAGCCCCCCCACAGGTGGGTCTCGACCTGAGGCAGGCCAAACAGGTCACCATACAGCAGGAAGTAAGCAATGATGGGGTAGACCACCAGCAATAGTGTGGCGACCAGACCCTTCTTCGGTGTCTGTGGTAATACCAGCCAGATAATGGAGCCAATCAGGATGATAAAGGCTAACTGCGGCCGCCAGTGTTCCGCCTCCGGATAGAAACCATAGAGAAACTGGTCCAGCCGGTTGGCGATAAACACCCAGCAGGCGCCACCGCTGGTGCAGGCGTCACGACTGGTGCCTATCCAATCTGAATCAATAAAGATCCATTGAATCGTCGGCACCAGAAAGCTAATCAGAAAATAGCCGACCACAATCGTGGCCACCGAGTTATACGGCCCGTCAAACAGGTTTTTACGCAGCCAGCCAACGACCCCGATCATACTGGATGGTGGGGGCAGCGTGGGTTGAATTTCATATTTCATAGCATCCCCTCCTAGCGTTCCGTTAACTGAATTCTGGCGTTATACCAGTTCATAAAGAATGAGGTGAGCAGACTCAGCGTCAGGTAGACCGCCATGGTCATCGCGATGACCTCGATCGCCTGTCCCGTCTGATTAAGTGTGGTGCCGGCAAAGACGTTCACCAGATCCGGATAACCGATAGCCGTCGCCAGCGAGGAGTTCTTGGTCAGGTTAAGATACTGACTGGTCAGTGGCGGTATGACGACCCGCATCGCCTGGGGGACAACAATCAGCCGTAGCGTTTTGGCTTTTGACATACCCAGCGCGGTGGCCGCTTCCGTCTGTCCATGGGACACCGCCAGAATACCGGCACGCACGGTTTCGGCAATAAACGACGCGGTATAGATACTCAGCGCCAGCCAGAGCGCGATCAGTTCTGGTATAACGGTAATACCACCTTTGAAGTTAAATCCTTTCAACTCGGGATGATCCAGTCCCAGCGGCAGACCACTAAACAGGAACAGCAGCAGCGGGACGCCGATAATCAAGCCGATGCTGGTGAGGATGACCGGAAATTGTTGTCCGGTCAGCTCCTGGCGTTTGCGGGACCAGCGCGCAATCAACCAACTGGCAACGATCGCAGCAAAGAAACCAATAGTCACCAGCCCGAAGCCGTCTTCAGGCACCGGGGCAGGCATAATAAGACCCCGGTTGTTAAGAAAAGAACCGAAAAACTCGAGACTCTGCCGCGGGGTTGGCAGGGTACGCAGCACCGCGTAATACCAGAAAAAGATCTGTAGCAGCAGCGGGATATTACGAAACACTTCGATATACAGTGCAGAAAATTTAGCGATCAGCCAGTTATCGGATAACCGCGCCACACCCAGAATAAAGCCCAGAATGGTGGCGGCGAAAATACCCATCACCGCAATCAGGATAGTATTCAGCAGGCCGACAAGAAATGTCATGCCATAGCTGGACGCCTCGGTGTAATCGATCAGGCTCATGGCAATACCAAAGCCCGCTTCCCTCGATAGGAAGTCGAAACCGGTAGTCATGCCCCGTTGTTCAAGGTTGGTCAGGGTATTCTGTATAATGGTGTAGAAAACGAAGCCCAGTGCGGCCAGCAGCAGCACCTGGAACAGTAACGACCGTTTTTTCGGATCGTTCCAAAATTTCGGTTTGTTCAGCGGTGGCGCGTTTTGGGGAGCTGAACCACCATCAGGCTTGTGACCTGAATTCGACATGTCTGAGGACATTGTTAACTCCAGAAGTCAGTACACAGAAGCTTCTGCCCCGAAAGCAAAAGCCCCGGGGCAGAAATAAAAACGGCCAGCCTTGCGGCCAGCCGTTGATCAGTATTTTAACGCATAGGTGGAGCGTACTGCAGACCACCCTCGCTCCACAAAGCGTTCAAGCCGCGATCCAGCCCCAGTGGCGAGTCTTTACCGACGTTACGCTCGTAAGATTCACCATAGTTACCCACCTGCTTAACGATCTGGTAAGCCCAGTCATCCGCCAGATCCAGGCCTTTACCTTTAGGCCCGTCCAGACCCAGCAGACGCTTAACGTTAGGATCGGTACTTTCCGCCTTCATCTTATCGACGTTAGCCGACGTCAGCCCCAGCTCCTCGGCGTTGAGCATCGCATTGAAAGACCATTTGACGATATTAAACCAGGTATCATCGCCCTGACGGACAACGGGTCCCAGTGGCTCTTTGGAGATAACCTCTGGCAGTGCGCCCACTGCAGATGGATCCTGCATCCGGGTACGCAGGCCTGCCGCCTGCGACAGGTCGGTTGTAAATGAGTCACAACGGCCGGAATCAAATGCCTGAGCCGCCTGATCATTGGTGTCGAATACAACCGGAGTATAGGAGATCCCGTGGGTCCGGAAGTAATCCGCCATATTCAGCTCCGTAGTCGTACCGGACTGAACACAGACGGTCGCACCATCCAGATCCTTAACACTCGTCAGGCCCAGTTCTTTCTTCACCAGAAAGCCCTGACCATCGTAGTAGTTAACACCGGCAAAGTTGATACCCAGCTGTGTATCACGGGTTTGTGTCCAGGTGGTCACACGGGACAGTACATCAACTTCCCCAGACACCAGCGCCGTAAAACGTTCTTTCGCATTCAGTGGAATAAATTTAACTTTTGTCGCATCGCCCAGCACTGCGGCAGCCACAGACCGGCACACATCGACGTCCAGGCCTTTCCAGTTACCTTTATCATCAGGCACTGAGAAACCGGGCACACCACTCGTTACACCACACTGAAGTGCGCCACGTTCCTTCACGGTTTCCAAAGTACCAGCCATTGCTGTACCTGTCATTGCAACCATCAGGACGGCAGCAGAAATCAGGGTTCTCTTCATTGGATGCTTCCTCTTTGTAACAAATTTATGAATAACAAAAGCAGGCTTTGTTCTACAGCACTGTCCTACACTTTAAATTGTGCAAAGAACATTCCACTTCTTTATTCTTTTAATCCATATAGTTAACTTTCATTCTATTTAGTGTAGCAACTGATTCACGGCTGTACAGAAAGCAGCGAATTGACTCACTATTTCAACCAGCTTTTAAATAATGTTGTAATAAAATTACAAAAGAACTGTCAATAACACTCATAATCACTAACATTTTCGCTCAGTCCTGTTATCGCGCACCAAAAAAAACCACCCATTGGGTGGTTTAAAATGCGATGCTCACATACAGTGCTTTACTCAGATGGGTTAATATCCAGCAGCTCAACCTCAAACACCAGCGTTTCATTTGGTCCGATCGCGTCGCCCATTCCACCAGGTCCATATGCCAGTGCAGCTGGAAGAACAAGGCGAGCTTTACCGCCCACCTTCATCAACTGAAGTCCCTCAGTCCAGCCCGGAATCACACCGTTCAGAGGGAAAGAAACCGGCTCTCCACGGCTGTAAGAGCTATCGAAATCGGTACCGCTAATCAGCGAGCCACGATAATGTACTTTAACGGTATCTTCAGGCTTAGGACTGGCACCCTCACCGGCGGTCAGTTCCTCATACTGAAGTCCTGATTCGGTGGTAACAACACCCTCTTTTTTGCCATTTTCAACGAGGAACGCTTCACCTTTCTTTAAATTTTCATCGGCAAGCTTAGTGAACTCAGCTTGCTTCTCTTCCATCTTTTTAGTCTGGAAGGCCATCATGGTTGCTTCAACCTCTTCCGGTTTCAGCAGCGGCTCACCACCCGAATAAACGGTTTCTACTGCGCGCCGCAAGGCATCAACGTCGAGCTCTTCAACATCCGCCTTCAGTCGCTCACCCAGCATCAGGCCGAGACTGTAACCCAGCTTCTGCTCATCCGTCTCCAGGGTATACGGTTTTTCCACCTCTGCTACGGCTTTATCATCTTTGTCAGGGCCACATCCCACCAAAACAATACTTGCTACGGCCACGGCCACCAGCGTCTTCTTCATTGTATTTCCTTTAATCCCAAGAGGTCAGTTATCTGCTGTTAGTAAACCATTAAACTGAAAAGTTCAGCTAATTACCACTGCACCCGATTGCTTTATCAACTAATTGCCTTAAAAGAGCCTGCAGATCCCCTGCCATACCGGGTTCACACCCGGCAGCCGCGCAGAGGTTAAGATAACCCTGTATGTTGAGGTCACTCAGCCCCTCAGCCTCACCGCCAGCCCCGCTGACATCCGGACACTGCTCTCTCAGCTCATAGAGTAACCCAGACTCTACTCTCTCTGCGGCCAGTTCTGCTTTTTTCAACTGTTGATAACAATCATCTTCTGTCCGTGACTGCTTTGACTGACGCAGTTGATATCGCAACAAGCGCAAAGGTTCAAGCACATTTTCCCGCCATTCCCTGACATGAGAGTCATCCAGAGTTGCCGGCAATACCCGCCCCTGTTCTGCCAGCCATAACGCAAACAACAGAGAATTCACACTCAATTGATAGCGGTTTTGCAACCGCAGACAAAGCTCGGCCGTTGCAGGGGTAGAATAGATCGCCACTGCATAGTTCCAAAACACATTATTTTCTGACATCTGTGATAAAATCCGCCGCCATGATTCAGTTAAACCAGCTTAGCTTACAACGTGGACACCTGCGCCTGCTAGACAGAGCGCAGCTAACTATTCACGCCAATCAGAAAGTCGGCATTGTCGGTGCCAACGGCGTGGGTAAGTCGTCACTCTTTAAATTGATTCTTGGTCAGTTGCAACCCGATGAGGGCGACCTGCAACTGCCCGGCAATCTGACCATTGCCCATATGGCCCAGGAGGTCGCTGACAGTGATCAGCGCGCCATTGATTATGTGCTCGATGGCGACCTGCGCCTGCGATCAATTCAACAGGCGCTGACCGACGCAGAACACTCCGGCAATCATCACCGGATCGGTGAACTACATGCCCAGCTTGACGCGATTAATGGTTATAGCGCTGAGGCACGCGGACATCAGTTACTCAACGGACTGAGCTTCTCAACCAGCGATGCGGAGCGCCCGGTAAACACTTTCTCAGGGGGCTGGCGTATCCGGCTTAACCTGGCCCAGGCGCTGATGAGTCATTCCGATATTCTGCTGCTGGATGAGCCGACCAACCACCTCGACCTGGACGCAACGATCTGGCTGGAACAGTGGTTACGCAACTATCAGGGCACCCTGCTACTGATATCCCATGACCGGGATTTTCTCGATGCAGTCAGCACTCATATTGTGCATATGCACCAGCAGAAAACCGAACTGTATAAAGGGGGCTACAGCGATTTTGAAAAACGTCGTGCAGAACGCCTCGCTCAGCAGCAATCGCAGTTTGAGAAACAGCAGGTCAGGATTGCCGAGATAGAGAGTTTTGTTCGCCGCTTTAAAGCCAAGGCGACCAAAGCCAAACAGGCACAAAGCCGGGTTAAGGAGCTGGAACGGATGGAGCTGATTGCGCCGGCCCATGTGGACAGTCCATTCAGCTTCACATTTCAGTCTTCGGACAAGATATCCTTCCCGCTGATGAGTCTGGACAAGTGCCAGCTGGGTTACACACAAGCGGTTCTGGAAAATGTAAACCTGACTCTGTCACCCGGTGACCGTATCGGCCTGCTGGGCCCCAATGGCGCGGGTAAATCGACTCTGATTAAAACCCTGACCCGGGATCTGCCGCTGATAAACGGACTTTATAAAGCGGGTGAGCACCTGAAGATCGGCTATTTTGCCCAGCATCAGCTCGAGGCGCTGGACCTGGAAGCCTCTCCGGCCCTGCATATACAGCGAATCTCGCCAAAGGCCAGTGATCAGGAGATTCGCAACTACCTGGGTAGTTTCGACTTCAATGGTGATCGGGCACTGGAACCGGTCAAACGCTTCTCCGGCGGTGAAAAAGCCCGGGTAGCGCTGGCGCTGATCGCCTGGCAACGCCCCAACCTGCTACTGCTCGATGAGCCCACCAACCATCTGGATCTCGAGGTCAGGCACGCGCTGACACTGGCGCTGCAAAACTTCGATGGTGCTCTGATTCTGGTCTCCCATGACCGACATCTGCTGCGTAATACAGTGGATCAGTTTCTCTTAGTCGCGAACGGTCAGGTGACCCCCTTTGACGGCGATATGGATGACTACCAGCAATGGCTGGCAGCGCAACGCCGTAATCAGAATCAGGTTATCGAAGAGCCCAGAGAAAACCGCTCCCTCAGTGCCGCCGAGAAAAAAGAGCAGAAACGCCTTGAAGCTGAACGCCGCAGCGCCCTGCGACCACTACGCAAAGCGATTGAGACGCTGGAAGCCGGATTGGACAAAATTACGGCGGAACTGCAACAGCTGGAAACCCTGCTGACGGATGTCAGTCTGTATGAAGAAAACAACAGGACACAGCTTAAAGGTCTGCTGCTACAACAGGGTGAGCTGCAACAGAAAGCAGAAGCGATTGAGACTGAGTGGATGGAAAAGCTGGAAGAACTGGAACAACTGGAGAGCGAATCAGCAAGCTGACCAAAAGGCTCCTGAAACAAGAGCCTTTAATAGCTGTCGTCCTTGCACGCCCTGCTATCAATGCGCGTGCATGATAGTATGCACTAACGAATCCAGCTCACCACGACTCTCTGAAATAGTCGTAACTGCGCCATCAATATCTGCCTGAGTCAGTCTCAGCTCACTGAGAATACTGTCAGCAACCGCCTCAATCGGGCCATCCGCCAGTCCATGACTGCGCAACGCCCGGTTCACGCAATAGATCAGCTTAGCTTCATCACTGGCCTGCCCATCATAGCTGAGGTCATTATGATAGCGAACCGCGTCAATAACCACCTCAGGCAGCCCCCAGCTTTCCAGCAGCCAGCTACCAATCTGCTCCCGGGTTACATTCACCACGTGCTTTTCAATAAACTCCAGCGCCATATGAGGGTTTGCCTCAATATAACGTGACAGCAGTGAGAAATGTGGCGGAAACAGATAGGCTAAAATCAGATAACCAAAATTTTGCAGCAACCCGGCCAGATAGACCAGTCCCGGCTTCGGCCTGATCTCCGCTGGCATCTTCTTACATACCAACTCCGCCGCAGCCGCAGTGTATACAGCCTGCTGCCAGTAAGGCACACCATCACGTGGCGTATCATCGGGGACATTCAGCGTCTTACCCATTGCCACCCCCAGCGCCAGATTCACCACCAGATCAAAGCCCAGCACGCGAATCACTGCATCTTCAACTGAATGGATCTCACCAGGTGCCGCATAATAGGGCGATGCCGCCCAGCTCATCACCTGAGCCGCCAGGCTGGCATCCCCGCGCACTACAGGAATCAGATCATCGATACCTGCAGATGGATCTGAACGCAATTCAACCAGACGTTTCATTGATGGCGGAAACGGCGGCAATCCGAGCGTATCCTCCAGTCGTTGCTGAATACGCAGGGTGGTAAAGCGTTCTACGGCCCGGGTAATCACCTGTTCATCTGCCCCCCCGGACTGAGATTTGTCAATCATCTGCGGGGTCATACCCAGAACACACTGTGAAAGATTGTCCTTAAACCACTCTTTCTGAGCTTCAAATGCCAGTCCGGTATAGGACTCAACCACATTAAAACGCTCGCAATCTGTCAGCGACTGATCAATAAAAACCGGCAGCTGAAACAGCTTTTCCTGACCCGCTACCGCTTTCAACGCCGTCTGACTAAAAAACTTAATCGCATCCCGGCCTCTGACCGGTTGCAGATGCCGTCCGGAATGCTTCCAGATGCTAACCAGATTTAATAGCATACTGGCGGGTAACAGAACCAAAGCCTTACCTTCATGATCATTCAGTAATACGATTCTGATCGTTCTGGCATCTTTCTCCGCACTGAAGATTGATTTCACTGCTATAGACAAGGTCTTTTCTCCAATTCACCGTCCGTTGGCAAGTTATCGGCCCGAACACCGACTCCTTTAACTGATTTGTACACAGAACGGATACTCTCTGCCAGCCTTCAGCGTATCCGTTAGCAGACACCGCTTATAGCCAACCCTTCTTAGCCATTATTTTCTTATATCGATAAAACCATAAAAACTCTCTTGATATAAGAGCGCCGACGAACTTACATGATGCAAATTAGTAAAAAAGGCTCGTTTTACTTATGATTTCTGCTTTAATTATGGCTACAGCTCTATCCTGTAATACATGATTACACCCCGGGAATTCATATGCGGACACGTTTTCTCTCTGTCATTCTGACTATCATCGCCCTGTTGCCAACGATTGCCTTTGCCGTCAACGAAGATTTAGCGCCAGAGTCAGCCACCGGAATACTCACTCAAAAACAGATATCGGCCCGCCATCAACTGGTTGTAACCGCCCACCCTCTCGCCACTCAGGCAGGCTATAAAGTGCTGCAGCAGGGAGGAAGCGCAGCAGATGCCGCGGTTGCCGTGCAGGCGATGCTGACACTGGTTGAGCCTCAATCCTCGGGGATCGGCGGCGGCGCATTTATGCTCTACTGGGATAACAGCAAGCAGCAGCTCAGCGCATTTGATGGTCGGGAAACCGCCCCGGCCAGCGCAGATGAAAACCTGTTTATGACCGGGGAAGGGTCTCCAATGGACTGGTGGGACGCAATGGTGGGAGGCCGTTCAGTCGGTACTCCCGGCGTACTGGCAATGCTGGAACTCAGCCAGAAAAAATATGGAAAGCAGCCCTGGGCTTCATTATTCAGTGATGCCATTGAGCAATCAGAATCCGGGTTTACTGTGTCTCCCCGGTTGCATCAGCTGCTGGCAAGCAAGATGAATCCCGGCCTGGGACGTTATCCACAGGCCCGGGAGTATTTCTTTACGCCCGCGGGCGAGCCGTTGCCAGTGGGTTATCAGCTGACCAATCCACGGCTGGCCGGCTCCCTGCGTCAGATCGCTGAACGGGGTGCATCCGCACTTTATGAAGGTCCGCTATCAGAAGAGATTGTCGCCGCGGTAAAACAGGCATCAGACAACCCGGGTAAGCTTGAGCAAAGCGACCTGAAAGATTACCGTGCAGTGGAACGCCAGGCGATCTGTCGTCCTTTCAGGCAGTATCGGGTGTGTGGTTTCCCGCCGCCCACCTCCGGCGGAGTCACAACCCTGCAGATACTGCGCTTAATGGAGCTTGCGGAGCAACAGCCGCTGACTGCGGACACTGTTGATTTCTACCACCTGCTGAGTCAGGCCAGCCGGCTGGCGTATGCCGACCGGGCCCGCTACCTGGCCGACAGTGATTTTATTCAGGTACCGGTGGATGAATTACTGGATGATGAATACCTGCAACAGCGCAGTAAGCTGATCTCGCCCCTGAAGGATATGGACAAAGCCCACCCCGGAGAACTACCGGCCAAAATCAGCCGGGCGGATGACCGCTCGCCGGAACTACCCAGCACCAGTCACTTTGTCATCGTCGATCGCTGGGGCAACGCCGTCTCCATGACCAGCAGTATTGAGATGGCTTTCGGCTCCACGCTGATGGCCGGGGGATTCCTGCTGAACAACCAGTTGACCGACTTCTCCTTTGTTGCAGAGGCCGATGGCAAACCGGTTGCCAACCGGGTTCAACCCGGTAAGCGTCCGCGCAGCTCGATGTCGCCGATGATGGTGTTTGATCAGGACAACCACTTAATTGCGGCACTGGGCTCTCCCGGAGGCAGTAGAATTATCAGCTATGTGGCGAAAAACCTATACCTTAAGCTAAGTTCAGATACCTCCCTGCAACAGGCGTTTAATTCCCCCCATGTGGTTAACCGCAACGGTGTGACGGAACTGGAGGCCGGAACCTCTGCTGAGCAATTTGCTGAACCACTGCAAGCACTGGGGCACGAAATTAAGATCAGAGACCTGAACAGCGGACTGCATGGTTTTTTCCGCCAGACCGATGGCTCCTGGGAAAGCGCTGTTGACCCCCGCAGAGAGGGCACAGCCCGGGGCGATTAAGCGCGGTCGTCAGCAATACCCACCAGCGTCGCTGGTCTAACCAGGGTACAAAACATCCGTCCGCTATCTCCGCCTGCCCGAAAGATCCCCCGGTTCAGGCTTGCCACACCTGTTTGTCACACATCCGCCACAACCGCTCACCCACTTTAACTGTCTTTGCGCCAGCAAGTTTCGACTTTAGTCGATATAATGGATCCAGCAATTGTGCAAAGCACAAAACCTTAAAGCGATATCCACTGATGCCTACAACAGCAACCTTTCATAATACTGAAATCAGTTTCGCGTAACTTAACTTATTGATTTAATTATTCAGGGTGAGCCAATATGTCAAACTTATTGATGGCCGGAAAAAAAGTTCTTATAGTCGGAATTGCCAACGACAAGAGCATCGCTTACGGCGTTGCAAAAAAACTGCATGAACAGGGTGCCGAGTTGGCAATCACCTATCTGAATGATAAGGCTGAACGCTTTGTCCGTCCTTTGGCCGAAGAGCTGGAAGCGTCAATTATCATGCCGCTTGATGTGACTCAGGAGCAGCAGATGGCTGATCTGTTTAAAGCGATTGAAGAGGCCTGGGGCTCTCTGGACGGGCTGGTTCATTCGCTGGCTTTCTGTCCACTGGAAGACCTGCATGCACCGATCTCCGAGTGCTCCCGTGAAGGCTTCGCCCAGGCGATGGATGTCTCCTGCTTCTCCTTCATCCATATGGCCTCTTTCGCTAAAAAGCTAATGAAAGAGGGAGGTTCCATGATCAACTTCTCCTATCTGGGCAGTGCTCTGACCACCGGAGATTACAACATTATGGGCTGTGCAAAAGCCGCACTGGAAGCCGCAACCCGCTATCTGGCACGGGACCTGGGTCCACAGCATATCCGGGTAAACTGTATCTCACCCGGGACCATTGCAACCCGGGCGGCGGGAGGGATTAAAGATTTCGCCACCATGCTGGAATACAACCAGCACAAAGCGGTTGACCATCAGTTGCCAACGATTGAAGAGGTTGGCGATGCCGCGATGTTCTTCCTGAGTGATCTGTCAAAGGGAACCTCCGGTAGTATCCACTATGTTGACCATGGTGTAGGTATCGTCGGTTAATCACTCCAGGCCAACGAATCGTATTCAAAAACACCGCTCGGCGGTGTTTTTTTATTTCCGGAATCCGGCAGCAACCGGAAAATAGCAACACGCACCTAACCTAAAGAGCCATATTTTTTAATCTCCCGGATCTGTTAACATAATGCTAACTGCACGTTATTTGTTTTGTCTTCAGATTAGAAACCACGGATGTCTCTTTCTGGTAAAAATATTCAGCCCACAGGCTTTATCGAAAAAAGTGGTTTCAAATGCACAACAAGTCCGAGCTCGATTACTTTGAAGTATTCCCCTGGAATCCGGGGTTTGAAGTAGGCATTCCCGCCATAGATGAACAGCATAAGCAGCTGGTTGTGCTGATAAATCGCCTGGTTAACACGCTCATACATAAAGAACCGCTTGAGGTCAGCGAAGCGTTCAGCGATCTGGCCAACTATGCCGACTTTCACTTTACCGCCGAAGAGGCTATCTGGAAGGAAACCTTTCAGGATGATGACTGGGTGGCATCACATCAGCAAAATCATGCATCCTTTCTGCCTGCCATTCGGGCTATTCAGGAAAAAGACGCCGACAAGCCGCTCCACGAAATAGTCGAAAATATTCTCCGTTTCCTGACCCGCTGGCTGGCGTTTCATATTATCGATGATGACAAACGGATGGCGCTGGCGGTCCGTGCGCTCACGTCAGGCGACTCGCTTACTCAGGCAAAACAGCGTGCCGATCAGCAGATGGATGGTTCCGCCAACTTACTCATCGATATCGTGCTCAATATGTATGACGGTCTCGCCTCGCGGACACTCAATCTGATGCGGGAACGTCAGGCCCGGATGGCAGCCGAGGCAGAGTTAAAACAGGCCAATCAAAAGCTGGAACAGCTGTCGATTACCGATCAGCTCACCGGACTGTTTAACCGCCGACATTTAGAAACGATATTTGACAGCGAGCAGCAGCGGGCCCGACAGGCGCAAAAATCGTTCAATTTTTTGTTACTGGATATCGATTATTTTAAGCGACTCAATGACCGTTATGGCCACGCGAGTGGAGACTTTGCGTTACGTCAGGTTGGTCAGCAACTGCTGGCACTGTGTCAAGGATCAGATCAATGGGCGTTTCGACTCGGGGGTGAAGAGTTCGCTATTATCTCCATCACCGATAGTCCTGAAGACGGTCGCAGCTTCGCTCAATCGATATGCGAATCAATTGCCTTATTAGCCATAGAAAATCAGGATAGTGATGCTGCCGATACGCTGACCCTGTCAATTGGCGTGGTCGGCGGCGTTCCTTCAGAGGGAGATAACCGGGACCATCTGATGCGACAGGCAGATATCTGCCTGTACCATGCAAAAGATCAGGGGCGTAATCGGGTTATCTGCCAGACAGAACCGGCCTGACAATCCAGCCCCTGACAGAAAAGTTAATAGGTTTTATAGGGCAGAAATTTACCCGAAAAGACGACATTCACCCGGTCGCCGTTGGGATTGGGTTCCCGTTGAATATCCATTGAGAAGTCGATAGCACTCATGATGCCATCGCCAAACTCTTCATGGATCAGCTCTTTAATCGTCATACCGTAGACACTCACCAGCTCATACCAGCGATAGATCAGCGGATCGGTCGGCACCTCGGTCGGCAAAGAGCCCTTATATGGGGTAATCTGCAGCCAGGCGATCGCCTCATCACTCAGACCAAACAGCTCGCCCACCGTCGCGGCCTGCTCCTTATCTAAGGCCATCTGGCCCAGACATGCGGCCGTCGTCCATTCTTTCGACAGGCCTATCGCGTCGGCCACTTCACTCCATTTAATGCCTTTGCCGACTTTCGCAGCCATAATAGCGGCGGTGACTTCTTCCCGGTTGCTAATCATAGGTCACTCCTCAGGTTTCATTTAAGTAGTCATTGATTGTTGAGTTGCACCAGCAAAAACAACACCACCAGTGTTAGCAGAAAAGAGACCGATCTCCAGAACAGCAGAGGATTTCTCTCTATCAGTGGTGGCTGATTGCGGCGCAGATAGTTGTGGTTAGGTTTACGCAGGTCATAAACAAATTCGGAGATTTCTGCGGTGCGTTTGTAGGGGTTTGGCTGCAGCGCTTTCTGCAACGTGACGTCGATCCAGTTAGGAATCGCTTTTTCCTCATCAAGTACCGACTGATAAGAGAGTTTTCGTTGTGCTGCCGCAGTTGTGCACTTTGCTACCTGACTGCCATAGGGAAAACGCCCCGAGAGCATATGGTAAGCAATAACCGCCAGCGAAAAGAGATCAGACCGGGTAGAGATGACTTCCCCGACAAAATACTCCGGCGCCATATACAACGCCGTACCGGGAAGCCCGGTCTGTTCCAGGGTATTTTCAGCTTCAACAATACCGGCAACATGAACCGCACCAAAATCGATAATTTTCACGGTGCCATTACTGTCGATCATCACATTTTCAGGGCGCAGATCCTGATGCAGAATCTCTTTACGGTGCATCGCCTGCAAACCCAGCGCTATCTGTTCGATCATAATCCGGACAGTTTCAATATCAGGATCGGGATTATCGATCAGCCACTGGGCCAGTGTCTGACCTTCAATATATTCAGTCACCGTGTAGAGATATTTTCGCTTTCGGCTTTGTAAGCCTGCCTTCATAACATGGGCACTATTGATACGTCGCGCAACCCACTCTTCCATCAGAAAACGTTCCAGATAGGCAGGGTCATCACTCTGAGACACCGACGGAATTTTTATAACAACCCGGGTATTAGTGTCGGAATCTTCAGCAAGGTAAACATGACTACGACTGTTCGCATGTAGCTCTCGCAAGATCAGGTAACCGTCAAACACCTCGCGAGCATGTAACAAAGGCGGTAGCTCCAGTTCCTCTACCTGTTGCTTTAACGTACTTTCGAGCTGTTGTGGCAGTTGGTCTACCCGCGCAATCTGCAGGGTAAGGTTATCATCACTGCCATTTCCCATTGCCTGCTTAACAATGATCTCTGCGGCCTTATTGAGGTCATCAGCATAGTCCTGCAGAGCTTGAAAAATAAACGGGGTTTCTATGAACTCATACACACCATCAGTACATAACAGATAGATATCTCCTTCATGCAGGGTGGAGACCTGATAATCCAGTTCCATATCAATACTGATGCCTAATGCACGACTGAGATAACTCTTCTCTTTAGAAATCCAGGCGCGGTGATCCTTGGTCAGCGTTTCCATACCATCGCCGCGTAAACGATAGATCCGGCTATCGCCAATATGGAAAATATGCAGGCTGGAAGCTTTGAAAACGGCGGCACTCAGGGTACAGACATAACCTTTATCTTTGTTGAAACGATATTCTGAGCGCTGTGTCTGTGAGAATAACCAGCCATTGATAGATCCCAGCACACGTTCGCCAGACGTACGCACTGACCATGCATCGGAAGTGCAGTAATAATCGCTGAGAAAGCTCTTTACAGCCGTCTCACTGGCGATCTGGCTGACATCACTGCTACTGATACCATCAGCAAGAGCCAGAGCAACACCTTTCAGGCTGAGCTGAGGTTCTTTAGGAATATAGGCGCCATGAAAGTCCTGGTTCAGCGCCTTTAAGCCTTTATCACTGAACTGACCTGTGGTTATTTTTAGATGCGAATTCATGACCGAAGCACTCTGGTTGCTCGAGGGAATATATTAACCAAATATCCAGTCAGAAAATCCCAGCGGTCAGAAAGACCACCGGGATTCAGGTAACTGTCGGGCAGTAATAGGAAGATTACAGAGCCGCTACAGTTTTAACTCCAGCGACTTTCCGCTCTTTACTGGTTTTCACGTGCGTCAGGTAAAGAGGCAGACCCACCAGCAGGAAGCCACCCGCCAGGTTACCCAGAGCCGTTGGAATCTCGTTCCAGATCAGGTATTCCATGACAGTGAAGTCACCACCCATGATCATAGAGAACGGGAACAGGAACATGTTAACAATTGAGTGCTCAAAGCCCATGAAGAAGAAGAGCATGATCGGCATCCACATCGCAGCCATTTTAGCACCCGCAGAAGTAGAGATCATCGCACCAACAACACCCATGGACACCATCCAGTTACACAGCATGCCGCGAATAAAGATTGTAAACCACCCACCAACACCCTGAGCCTGATAGCCAAGTGTTCGGGCTTCACCTATCTTGCTTACTTTTTCAGCAAGCACACCACCATCTGTCTGGTAGCCATAAGTCAGAATAAACGAAGCGAAGAAAGCAACCATCAGTGCGCCAGACAGGTTACCGAGGAATACCAGACCCCAGTTACGCATCAGGCCACTCATGGTACAGCCAGGACGTTTATCAATCAGCGCCAGAGGAACCAGTGTAAATACACCTGTAAGAAGGTCAAACTTACACAGGTAAAGCATGATAAATCCAACGGGGAAAAGCAGCGCACCTATCAGTGGGATACCCGTTTTAACGGCTACAGTGATGGCAAAAAAAGCTGCTAACGCCAGAATCGCGCCCGCCATAAAAGCCCGGATATAAGTGTCTTTGGTGGACATAAAGATTTTCTGTTCACCTGAGTCGACCATTTTGGTCGCAAACTCACTCGGTTCTAAGTAAGCCATAGTTTTGCCTCATTTAATTAAGTAAAGTTTTCTCTCAAATCGGTCAGTTGCGTCCTGCGAAAAAAAAAGCGCCCACCCCTCTACCACCTCAAGTGATAAGGAATGGACGCCTTTGTCCGAATTTTCTAAGTTGTATGCGCCGCATACCAGCTACGACAAACAGATCACTGCAGAATTAGTACCAAATAAAAATAAAACAAACAAAAACAAGAACTTAAAAACAAACCCCATTAGGAAAAACTCAATAATCGCTATTAAATGGTGCAAGTGCACAATGAAAGTGCGCCAAACGCCTGCTGCTGCGATCCATAGCGCAGCCGCCTGTAAATCCGGTCAGCCCCTCGGTTTCCCGGGAGCATAAAAAAGCCCCGCTAACGCTGCAACAGAGATTAGCAGGGCTTAAGAGATCAGATGATTTACTCCTCGACGGTTTCTTCCGGCAATACCAGACTGAGAATAATCGCAACCAGACCTCCGGTTGTGATCGGGGAGCTAAAGACACTCTGAACCATCCTGGGTAGCTGATCCAGCAAACCCGGTGTCATGGTGACCCCTAACCCCATGCCAAAGGCAACCGCCATAATCAGCAGTTTGCGCCGGTCGAGGTTTTCAGATGCGATGATTTTAATCCCGGCAGCCGCAACGGTACCAAACATCACCAGGGTTGCGCCCCCTAATACCGGTTTTGGAATCTGTTGCAAAACACCGCCTATCATGGGGAACAGTCCCAGCAGTATCAGAATCCCACCGATATACAGGGCGATGTGTTTGCTGGCCACACCGGTTAACTGAATGACACCGTTGTTCTGACTGAAAGTGGTATTGGGAAAAGTATTAAACACCGCCGCCAGAAATGAGTTAAAGCCATCGGCGAACACCCCTCCCCGGACCCGGGAGATATACTCCTCACCCGCGATAGGCTGCTTGGAAACCATGCAGTTGGCCGTAATATCACCGGTCGACTCTATCGCCGTAATCATATAGATCAGCGCAATCGGCAGGAATGCACTCCAGTCAAAAGAGAAACCATATTTAAAGGGAACAGGGATACTGATGGCGGCCAGACTGCCAAGATTGGCAAAACTGATCTTGCCCATAAATCCGGCGATGATCATCCCGATCACAAGACCGATCACGATGGATGACAGACGGACCCAGCTATTGCTGGAGCGGTTCAGGACAATAATGCTAACCAGCACAATACCGCCCAGCAGCAGATTAACCGGATCACCAAAATCTTCAGCTTTAAAGCCACCCGCCAGATCGGTCATACCCACCTTTATCAGACTCGTGCCAATAATCGTAATCACGATACCAGTGACCAGAGGGGTAATCACCCGCTTCAGTTTATGGATAAACTGACTGAGAAAAATCTCAATAAAGGCGCCCAGCATACAGACCCCAAAGATAAGGGAGAGAATCTCATCGGGACCACCGCCCTGCCCTTTAGCGATAAAGCCTGCCGCCAGTACCGAACTGAGGAACGCAAAGCTGGTGCCCTGCACACAGATCATCCCGGCTCCCATTCCCAGCGGGCGTTTAGCCTGAATAATGGTGCCCACACCGGACACGATCAGCGCCATGCTGATCAGATAGGGGACATGCTCCCCCAACCCCAGCACCCCGCCAATAATGAGTGTCGGGGTGATAATACCGATAAAGCTTGCCAGAACATGCTGTAAAGCCGCGAAGCCTGATTCTAGGACTCCGGGGACAGCGTCCAGCGGATAGATCAGGTCGTTAGAGTGCTGTGTCGACATAAGGCCTCCTTCGAACGGCAGGGCTGAAGCACCCTGCGTCTATTTAAATATATACTCAGAAGTGCCATTTCAGCAGCAGAGAAGCGCAACGTTCATCGGTAGTACTACCGTACTTGTTGTTCCAGTAGGCATACTCGACACCCACATAGAGCGGCGATTTCAATCCCAGATTTTTACCGGCATTCCATTTAATCTGAGGGGTGAAGTTCATCTCAGACTCATTGCTATCGCTGCTGGTACTCCAGTCAAGGAAACCGTCGATCAGAAACTCCTGGTTTCCCGCTTCGATCGGATATGCCCAGGTCAGCGTCAGCTGCTCATCATTATCAGCAAGATCGTTATAGGCCTTATAAACACTGGCATTAAAATATCGGAAACCGGGCACATCCAGACTAATGCTCAGACCATACAGATAGTTATCGAAGCCATCGCCCGCTTCCCAGGTGCCGGTCAGGAAAACATCCTTAACCGGCCCAAAGGAGAGATCACTACCGCTCAGATAGCCCAGACTCAGGCGTGGAGAAAACTCGCCATAATAACTGCTGTCCCCGTCTTCAGGCAGGGTGCGATCGATAAACAAAAAGGTATCGCCCCAGTTATGCCCGGTCGCATTTTCCAGCGTTACGACATCCATATTGCCGGTCGGTGTGAATTTGTAATCGTCACCTTTCAGATAACTGAGACTGGTATTGGTCCAGAGCATCTCTGCAGAAGCAGGAGTAGCAATAAATACGCTTGTGGTCAGCGCGGCCAGTGCGAGTGTGCGTTTCATAGTGGTCATCATCCCATTACATCGTTGAATAAATTTAAACCGTCCGACAGGACTGATTAGCACTACCTCAGCAAAAACCTGGCCAAGTGGTCAGAAAAACAGAGTATTAACTTTAATCTCTTTTACAAACAGTGAGTTAAAAAACAAACTTTCAAGATCCGCCCCGCTCACATCGTGAGCCGCAGCGCATCATTGTAAGGCGGATACCGAGACCTGATTACAAAAAATGTTTACTTATAGTGCAGAGAATGCACACAAAATATTAATATATTGAATACAAATTAAGGCGTCATAGAACAAAATCACCCAATTCAGGCTGCTCTTCAACAACATACAGACACAAAAAAACCCCGGTTCTCTGCAGAAGAGAAGCGGGGCTCTATTAAAATAAGTACTCTCCGGAGGTCCAACAATGACCGAAGGCCATTACAGCATAGTCTTTTTAGACGATGGCCCCCGGGTCAGTCATACAACGACATATAACCGAATCCGGTTCGAAGACGCTCTGACTCGCTCGAGGCGGACATGCTGCGGCGATCAAAAATAATCCTTTGCAGGCTTTATACAGGTTCAGCGAGTTGAATGTCATCAATCTAGCCCGATTATATTCGAGCCACTGTAGTCCTCCCTGATTCCTGAAAGGTGACATAGACTTCGACACCTGAATCGGAACATTTTGTGTCGGTCACTATCAGTTGCCGTGCAAACAATGGGGCTTTATGCAGGCAACCATCGTTGGTTGCCTTTTCCGGTAACTGGCTTGTCACGCGTTCCGCTGATAACCATTGGAACCCGTCCATCAGCAACTTATTCAGTAAAGTGGGGAATAATCTGTTCCCGTCCCAGTTCCGCCTCGCCAATGATCCAGGCACGAAATGTTTCTGCATGGGGATGTTCATACTGATTATCGGGAGATACCAGATAAAAGGCTTCCGACGTAGGTACCCGCTCTTTGAGCGGAGCAACCAGACGACCCGATTCAATCATGCCAGCGACAAGCGCTGTACGTCCCAGCGCGATGCCTTGCCCGCAAGCAGCCATTTCCAGTGCGGTTATCAGTGTATCAAACTGTAGACCCTGATCAGATTTAACCTCTTGATGGCCTGTCTGACTGAGCCAGTATCCCCAACCCTCTTCATAGCCCACCACATGCAACAGGTCATGTTCAGCCAGTGCAGCCGGATTATCCGGTAGTGCATTGCCACTATCAAGTACAGGACTACAGACCGGGATCAACTCATCCCAGGATAAACGGTCAGACCTGAAGCCGCGCCAGTTGCCTTGACCATAGCGGATCTTCAGATCCGTATCCTTTTCCCGCTCATCGGGCCAGATATTACTGCTGAAGCGCAAATTAACGTCTGGATGCAGTTTACGAAATTTCCCCAACCTGGGCGCCAGCCAGGTCGTAAAGAAAACCAGATTAGTTCTGACCGTCAATAAGCGGGTACGCCCCTTACCGAAAATTTCATCGGTCGCGACGGCCAGACGCTGAATCGATTCATGCACTGCGGGCAGATAGGCCATACCCGCCTCGGTCAGTTCCAGCCCCCGGGGTAAACGCTTAAACAGGGTTACCCCCAGTTGCGATTCGAGTCCTTTTATCTGCTGGCTGATCGCCGCCTGAGTCATATTCAACTCAGTGGCGGCCTGGGTAAAATTCAAATGCCTGGCTGAAACCTCAAAAGAGCGCAGCCAGTTGAGAGGCGGTAATCTTTTTTTCAATGTGTTTCCTATAAAAACAGATATCGCAGAGGATCTATTATATATAAGAATAACGCAAAAAAGGCCACATACTCATCGCTGAATATGTGGCCAATACGGTGACTATTGGTTACTTCATGGTTGGCATTGAGAACTCAACACCTTCACGCACACCCGCAGAAGGCCAGCGCTGAGTAATCGTCTTACGTTTGCTATAGAAGCGCACACCATCCGGACCATACGCATGCAGGTCACCAAACAGAGAGCGTTTCCAACCGCCGAAACTGTGGTAGGCCACGGGTACCGGCAGGGGTACATTGATACCCACCATGCCGACCTGGATGTGATCGGAGAAATAACGGGCAGCTTCGCCATCACGGGTAAAGATACAGGTACCGTTACCGTATTCATGATCGTCAATCAGCTGCATCGCTTCGTCCATGCTGCTGACGCGCACAACCTGCAGTACCGGCCCGAAGATCTCTTCCTGGTAACTCTGCATGGCAGGGGTAACGCCATCAATCAGGGTGGCACCGACGAAGAAGCCCTCTTCATAACCGGCAACCTGAGGGTTACGCCCATCAATCACGACCCGCGCACCATCGGCTTCCGCACTGTCGATATAACCCACCACTTTCTGCTGGTGCTGACGGGTAATGACCGGGCCGAAATCGTTGCTGCTATCACTATAGGCACCCACTTTCAGGGTCTGCATCGCTTCGCTCATTTTAGCGACCAGTGCATCGGCAGCGGCATCACCGACAGCAACGGCGACAGACAGTGCCATGCAACGCTCACCGGATGAACCAAATGCAGCACCCAGCAGCTGGTTTACCGCATTATCCATGTCGGCATCAGGCATGATAATCGCGTGGTTCTTCGCACCACCCAGCGCCTGGCAACGCTTACCATTGGCATTCGCTGTGGTATAGATGTACTCGGCAATCGGTGTAGAACCCACGAAGCTAACCGCTTTGATACGCTCATCAGTCAGCAGTACATCGACCGCTTCCTTATCACCGTTGACCACGTTTATTACGCCATCCGGCAAGCCTGCTTCCTGCAGCAGCTGGGCGATAAACAGTGTGGAGCTTGGATCGCGCTCGGATGGTTTCAGAATGAAGGTGTTGCCGCAGGCAATCGCCAGTGGGAACATCCACATCGGCACCATCGCCGGGAAGTTAAACGGCGTAATACCGGCCACCACACCCAGTGGCTGGAATTCGCTCCAGGAATCGATATTCGGACCGACGTTTTTGCTGTGTTCACCTTTCAGCAGTTCCGGAATACCACAGGCAAACTCAACGTTTTCAATACCACGCTGCAGCTCACCCGCCGCATCATGGCTGATTTTACCGTGCTCTTCACCGATCATCTCACAGATGCGGTCGGCATTCTGTTCCAGCAGTTCCTTAAAGCGGAACATGACCCGGGCACGTTTAATGGCCGGAGTGTTACGCCATGCAGGGAACGCAGCCTGAGCCGCAGCGATAGCGTCTTCGACGGTGGCTTTAGATGCCAATGCGACCTGCTTGGATGCGGTGCCGGTGGCAGGATTATATATATCCTGGACCCGCGCTGCGTCGGTGACAATTTGACCGTTGATCAGATGTCCAACTGTGTTCATGTGATTTTCCTCAAAGTTGAATCAGGCAGGACTTCGCCTGCCGGTATAGCATAGGGAGACAATTGCTAAGTTCGGCGTTACCAGAGTTGCTTGTAGATCTCGACAATCTGTTCGGCACTGGGAACGCGCGGGTTATTATTCGGTGAACCTGACGCCAGCGCTTGTTCAGCCATGGTCGGCATCAGGTCAAAGAATTCCTGGCGAGCAATGCCGAACTGCTCCGGTGTTGGCACCTGCAGCTCGTCGTTCAGAGCCCGCAACTCATCCATCAGTTTACTGTTGGCCACGTCGGTGCTGTCCTGCTCAGTGGCAACGCCCATCGCCCGGGCGCAGTCCGCGTAGCGTTCTGCGGCTTCAGGGATAGAGAACTCGGTGACCGCAGGCAGCAGCATCGCATTCGACAAGCCATGGGGCACGTGGAAAGCAGCACCAATTGGCCGACTCATGCCATGCACCAGCGCGACCGAAGCGTTGGAAAAAGCAATCCCCGCCAGTGTTGAGCCCAGCATCATCGCTTCCCGGGCGGCTTTATCAGCGCCATCGTGGAACACCCGACGCAGATTAGGGCCGATCAGGCGCATCGCCGAAAGTGCCTGACTATCGCTGTATGGACTAGCCTTCTTACTGACATAGGCTTCCATTGCATGCGTCAGCGCATCAATACCGGTATCCGCCGTAATCCGCGCTGGCAGGCTCAGTGTCAGACTGAAATCCACCAGTGCTGCGACCGGCATAAAACCGATACCAACACAGAGCATCTTCTCGTCAGTGGTTTCATCCGTAATGATGGTAAAACGGGTCACTTCGGATCCGGTACCGGCGGTGGTTGGTACCGCTATAATCGGCAGACCTTCCTCATTGACGATACGCGGGAATTTGTAATCCCGCATCGTGCCGCCGAACTTACCCAAAATACCGATCGCCTTGGCACTGTCGATCGGACTACCGCCACCCAGGGCGATAATACTGTCGTAGTTACCATTACGCACAGTATCCACACCCGCCTGAATAGAGCTGACGGTCGGCTCTGGTACCGTGTCATCAAAGACCTCGGCGGTAATGGACTGTGCTGCCAGACAGGCTTGAATATTGCCGGCATAACCCAACTGAACCATCATCTTGTCGGTAATAATCAGTGGCCGGGAGCAGCCCAGACTGGCGAGAATCGCCGGAATTTCCTGACTTGCACCTTCACCAACCTGCATTACGCGGGGAAGAATTATTTGAGAAGACATAAGAACTCCACATTGTCTAAGATCCCAGCATCATCAGACTGGGAATCCAATAAATAAGCACTGCCCGGACACCGCAGCCAGATGGCTCCGCTGTCCGGTTCGGCTTTGTGTTAACGGTTATGTGTTAACGGTTACAGCAACATCGGTTTCACTGGCGGAGGCCGTCAGTACAGCGTTTGCACGGTTCTTAGGAGGAACTGCCAGCGTCCCTGGAAGCGGCTCTTCACGTAATGATTTACACAAGCCGAAAGCCGCGAGAATGACCACAATCGAGAACGGTAATGCAGCAACAATAGACGCGGTCTGCAAGGCTTTAAGTCCACCAGCAAACAGCAATACTGCAGCAACCGCACCGATAGCCATACCCCAGAAGACCCGGAAACGCGCCGGCGGATGCTCATCACCCATGGAGATCAGCGTACAGATAACCAGCGTCGCTGAGTCAGCCGAGGTTACAAAATAAGTCACCAGCAAAACGGTACAGATACCCGCCATAAGCATGGTCACCAGCTCACCATTGCCCATCAGTTCAATCGTTTTAAACAGCGCCATCGTCAGATCATCGTTAACCGCCTCGGTCACACCGCCGCTGCCGAACAACTCAATAAACATCGCGGTATTACCAAAAATGGTGATCCATAGTGTCGCCAGTATAGTCGGCGCCAGCAGCACACCCAGGACAAACTCACGAATGGTACGACCTTTAGATATACGGGCGATAAACATGCCACAGAAAGGTGCCCAGGCGATCCACCAGCCCCAGTAGAAAATAGTCCACCAGCCCTGCCACTGACTCTCAGGGTCAGGATTAACCCATAAACCCAGCTCCACTGCATGGAACAGGTAGTCACCGGTATTGGTGAAGAAGGAGCCAAGTAAGTAAGCAGTTGGTCCAAAGATGACAAACAGCAACAGAATCACTATCGTCAGCTGCATATTCAGCTCACTGAGAATCCGGATTCCCTTATTCACGCCGGAAAGAACGGAGGCGGTAGCAACAACCGAGATAACGGCAATCAGAATAATCTGATTGGTGATAGACACTTCCAGTCCGAGCAGGTAATTCAGGCCGGCATTCATCTGTTGCGCGCCAAGGCCCAGCGAGGTAGCAATACCAAAGACGGTACCAAATACAGCCAGCAGGTCCGCTGCATGACCAATAGGCCCGTAAATCTTGTCACCAAAGATGGGATACAGGCTCGAACGGATAGAAAGGGGTAAGCCTTTACGATACGAGAAATAGGCGAGTGCCAGACCGATGACTGCAAATAATCCCCAGCCATGCAGTCCCCAATGGAAGATAGCAATACGCATAGCCGCCTGAGCAGCTTCTACCGTCTGCGCCTGTCCTTCTGCGATAAACGGGTTACTCTGAAAGTGATAGATTGGCTCGGCAATACTCCAGAACAGGATACCTATTCCGATACCCGCGCCAAACAGCATGGAAAACCATGAGAAACGGCTAAACTCAGCCTTTTCGCCTTCTTTCCCCAGTCGGATATCGCCATAACGGCTAAATATCAGCCATACGGAGAGAAACAGAAACGCACTCATGATCCCCACATAGTACCAGCCGAGGTCTGACGCAATATACCCTTTAGCGGCACTGTAGATCGAATTGGCATATTCCGGATCGATAACGGTAAATAACACAAACGCCATTACCAGCAGACCTGAGCCGATCGCCATAATGGGGTGAGTACCGGCAAACAGGCCCGTTTCAGGCATCATCGCTTTATAATTCATGACGCACTCCTTTCGCGTATTACCATCACGGAACAATCAGCATGACGCATGACATGGGCAGCATTGGCACCAATCAGGTAGTCTTTCAGTTCTGGGCGATGGGATGCCATGACGATCAGATCCGCATCAACAGAAGTCGCCAAACGAAGAATCTCTTTGTAAATGCTCCCCTGACCAACCATTGGGTTAACGGAAATATTTTCCGGAACCTGCTGTGTAATCAACTGATTGAGTGATTCGAGGCCCTCCTGCCGGATATGCTCATCAATTCCATCCGGTAAATGAGCCGCAATAGCGGGAATATCGGCATTAGGAACAACTGTTACAACATGCAATGTTGCACCGTTGCTGTGCGCTTGTTCGATTGCATCCGGCAGGGCTGAACGCCACGAGCTTTCGTGGTACAGATCTACCGGTATGACGATGTTGTTGTATTTATTATTCATGGTTCGTCTCTTTGCTTAGGGTTCAGGTTTTTGAATCGAGCCCGGTGGCATTGATCACTTCTTCCAGACCTGCTGCAGAAGCAATTCGACTGTCATTGTTATGAATCCCCCCAGAGCTGAAAAGCAAAAAAAAAACACCCTTAGGCCATAAAATATTTATGTATAGATGAGTGACTCCTGACCATTTAAGATAAATTACAACAAAAACAAGAAGATATGCTGTGTACATTTCAAGCCAGACCGAAAGACATAAAAAAAATGATGTCTAAGAGGTTTTTTTTATTGCTGGTTCCGCTCCTGCTTCACTCCTAACATTCCTAACAGATAGCCCTCCCATGCCGAACAGTCCCGTCGGCAGAGGAACGTTATCAGCGATCAGGCCGGTGTCGTCTTAGGCGATCACTCAACCGTACCCATGATCGCTTTGAATACAAACCGGCATTTCCGTATGCAATAGTAGAAACCGATCGTTCCGCACCTTGATTTGCGTTGCTACAGGCAGGAACAGCTTCTGATTAGGAAGAAAATTGAGATGAATAATAACAACCAATTACCCCTGACCGGTGTCCGCGTAGTGGACTTTGGCCAGCAGATTGCGGGTCCAGCGGCAGCCATGACACTGGCAGATCTCGGTGCCACAGTGATACATATCGACCCACCTCAGGGGCCTCAATGGAACCATCCGGCAAATGCCATTCTCAACCGCAACAAGAGCTGTCTGAGCCTGGATCTGAAGACCCGTAGCGGTCTGGAGCAAGCACTGTCGCTGATCGAACAGGCTGATATCGTTATTGAAAGTTTTCGTCCGGGTGTCATGCAGCGTTTGGGTATCGATTTCGAGCAGTTACGCGCTGAGCGCCCGGAATTGATCACCCTCTCTGTGCCGGGTTTTGCCAGCAATGATGAACTGCGGCGTGAATGGAAAGCCACCGAAGCGGTGGTGGCTGCCACCTCTGGCGCTTTCACCGATATGGGTTTCAACCGGGTGCTCATGGGTATTGAACCCAGCTTCTCACCTCTGCCGCTTGGCTCGTCCTACGCCACTACGCTGGCCGCTGGCTCAGTCGTGCTGGCCCTGCTGGAGCGGGAAAAAACCGGACGTGGAGACAGCATCGAAGTTCCGGTAAGTGCTGCCCTTATGGAAGGCCTGTCTTACAACTCCTATGTTGTCGATGGATTACCCGATCGCTATAAAACCATGCGTGAGCACGAGATCGAATACCGCAAAGCTAACAACATTAAAATGGATCTCACTTATGAAGATCTGCAGGAATATCTGGATCCTTTCTATCGCACTTATGAGTGTGCCGATGGTCGCAAGTTCTACTGTGTCTGCCCATCCCACCGCAACCATGCCAAACGGGCTTTGCAGGTTCTGGGAATCTATGATGAGCTGGTCGCCGAAGGCTTGCCCGATGTAAAAGATCTGCACCAGCCGATTGCAGAATGGGAGGGGGAAACCTCGATTGGAGTTTATCCACTGCCGAAAAAGTGGGCAGACATTATCTCTGCAAAAATGAAAAAGGCTTTTTTGACCAAGACCTCTGAGGAGTGGGGCGTGGCCTTTGGCGAAGGCCAGATTCCGGGTGCACCGCATCGCACCACCCAGGAATGGGTTAACGATGAACACACCAATGCCGCTGGCCTGATCGTTGAAGTTGATGATCCGGAATACGGCTTGATGAAACAACCGGGCCCCTTTACCTGGTTTGAACATAATGCCGGGCAGATGCTGACACCACGGCCACGCAAAAAAGTCAGCTTTGATGAGGCATTGGCAGAGCTGAAGTCCGTTGCTCAGGCAGACACGGTCACCCGCCCTGTAGGTAATGCTATTCAGCCGGCATCCGGCAAAGGCTGGCTGGACGGTCTGCGGGTTCTGGATCTGACCAATGTGATTGCCGGCCCGCACTCCGGCGCCTTCCTGAGCCGTTTCGGTGCCGAAGTGATCAAGCTTGATCCGGTTACGCCACTGTATGATCCTTTGATCGGCACCCTGTTTAGCTTCCAGACCGACATGGGCAAGAAAAAAGCCCTGGTTGATATCACCACGACTGAGGGACGCGAAGCGTTCAACCGCCTGGTACGTTCAGTCGATCTGGTACTGATCAACGCACCGAGCCGGCAGATGATACCTCTGGGCCTGGACCATGACAGCCTGCAGGCCATAAATCCGGGTGTGCTGTTCTGCCGCCTCGACTGCCTTGGCGGCCCGCGTCCGGGACCCAAAACCAACTATATCGGTTACGACGATATCATTCAGGCTAACAGCGGTATTATGAGTCGCTTTGGCGGTCCGGACACCCCTGAGGAGCACGCCCACCTGGGAACACTGGATGTAAACTGTGGTTTTGCTGCCGGTCTGGGGATGGCCGTGGCGATCTATCACAAACTCAAAACCGGAATTGCATCCCGTGTCAGAACATCGTTGTCAGCAGCTACCAACCTGGCCCAGATTCCCTTTGCGTTCGACTATGAAGGCCGGGCACCATTCGATGAACCCTCCGGTCGTAATGTACAGGGGAATCACGAGCTGTCCCATTTCTACGAGACCAGCGATGGCTGGATATTCCTCGACTCAGATATCTCTGAGCTGAATAGACTTAGCGCTGTAGAGGGTCTGGAGCAGATCACTCAAGCTGAGTGCATCTCAGACTACCTGACAACGGCCTTTAAACAGGCCGCTACCGCATACTGGATAGATGTTCTGCACAGTGCAGATATCGCAGCGGCAGAACCTAACTCGATCGAAACCCTGCGCGATCAGTACAGCCGCGTAGCCGATGGCTGCGTGGGTATCGACCGGGGCAGCTATGCCTTCTCGATCCATCCTGATCATCCCAGTGGTCACTGCCTGACACAGATAGATCATTACGCCATCCGGCCTGTTGAGGCCAGGATCAAAGCGGTGTCGCCCGCGGAAAGCTTCGGTCATTCCACCCGCGAAGTACTCAGCTCGGTGGGTTACAGCGAGATTGAAATCGAGTCGATGATTGAACGCAAAATTGCGGGCCTGGCCTGGGGTAAAGAGTTCCTGCCAAGTTAATCGCGCCAAACAGGCGGGGGAGTCCCCGCTTGTTACTTTTCAGGAGGACTGCATGTCTTATCGTATCGTATCTCCACGTATTATGCAGATTGGTGACGGTGCGATCTCAGAGCTACCGCATATTCTTCGCTCACTGGGTTATCGAACCCCGATGATCGTGACCGATATAACCATCGCCGGTCTGGGTATTGCCACCCGCATCTCTCAACTGCTGGATACGTATCGTATCAGCCACGAAGTTTTTCAGGAAATACCCTCAGAGCCGACGATCACTGCGATAACCGCGGGCGTAACCAGAGTGCTGGCCGGCAATAACTACCTTTACCCCGAGCCTTTTGATTGCATCATCGCCCTGGGTGGCGGCAGCACAATCGACACCGCTAAAGCGATCGGCAGGGTAGCAGAATCCGGCTTCAGGTCTCTGGATACCCGCTATCACACTTCATCGACTGACGGTCTGCCCATTATCGCAATACCGACCGCCATCGGCGGATCTGAAACGTCAAAATACAGTTTTATTAAGGATAACAACGCAGAATCACAGATAACCTGCACCGACCTGGGCTTCAGTCCGGTTGCGGTGATAGTCGATTCTGAACTGAATCGCAGTCTCCCCTTACGAATGATTGCCGATTCGGGGCTGGCGTCATTAGCCCGGGCAATCGAATCGTTCGTCAGTCGCAAAGCCACGCCGTACAGCGATCAGCAAGCGTTAACAGCCATCCGCCTGATCATCCAAAACCTGCGTCCGGCGGTGCTGCAGAAACATAATACCACTGCGCGGCAAGCCGTCATGCTGGGTGCCAACCTGGCAGGCACCGCTTTTTCCATCACCTCGGGCGCCCTGTTACAAAGTATGAGCAACACGCTGCAAAGCTTTTGTCGCCTGCCTCATCATCTTGCCAATGCGATGCTGTTACCCGCCATAACAGCGTTTTCCGCCCCGTCGGCCCCGGATCGGTACGCGACCTGCGCAAGAACCATCGGCATAGCGCTCGATAATGATAGTGATCAGGTCGCCATCGCAAAACTTACTGATGAGTTAAAAGCACTATACCGGGCGCTAAAAATCCCAGGCCTGTCAGCATACGGTGTGGAACAAGAACATTTTCAGACACATCTCGAACAAATGACCGAACAGGTCATCGCATCCGACCTGATTCACAACCATCCATGTATGCCAACCCAGCAGGAGATAACCCGGATCTATCAACAGCTGTGGCACCAGGAATAAGCCGGCACAGGAAGATATAGCTCTTTAGCGTTTAATCCGCACACCCTAAAGTGCTTTCAAGTGCGACCGCAGACGAGGTTAGCAAAGAGGCCGGGGGGCTTCAGGCTTAACGCTGGCAACAGCTGTCCGCCGTTATCCATCGCTACATGAGTACGGCCTGAGAATTCAGACACCCTCAGCTATACTTAGCGCTTATCCACAGCAACGGCGGTGCATGAATGCAATTCAGATCTCCACCTCAGACGACCACCACGGACGGCGCTGTCAGACGCGTTGGCTTTGAACTGGAATTTACCGGGCTTACGCTTGAGCAGGCAGCCGAACAACTACACAACACCTTCGGCGGCAAGCTTAATAAGGACTCCGCGGCCGAACAGTCCCTGCAGACCGACGACTTTGGCACCTTCAATATCGAGCTGGACTGGGATTACCTTAAACGTAAAGCCAAAGAAGCCCGGCAGCAGGACGATGGTCACGAATGGGTCGGGTTTCTGCAGCAGGCCGCCTCACACGTGGTGCCCCTTGAAATAGTCTGCCCGCCCATCCCGCTTGACCAACTCGAACGGCTGGATGAGCTGGTCGCTGCTCTGCGCAAAGCCGGTGCGAAAGGCACCGACGACTCCGTGATTGCGGCCTATGGTGTGCACATCAATCCTGAACTCCCGAGTCTTGATGCCGCCACGATTGACCGTTATCTGAAAGCCTTCGCCCTGCTGCAGTGGTGGCTGGTAGACGCCCATGAGGTGGATCCCACGCGCAAGCTCAGCCCCTACGTCGACCTGTACCCGGAAGCCTATCTTGAGGCTGTGCTAGGCGAATCAAATCCCGATATGGACACTCTGTTTGATCAATACCTGAAGCACAATGCAACCCGCAACCGGGCACTCGACCTGCTACCGCTGCTGGCTGAAATTGACGAACCGCGGGTACGCGAAGTGGTGGATGACCCCAAAATCAAAGCCCGACCCACCTTCCACTACCGGCTCCCTAACTGCATGATGGAATGTGACGACTGGAGCCTCGCCAGCAGCTGGAATCTGTGGTGCGTTGTGGAACAGCTGGCAGCAGATCCGATCGCTATCCAGACCCTTACCGAGCGGTTTATGGAACGCTCCCGCCCACTGATAGGCGTCAGCCGCAGAACCTGGCAAAAGGACATTTCTCAATGGCTCAGCGACCGCGGGTGGGCGTAACCGGAAACGCCCGGCGCTGGTCACCCTCGTGGTGGTGTACGCGCATCGCCCTGCTTCTGGCCGGAGCCCGGCCCGAACGCTTGAGTGTGCGCCATTCCTGGTCCGGGAAACCGCTGGATGCGCTGATTATTGGCGGCGGCGACGACATCAGCCCGGAACACTACGGTGGCGACCTCAATGAACAGGTACGCCTGGATCCGGAGCGCGATCAACTGGAAATCGACTGGATTAACCGGGCCTTGGAAGGACGCATGCCA